>JADFKK010000118.1 GCA_022564995.1 Planctomycetota bacterium | reverse complement strand
TAGCTCACCACTCCCCCAGTCCCCAGCGGCGCAAGTTCCCGGCGCGCCTTGCACGACAACTCGCCGATCATCTCCGTCAACTTCATCAATCCCCAGCGGACCCGATTCTTGGCCGTCGACAGACTACAGCCCATCGTCTCGGCGATCTCGTGAAACTTCAACCCGCCGAAGAACCGCAGCCGCACCGCGTCGGCCTGCACGTCGCTCAAGTGGCTCAGCATGGCCTCGAGCTGCGCGGTCCGCTCTTTGGCCAGCAGGCGATCCAGCGGCGCCGGCTCGCCCGAAACGAGACGGCGCGGCAGGCCCCCGGCGTGTTCCTCCAGCGCATGCGGCCCGTCCCACGAGGTTGCCCTAACGTCGCGAGCCCGGCGACGATGTGACGTGCGACACTGGTTGATCAAAATGGTCCACAGCCAAGTACGGAAGCTGCAGCAAGTGTCGAACGTGTGGGCCGATTTGAACGCCGACAGGAACGTCTCTTGCACCGCTTCCTCCGCCCAATCAACGCGGCCCAACCGGCTGCGGGCGACTCGCAACAGCGGCCGCTCGTAACGCTCGACCAGCAGCGCGAAGCGGTCGCTACGTCCCTCTTGCACAAGCCGCATCAGCGCGGCGTCGGTAGCGGTGGCGTCGGAGAATGGAACACTCACGGCGGAACACTTGGGTTAGGCGGTAAATTGAAAACCGCGGCGGCGATCGGCCGCCCATGGCGCCCGAACCCCATTGTTGACAGCCGCCGAGGACGACGGCAATAGGTTATAGCGAGATGGCCGAAAAAAGGGCCAGATACTCAACACACCTCTCGAAAAGGTAGTTGAGGCGCAAGTCTTGATACAGAAACGGCTTGCAAGAACGCAAGCGGCGAGAACGTCAGCTACGAGAAATTGGAATACCCGAGATTGGTAGCTGGATTCGCAAGAATTCAGACCCTGGCTCGCTCGCCTGAGTTCTTCCGATTCAGCTACCGGTACAGATTGAACGGGGCGTCACCAAAAGAAGTGAACCGGTAGAAACAGGACGACCCACTTGCGAAGCTAGTCCACCGGGCATGGCACCCAGATGGCCGCGAGCGGAGATTCCCTCGCTGCCCGAGTGGATTGCACGCGGGCCGTCCTGTTCCGAATCCGGTCATCGTCACTCATCCTCGGCCGCTGACGGTCACCCCCGTGCCATCATTCGCGGCCGAACTAAACGGTTGCAGGAGAAGAACTTCCTATTCTTCCCTTGCACCCTATTCATCGTACAACGCCTGGTCCGATCTTCGCGTCAAAGTCGCCTGCAACGAAAACCCCGGCCAAAACCGCCCATGTTGTTACGACGGCGCGGATGGTGCGGGTTGTGTGGACGGCAAGCTCGCCGTGGCCGAAATCAAAAAGGGGACAGGCGCATATATTGGTAAAGCTGGGAGATTTGAGTAGATTATATCTCCGTGCCAACCCTGCGAACGCGGGGCCAACCGACGAAGAGCGCCAGCAACTTAAATTCCACGTAAAGAACCTAAACATCCCAATATATGCGCCTGTCCCCTTTTTCTTTCCGGTTCACTTCGCCCCCTTCATCTCGATGCAAACCATTTCTTGGTTGCTGCGCAAATAGAGCTTTCCGCCGGCGAGTGTCGGCGCGGTATAGCAAGTTCCCTGGAGCACACGGATCTTGGCGGTCGGTTCAAACTCTTTGGACGAAACGGGGGCGAGCAGCAGGCGGCCGGACTCGCTGATCAGGATAATTTGCCCGTCGGCGATAATCAGTTTGCCCTTGCCCACGGCCCGGGTGACCCATTTTTCCTCGCCGGTGGCGAAGTCGATGCACTTGAAGATGCCGGGCCGGTCGTGAAAACCGTACAGATGGCCTTCGTAGTAAACGGCCGTGGCGTGGTGCGTGGCCATAGTGTTACCCTTATAAACTTGCCGGGCCGTGTCTCCATCGACCCGGACTACTTGGTTGCCGCCGCCGTAGGCCCTGCCGATGAAGATCTGATTGTTTGGCCCAACGACCGGTGTGGCGACGTGGCCGCCGTCGTCGTGGCGCCAGATTTCCTCGCCATCTTCGAGCGAGAGCCCCACCAGATTGTGACCGGTCAGCGCGAGCAGTTGTTTTCGACCGTTGATCGTTGCCAGCCGGGGCGAGCAGTGTTGCATTCTCTCTTCGAGCGATTTCCAGATTTCCTGACCGCTGGTCTTATCGAGCGCGAACACGTGCTTGCCGGCCATCACGATCAGCTTTTTCCCATCGACCAGCGGCGTGGGCGAGAGCCCTTCCTCGTGCTGGCGCATGCCGAATTTTTCGTAAAGGTTCATCGACCAGACCTCTTTTCCGCTGTCCACGTTCAGGCAGAGCAGCCGCCCAAATGCGCCGACAAAATAGACACGATCGCCATCGACGCACGGCATCGCCCGCGGCCCGGGGCTGCGGCCCCCGCCGAAGTCTTTGCCGATTTCGATTTTCCACAATTCCTCTCCGTTGGCGGCGTCGAAGCAGACGGCCTTCGCCCGGTCATCTTCGCCGAACGACGTGAAGGCGCGACCGCCGGCCACGGCGATACCCGAGTAGCCGGTTCCCAGCTTCGCCCGCCACACGATGTTCGGACCATCTTCCGGAAAGCTATGAATCAGCCCCGTCTCGCCGGAGAGGCCGTTGCCGTTTGGCCCTCGCCAGCACGGCCATTCAAACTTGCCGGTCGTTACGGATGGGTTTGTAGCGACGGTTGTTTTCGGTTGATCGGCTGATTTAGACGGAGGTCTCGCTGCGACCACATCGGTCTTACGCGGCTTGGGCTTTCGCTGTTTGGCTTCGGGCTTTCGCTGTTTGGCTTTCGGGGCCGGCTTGGTGCTCCCAGCAGATGGTTTCTCGCTCTGACTAGCGACAACTGGTTCCTCAGCGTCGTTGTTCGATTGGTCGTCGGAATTCGTACAACCGACGTTTAACGAGACACCACACACGGCCCCCGCGGCAATCAACAAGTAGGTCAATCTCATTACATACGCCTTTTGATTTGGGTAAGCGTTCACGGGGTGTGGGAAAAGGAGCCGCTAACAACGCCAGATACCCGTGAAGAAATTACTTCCTCGTTTAACGGCAAGCCGCAGACGACTGCGTTTGGCGTTTTCCAAAACACCGTCGCCTGCGGCTTGCCGTTAAACGGTCTTGTGACAAATTCATTCTTTGATTAGCGTTCATCAGCGTCGATTAGCGGTTCCCGTTTCTTGAAGTTGTCACTTGTTGCGTTTTTCCCGCGGGCCGAACCCCTTCGCCGGCCCGTCTGTCGCGACGCGCAAATCGCCTTGGTCGGCGTCACGGAACCTAGGATCGCTCCCGTAAACGCCGCCCTGCTCTTCCGTCGGCAGTCGCACGGCGCGGCGCGTTTTCTCCGGCCGGTCGATGCAGAACCAGAAATTGTCGGCGAATTGAAATGACTTCGGCTCGGTCTTCGGGCCGATGTTGACGGCGTAGCCGAGTTCATCACCGCGAAACACGACGATGTTGTTGGTGAATTTCCCGTTGCGACAGGCCACGATCTTCTCGCCCTGATTCTCTTGCAAGATCCGCATGACCCAACGCGTCGGCCGGTAGAACGTGTTGTGACGGACAACCGCCCCGTCGACGCCGACGAAGGCCACCGGGGCCATCGAACCGATGAATGTGCAATCTTCGACCACTAAGTCCTTGGCTTCGTAGCGGACGGTCTTCGGCCGAAAGTAGCTCGCCCCCGTATTGCCGCCCAGATTGATCGCCCGGCCGCCGGCGTTCTCGAACCGGCAGCGCCGCACGGTCACCTGGCTGCTGCCGCCCTTGATCTGCACGCCGCTGGCGTAGATCTTATCGCCCTCGCGAAACGTGCAATCGACGACGAGGCCCCGATGACACCCGACCATGTCGATGGCCGATCCGCGCTGGCCCCAGCGCTCGACGGTGCAGCCTTCGATGCGAAAGTCGTCCAGCCCGGAGAGCTTGATCGCGTCGTGGTTGCGGTCCGACCCGATGTCGCGGAGCGTGAGATTCTTGAGCACGACGTGATGCGACGGAGAATCATAGCTGCCCCCGTCGTCGATGTTCAGACCGTTGGCCTCGCCCTTGACGAACACCAGATCGCGCAGCTCGACGTGGGCCACGTCGCGCAAATGCAGACACGACTTGCCGCCGCGAATGATCGGCGGACGCTGGGGATCGGCGGCGGCGATGAGGATCGGCCGGCTCTCGGTTCCTTGCATCCGGTCGACGAACATGCCGCCCTGGTATGTGCCGGGGGCGATGAGGATTTGCGTGCCCGGTTTCGCTTCGCGCAAGGCGCGATACAGCGATTCGCGGTCATCGACGCGCACGGTCGTCACGGTGTTTGCCTTGTCGGTGCCGTCGGCCGCGGCCGGTTCGCTTTCCGCACGGTCCGCGCGCGGTCCGGCGACCAACAGCGTGGCGACGAGCAACACGCCGAACAGCGCGACGCCGAGCGTGCCGATCCGCCCCAGCCGCGTCGATGTATCGCGTTGCTCCGCGAGCAGCCGGGCCACGCGCCTTTCCAGCCCGCCCCGGCGCGAGTCCAACAGCCCGATCGTCGCCGGCATCGAACGGCCCAACACGGCGCGAGCCGCCCAGTCGACGAGCACTTGAGCGTAGCCCCCGCCGCCCCCCTGAAGGCGCAGCACAAAATTGTCGCAAGCTTCCTCGCGTGAGTCGGAGATCGACGCGCTGAGCCGGCGCAGCGGTAGATTCCACCAATAGCAAACCATCGCCAGCCGCTGCAAAAGGCCGACCCAATGGTCTCCGCGGGCGACGTGACCCGTCTCATGCAGCAACACGGCTCGAAGTTGATCGTCGCTGAGTTGCCGGGCGGCGTCGTTCGGAAATACGATGGATGGGCGCCACATGCCCAGCGAAAACGGGACCGTCGCGGTCGAGGACACGAACAGCGGCGGCGCCGTCCGCATTCCTAATCGAGCCGCCGATTCGCCGGCTGCCAAGCACAAGCGGGAATCGGTTGCCGGTCGTAAAGTACGTCGCAGGCGCGAGACCGCGATCAATCCGCGCAACAGCGCGGCGGCGGCAACCAGGACGCCGATCACCCAGACGGCGACCAGCGCGCTGCCGAACATTCGCCAGACCGATGGCGCGACCGGAGTCAACGCCGCGTGGGCCGGCGTGGTTTCATCGGCCTGCAAGATCGTTTCGTCCTCGGCGAACGAATTCCAGTGCGCCTCGCCGACAACAATCGTAGCGTCCGACGAGTTCCCCGGCGAGTTCGATGCCTTCGCAGCGGGCGCGACGAACATTGCGTCGACCTTTTGCGGTGCGCTGGCGCGCACGTCGGCTTGTCGCTCGATCGGCATCCGCAGCAGGCCGATCCGCATCCGATCGGTCGAGAGCGTAAGCAATGGCGCGGCGGCGACCAACACGAGTGCCACCGTAGCCAGGGCACAGCGGAGCGGCGCCGCACGATGGCGACAGACCCATACGACCGCCAACCCGGCGAGCGCGGCCAAGACGGTGGCCATCGCCAGTGCGAACAGAAAGATCAACGTGTCCGCCTCCAGCGTAATCCGCTGTAACAGCGTGTTCATGATTCACCCTCCTCTGACTTGCCCCCGTGTGTCGTTCGCAGCATTCGCCGCAGCCGCTCGACTTCGTCCGCCTTGAGGCGTTTCGATCCGAGCAGACTCATCACCAACTCGCTGGCCGAGCCGCCGAAGAAATCGTCGACGAAGTCGCCGGCCAACAGAGCCGCGGTTTTTTCGCGACTCACCGCGGCCACGTAGTGATAGGAGCCCGATCGCTGGCGACGTTTCAGCCAGCCGCGTTTTTCCAGCCGGTCGACCAGATTCAAAATCGTCGTGCGCGCCACGCCGCGCGACTGAGAGACCGTCTGCCAGACCTCGGCCACCGTGGCGCCGGTCCGTCCGCGGTTCCAGACAATCTCCATGATTTCGTGCTGGGCCGGCGTGAGGTGTCCTTCGGGCGGGGTCATCGCGGTCGCTCCTGCGGTACGTTAAGACGACAGTTGTCGTCATCACCCGCCAAGATATCACGGACGACAACTGTCGTCAAGCGGCCGGCGGGCTGAAAAAAGGGGATAAGTCCAATTAAACGTCACGTCGGGCGTGGTGCTTGCTCATCGTGGCTGGTTTAATTGGACTTATCCCCTTTTTTCATCCGCCGGCAATGGCGCCGAGTGACGTCGATTTCATCCGAATACCGACGGTCGTTTCCGCTCCGGTTTCTCGCCTAGTTCGACGATCAATTCACTCTGCGGTCTATAGCTGCCCGCATGATGGGCTTTACCTTCTCAAGGTCATCGTCATCCTTAACCGAGTATTCGGTCCACTCTTCGTCAGCGTTGTAAGTGGCAAGCACGTAATGCTTGCGACGCGGATAGAAGTAAGCGAATACACGGTTGTTGACTTTTATCGAGACCGCGTTCTTGATCGGATCAAGAGAGACGTTGCCCGGCTTCCAGTTCTTGATTTCGTCGAGAAGCGTGGAAACCTTGCTTCGCACGGTTAGGTCGGTGATGTACCTCAAATGGTAGTCGATGGTGGTGATTTCGATCACTTTCGGTAGCGTCGGAATCGGCTGCTCCGCAAAGATCGGAACAACATTCTCGTCACCCTCGAATTTAAGGCAGTGAAACGTGAAAAGGGATATCGGAAGGTCGATCCACTTGCATCGGTTGACCAGGGTCTGCGAGAACGAAGGGGCAATCAGGAAAAGGCGAACTTGCTGAGTCACGTCAATTTCGCGGGGCTTGTACAGCCGCGCAAAGGCTTCGATGTGGGTTGAAACGTAGTCGTAGTAATCGACCCCCTGCATTAGCATGCCATCGTCCTGCACGACCTTGAGTTCCGCCACGACGAGCGACTTTCCGCTATCAACCATCAGGACATCGAGACGTCCTCCTGTGGTTGATTTCTGATGATCGACGTAGACAAGGTCGTCTTCGATCAGGCTGGCGTCTTGCCGCACAAGATCCTCCAGCGCCGCCTCGGACACGTCGACTTTCTTGTACCGCTTCATGGTCAACTCATCTCGTTGAAGTATGTAATTCCTTGGCACCCTGCCATTAGCATGCCACAGTACTGGTCCCGCTCGGCAAGCGGGACCTACATTATCGCCCCAATCGCCTCACCCAGCGCCACCGTTTGCGGGCGACGCAGCCGGTCGTAGATTCTGGTCTCGGGGTCGATGCCTAACGCTTGGTAGATGGTGGCGGCGATATCTTCGGGCGTCACCGGGTCGGTCTTGGGATAGGCGGCGATGCGATCGCTGGCGCCGAACACGGTGCCGCCGCGCACTGGGCCGCCGGCTAGCATGATGCTGTAGCAGTGGGGCCAGTGGTCGCGGCCGGTCTTGGCGGCGCCGGCGTTGCTGGTCACTTGGCCGAGTCGCGGCGTGCGGCCGAATTCGCCCATCACTACGACCAGCGTCTCCTTCAATAGGCCGCTCTGGGCGAGGTCTTCCAACAAAGCGGAAAGTGCCCGATCGGTATACGGCAGCAGCGACCGCTTGAGCAGCGGGAAATGATCGCGGTGGGTATCCCAAGCCTGATCGATCCGCCGCCCGCTACATACCGTGACCAACCGCACACCGGACTCCACCAGCCGCCGGGCCATCAACATACACTGGCCCAAATGCGGCAGCCCGCCAAACTTGCGGGCTTCGGTGCTGCGGTTGACCCGATCGGGCAGGCCGTAGCGCTCGCGGGTCTTAGCCGTCTCGGCCGAAAGATCGAACGCCCGGCGGGCCGACGACGAGGAGAGCAGATCGATCGCCTTGCGGCGAAAGTTTTCCATCCGTGCCGCCTGGGGAGAATCGGAGACCGCGCGGGTGTTGAGCTTCGCCAGCAGTTCCCGCCGCTCGTTCAGCCGATCGCGTGAGACGGTCTTTGGCAAGACCAACCCCGGCACCTCGTACTTCGGCGCGCTGGGATCGCCGATCACCAGTGGATCGTAGGCCCCGCCCAGAAAGCCGGCCAACTCACCGGGCAGGTCGTTGCCGTTGTTGAACATAATGTCCGGCAAGTGAACGAACGCCGGCAGGGCCGCATCGACCGGGCGCAGCTTCGCCAGCACGCTGCCGAAGGGCGGAAAATTGTCGCGATCCGGGCCGAGGATCAACCCGTCGCCCTTGACCGGCGAGCGTCCTGTCAGCGCGTAATACGCCCCCGCGTTGTGATCGACCACCTTGTGATGCACCGAGCGAATCAGCGCCACGTGATGCATCTGCCGGGCCAGCAGCGGCAAGTGTTCGCAAAGCTGCACGCCGGGGACGGTCGTCTCGATCGGCTTGAACTCGCCGCGGACGTTGGCCGGCGCGTCGGGCTTCATGTCCCACAGGTCGACGTGTGATGGTCCGCCTTCGAGAAACAGGATAATGCAGTTCTTCGCCGCCCGCGGTGGTTTCGATCCACCGGCGTTCGACTCCGCCGCCAGCAATCGCGGCAGCGACAGCCCGGCCGCCCCCAGCGATCCCGCCAAGAGCATCTCCCGGCGAGTCAGCAGCGCGGCGCGTTGTTTGCGATGTGAAGACATGGCAAGCTCCTGGGCTGGGATTGTCGTTGTTCGCTCGGCGAACGGTACGTTTCGATCGCGGAGCGATCAACGACTATCAAACAGACTCAGTATATCACCAGAAGAACCGCCCAGCTACCGGGATTCTATGCGTACCACACCCTGTACGATATAAACCCCTTGCTCCGCCGCTTTTCGTTTGGATCAAAATCTGTTACGAAATAGGCTTCTCAATTGACCCGAATCGCACGGTAACCGGCGACAGGAACCCATTCATGGACATGCACGATTTGACCCGCTCGCTGCACGTTAAGAACGACTCAAAAATTGTTATGCTGGTGGCCGATGGGCTGGGCGGGCTGCCTTTGGAGCCGGGCGGGCTGACGGAGTTGGAGACGGCCAACACGCCGAATCTCGACGCGCTGGCCCGGCGGGGCGTGTCGGGCGGAAGCATTCCGGTCACGCTGGGGATTAGCCCCGGCAGCGGACCGGGACACCTGGGGTTGTTCGGCTACGATCCGCTCAAGTACGTGATCGGCCGTGGGGCGTTGGAGGCGACCGGGATCGGCATCGAGTTGGCCGAGGGCGATGTGGCGGTGCGGTGTAACTTCTGCACGATCGACGGCGAGGGCAACATCACCGACCGTCGGGCCGGGCGAATTCCAACCGACCAGAGCGCTCCGCTGGCCGAGCGGCTGCGGCAGGTGCAGATTCCCGAGATCGAGATCGTTGTCGAGCCGGTCAAGGAGCATCGCTTCGTGGTCGTGTTTCGCGGGGTCGGCCTGGAGGGCGAGGTGGCCGACACCGATCCGCAAGCCACCGGGGTGCCGCCGCTGGAGCCGGTGCCCCGTGATCCCGACAGCAGCCGCACGGCCGAGGTGGCCCATGAGTTTATCCAGCAGGCCAGGCAGCTTCTGGCCGGCGAGGCGCGGGCCAACTGCCTCACGATGCGCGGCTTTTCCGGCAAGCCGGCGCTGCCCTCTTATAAAGAAGTCTACGGATTGCGGGCGGCGGCCGTCGCGGTCTATCCGATGTACAAGGGCTTGGCCCGGCTGGTCGGCATGGACATCGTCGGCGGCGCCAAGACGCTCGACGAACAGATGGACGTGCTGGCGGCGAATTGGAACGATTACGACTTTTTCTTCCTGCACTACAAATACACCGACAGCACCGGCGAAGACGGCAACTTCGACGCCAAGGTCGCCCGCATCGAAGACTTCGACGCGGCGATTCCGCGCGTGCTCGAATTGAATCCGACTGTAACCATCGTCACGGGCGATCACAGCACCCCGGCCAAGATGTCCGCCCACAGTTGGCACCCGGTGCCGACGTTGTTGGTGGCGGATTCGTGTCGGACGGATGGGTGCGAAGCGTTTGGCGAGCGCGACGCCGTGCATGGTGGGCTGGGGCAGTTCAAGGCCAAGCATCTGATGACACTGGCGTTGGCCCACGCGGGACGGTTGGGGAAGTATGGAGCGTAGCGAATTCGGAATTCGGAATTCGGAATTCGGAACATGAGCAGGCGCAAATCCACAAGCGGGAAATAGCCCCTGGCGGCAGCCTGGGGTTTTGAGGGGCAATGGATTTGGGACTCGATTCCCGCGATTCTCCGCCGACGAGTCGCTGTTGAACTCATCTCCTACGAGGGAAGCCGCGCTCGTCGAAGTCTTGTTCGTCGGGAGAACGGCGTCGACAGATCCACCACGCCAAAGTGCATCCGAGCGTGATGCCGAGAAGGAACAGGCTAAAGAAGCCGCAATCCGCGAACACATAGAATAATGTCGCGAAATCGTTTTCGCCCAAATCGATGGCGGATAGCAAGCGAGTGAAGTATACGCATGGCAAAAGAAACACATTCTCGCGGCAATCTTCCGATGGCGCCGGCGTGCGGGACGACCGAGGAAGCGCCGAGCGTGGGGGGATTTCCGAATTGAGGGTTTCAGATTCAGAATTCCGAATCGACGATTGTTGCCGCTCGAACCCCCAGGCTTCCGCCAGGGGCTATTTCCTCTCGTGAAACGACGTCCATCCCTAGTTTCAAATCCTAAATCCCAAATCCTAAATCCTAAATCCCGTCATTTCATCAGCCGCGCGTTGAGCCAATCGGCGTGATCCAACTCATCGCCGCGGTCGGCGTGGTCGACTAAGAGGGTGATGGCTTTGGCGCCGGTTAGATCGACGGAGACGCTCAGCGGAGTGTCGCCGCCGCGGACGATTTTCGAGGCGTACTTTTGCGTCCAGCTTTTGCCGTCGTGGATGTAGACGCGAAAGTTGACGCTGCCGCGCTCACCCGCGGCGTCGTCGATGGCCACTTCGGCGGCGAAGCGCCGGTAGGTGCCGTTCAATCGGTAGGTGAGTTGGGCGGCGCTGTGCATGCCCAGGCCCTTGAGATAAAGCTGTTTGCCGGCGCGGAGACGGCTGCCGGTGACGTTGCGGTCGGTGGCATAGGGCCAGGTGAGTTTGAGATAGGCAATGTGTTTGTAAGAGGCGGGCTTGAGGTCGGAGAGATACACCGCGCGACCGCCGAGCGGCTGTAAGGCCACGATGTCTTTGGCGTCCTCAGCTTCGACGGTCGGCCCGGCGAGCAGCTTGATTTTCGCATCGCGCTGGCCCAGCACGAGCGATGCGGCCGTTAGGTGGCTGCCGTCGGACAGGCCGACTACGGCCCGCTTGCCGGTCGATTTCGGTATCTCGACGAGAGCCGGGTTGAAGGTGATGGTGCGAATTTTGTCCAGCTCAAACGCGAGCTTTCCGCGGGCCGTTTGCAGCCTGACCCGCTCGCCCACAATCTCGCTCAGTGTGCCCGAGAGCCGGTCGCCGTTGTTCAGTACGACCACGTCAGAGGCACCCTTGCCGGAGCGGACCTGGGCGAAGGTTTTATCGGCCCGGCGGTGATCGATGGCCGGATTAAAGACGATGCCGACGAGCCGCTCGAGCGGCAGCTTCACTTCGCCCAACAGCAGCGAGTCGACCAGCAGGTGTTCGCCGTCCAACTCCAGCACGTCGGCCAGCAGTAGGTCGCTGCCGGCTAGCAGGATGATCGAGCCGCGACGGGTCTCGCGAAAACTGCCCCATTGCACGAGGTCGGCGGCAGCCAGGGTTTGCCGTTTTTCGCCCGAGGCGAGCGTGATATTCCAATCGGCGTCGACGGCCAGCAGCTTAGCGGCGAACGGTTCGCCATCGACCGGAACGGCGGTGTCATCCGCGGACAGTGGCGACGCAGCGAGCAGCATCAGGCCGATGATGAACAACGAATGAGTTGGTGGGCGGCGAATTGTCATGTGTCGAGTGGCTGGCGGTTGGTATTGGGTGGCTGGTGGCTGAGCCCCAGCGAAGCCCCAGGTGCTTACGTGCTGGGGCTTCGCCGAGGCTCAGCCACCAGCCACCCCTTTCCAAATCCGGAAAAACCTATCGCTGAAAGATCGGTAAATAGTTATTTGGCATCTGCAATATAATACAGCCCATCGCGGTGCCGTATTCGGGGCAGATCGAGTCCATCCAGGAACCATCGTTTCGCTGGCGAGTCAGCATGGCGTTGCGGATGGCGACGTACCACTTTTTCCATTTGCTGCCGCCGGTGTGCCACATCGCTTGCACCGCGTAATAGTGTCCGTAGTAAAAATGCGGCCCGCGATATTCCGCGTCGCGCCGGGGGATGTAGTCCATCACGTAGTCGATGCCGCCGGTGATTTCCTTGCCGTCGTAAATGCCGGCGCTGTAGAACGCCACCACGCCGGCGGCCGAGCGGGGAAAGGCGCTGCCTCCGCCTTGGACCATGTACCGAAACCCGCCATCGGCGTTCTGGCTGCGCTTGACGTAGTCGATACACTCCTCGACGACCTCGCGGGGTACCGAGATGCCGGCGTTGCGGGCCGCCCGCAGGGCCATGATCTGGCAGACGGTGACCGACAGGTCGGCGTCTTTTTGTTGCGGTTGATAGCGCCAGCCGCCGTCTTTGTTTTGGGTGCTGACGATGAGTTCGACGGCCTTGACGAGTTTTTCGCGAATGTCAGGGCGCTCCGTCATGCCGTAGGCTTCGGCCAGAAACAGCGTGGCGAAGCCGTGACCGTACATCGGGCCGTGGCTGCTGCTGTCGGCCATGCTGATGAAGCCGTTGTCGCGGGTGTTTTTTAGAATGAAGCCGACGCAGGCCTCGACCTCTTTTCCGTAGGGGCCGCGGTTAGGAGTGCTGCCGGCCGACATAAAGGCCATGCCGCTTAAGGCACAAACCGCCACGTTGCGGCTGTAACCACCTGAGCCAAACGAGCCGTCGTCGTGCTGTCGGGCGGCCAGATAGGCCAGGCCGCGGTCGATCGCCCGATCGGTCTCGCGCGTGATCAATTGCCCGGCCGTCTGTTCGTGGTCGTCGCTGGGCGGTGCCCAAGCGGCCGATGGCGCGACGCCGAGCAGCATGACCGCGAAGAGTGCCGAAGCGATGATTCGTCCGCTAGCGATTCGCATGAGAGATGTCCTGTAGATGAAAGTCGTTGTTCGCTCTGCGAACGAAACGATTCGTTCGCGGAGCGAACAACGACTAAATGCCTTATTCATCACGACGTTGTTCGGCCAGCCGGCGGAAATACTTCTCGATTTTCAGTTCGTATTTCGGCAGGAATTTATCGCTCGATCTCTGCTGCATCTCCTGCCGCGCCCGTTCGGGCAAATCGCCCCAGATGTCTTTCATTAGCGCCCGCATGGCCGCCATGTCAACCTTGCGGGGATTGCCCTTGTTGAGCCGATCCTCGCTTTCGCGGGTGGGCTGCTTGGTGGTCTGGCCGGACGTCTTGCCTGGCTGCCTGGGTGTGGTGCCGGTCGAGCCGGCGATCTTCCTTTTCCGGGACGCCGACTGCTGCGAGCGCTGCCGGCGGATTTGTTCGATGAGCGCGTCGAGTTGCAGGACGATTTTTGCCTGCAACTGCTGCGTTTCGTCGGCCGATTTTCGCTCGCCGATCAGCTCGCCGGCTTTGCGCATCTCGCGTCCAATCGTCAGAAACGGGTCTTCGTCTTTGTCGGGGCCGAAGTCCTCACCCCCGTCTTTCAGCCCTCTTCAGCCCGTCGAGATCCTCCAGCAGCTTCTGGTCGAGCGCATCATCATCCTTGGCCTGCGCCGGACGCTTGTCGGATTTGGCTTGGCTTGGCTTCACGCCCTCGGCGCTGTTCAGGTCGTCGAGCAAATCGGCGCCCAGATCATCGAGCAATTGTTGCTCCAGCGGCGCATCTTTCTTGCCGCCCTCTTTCTTGCTTTCAGGCACGACGTCGGCCTGGGCGACGATCGTCAGGCTGCCGAGCAGCAGACCACTTAGAATCAAACGCATGGCCATTTACTTATCCTCCAAGTCCAAATCAAGCGGCAGTAGCTCGCCGTCTTTTTCCAGTTCACCGTCTCTTTCCAGTTCTCTGCCAACGTCGGGCAACAATTCCGGGTTGTTTTCCGGATCATCTTCGCTGGGCCGCGACAGGTTGAAAATCAGATCGGCCAATTGCGACTGTTCGCGGCTGAGCTGGTCGTATTCTTCGTCTTGTTCGGGCGTAAACGGCTGTTCAGGCGCCAGCGGGTCGGTCTTCGCGCGGGCCTGTTCGATCGCCGTGGTTCGCCGCTGGATGTCTTCTTGCATCAGTTTAATCAATTTCACCTCGGCCAGCGAACGGATCTGTCCGGCGGGGCGATTGTTGCCCGGTTGTCCATCTTTCGGATCGCCCTGTTTCTTGGCGGCCTGCTTCTCCTGCTTGAGCGCCTCGAGAATCCGCGCGACCCGCGCCAGGGCGTTTTGCTGGGCCTGCTGGGTCGGTTGATCGGTGCGGCGACGATTCAACAGAGCGGCGGCCCGCTGCATGTCTCCGGCGGCTCCGTCGAGCACCAGTTGGAAGGCGGCGGCGGCCTTGAGCTTTTCCGCTTGCGCGGCCGTCTCATCATACAGGGCTTGCTGCTGATCGGCCAGATCGCGAACTTCGCCGGCCAACTTGCGCGGTAGACGCTGCTGGTCACCGCGCTGCGATTCGAGCTGCGCGGTATCGTCGAGAAGCTTTTTCTGTCGGGCGTGCAAGCTCTTCAGGGCGTCTTCTAATCGGGCCAATTGCTCCAGGGCCAGATCGATCTCGGCCTGCCGGCGACGTTTGGCCAATTGCTGCTGGGCCTCGTCAAGATCCTGTTGCGCCGCGTCGGCTTGCTGTTGGGCCGCAGCGTCGTCTCCCTGCTCGCCGGCTTCGCCCGCCTGGCTCATCTTGCCCGCGGCGCGGCCGATTTGTCCGCCGGTCTTTTCCGCCCGCAGCCGCATCAGTTGACGCGCCAGCCGACGGGCTTCATCTTCCAATTGCTTTTGTTCTTTGGCCAGCCGCTGCAATTGTCGCTTGCGCTGTTCGGCATTTGGATTGGCCGCCGCTTCTTTCATTTTTTTGCGCAAGCCTTTCTGACGTTTGCGCAGATCGCTGAGCTGGCTTTCTGCCTCGCGAAGTTTCTTGACCAGACGATTCAATTCGCTCTCGCGACGGTTCTGCAATATGTCGAGCATGTCTTGCAGCGCGCGGCCGACGTCTCGCTGCGCGCCGGTCGACTGAGAAACCTGATTGCGCCGGATCTGGCCGGCGGCGCGGCGCATGGCGCCGGCAATGCCTTTTTCTCGGGCCAGGTGCGCGGCGTCGGAGACACTGTCGGCCGCCAGCGGGTCGTGCTCGCCCAGCGAACTGACGGCGCCTTCCATTTCTTGCAGGGTTTTCTCGAATCGTCGGGCCAGTTCCGTCTGGCCGCTGGCGAGCTTCTTTAGGTCGGTCTGTTGTTGGGACGTCAGATCGTCGAGCCCTTTGCCGATGGTGGCGTCTTTGAAGTCGTGCTGCTTGGTGCCGCGTCCCAGTTCGGCCGCGCGGCGCTCGGCCTCGGCCTGATCGCGGCGCATCTGACCGACGCTGCGATAGATTTTTCGGTACTGGTCGAACCGAGTCAGGTCGCCGAGCATGACGTCGAGCGTGCGGATGATTTCGTCTTGCTCGATGCCGGCCGCTCGCAAGGGGCCGGCGATCGCCTGCGGCTTGTTGCCGTCGGCCAACGACGCCTGGGCGGCCTTCAGCGAAGCGGTCAGATCGCGCTCGGCGGCGGGTAGGTTTTCGCGAGCCAGGCGCGTGAGACCTTCCCGCAACGCGCGCATGCGGCGTTCGATCTGGGGGCTGTCGAGGCGATTCGTTTTCAATTCGCCCAGCAGGCGGTCGATCTGCGATTTCAGGCCCTCCGAAGGACTGGCCAGTGAGCGACCGACCTGACGCTGAACCAACTCGCCCGCGCGAAGCTGATCGACGTCGGCCTTGCGGAGATCGCCAACATCGTCCAATTGGGTCTGCACGTCCTGCGTTTTTCTCCGTGCGTCGCGCTGCATTTTCGCCACGCGGGCCAGCTCGCCGAGGATGAACGATTGCCGCTCGGCGATGCGGTTTTCCAATTCGTGTGGCGTGATGATCGTTATCCGCCGCAAAGAACTCTGGCCATGCTGCGGCCGGTAGTCGCTGGCCGTGGCGAAGAAGGATATCTGCGTTCCGGGCTCCAATCCCAGCGGTTCGAGATCCCAATCATGCACGACGCTCTGCGTGTCGCCGCGGGCGTTGCCGACGGATTGCGGCTGCGGCAGTTCGGCCGACTCGTCTCGAACGTAGAGCGACACCTCGGTCTCGTCCTCCTTGGGGCGGTCCGAGCGGCTGAAGTGGAGCGACATTTCGTGAACGAGCAGGTCTTCGCGGGCGACGATTTTCAGCGGCACGGTGGCCTTGGCGGTGACGTAGATGGATGAGGCCGGCTGTTCGATCGACACGCCGGGCGGGTGATCCTCGATGGCGCGGATGTCCCATTGCACCTCAACGCCGCCGGGTAGCTGGCCATCGTCGTGCAGACGAAAGTGGTACTTCTCCGAGCGCTGGATGATCCACGGTCGCTCGGCATCGGCCGAAAGGGCGAACGAATATCCGTCATCGGAGATCGTCAAGGTGATCGGTTCGCCGTGCTCGCGGACGAGCGTGGCCGAGCGCAGCGGCTTGGTCGAGGTGCCCTTCATCGCGACCAGGGTTCCCACCAGCGCGCGGATGTACTCATCGGTGGAGGATTCTTTCCAGCCGGTGTATGGCGGCGGGCGGAGGGTTAGTTCGAGCGATTCGATACGCGGCGGCTCGACGACCTCGAGGCGAGTCCACGGCATCGAATCGTCGTCGCCGCCCTCGGCGCGATACTCGAAGGGCCGCGTGACGATTTCTTTGCGTGCGATCACTCGACCACCCACGCGTTGCATCGTCTCGACCTGTTGCTGAAATCCGTCGATCGTTTCATCGTTGTTGGTACTGTTGTTGGCACGGTCGTTATCGGTAGCGGCGTAACGATAGTGAATACGGACCTCTTCGGGCAGCTCGCCGTTGTCGTCGCGAACCTCGACTTCAAACGATTGGCCGAGGGCCACCTGCGTTGGCGGATCGACCAGGACGAGTCGGTTCACTTTCGGCCAGGCGGCGCTGCCCAAGGGATTGGCCAGCCGCGCCATCGCCAACCGCGCGGACGCCCCGTCGAGCAGCACCAGGGCCACGGCAACGAGACCGAGCAAGCTCGCCAGCAGCGCCGCACGCAGCGCCGGCTTCGGCTGGACGGCATGGCGGAATTTGAGCGGCTCGACTTTAGCCTCGGTGGCGGCGATCACCGCCCGACGTAACTGCGCCGATCCGGCGTCGGTCTCTTCCGGCGATTGGCCGAGAAACTCGACGGTGCTGGCCAATTGATCGCGCAATTCTGGAAAGCGGGCTTCGATGCGCTGGGCGATCTCGACGCTGCTAAAGCGCCGTGCCAACGCCGGCAGCAGGAAGCGGTAACACATCCACGCCGTGGCCGCCAGCGTCAGGCCGCTAAAGATCAGACGGGTGCCGCGATCTTGAAGATGGAACCAATAGTCGATTAGCCCCAGCAGCAGCGCGCAGGCGAGTAGCACACCGATCACCCAACTGAGCGCGTGCAGCAGCAGCAGGCAGCGAACCCGACGTCGAACGCCGGCGATCTTGTTTTCGAGCGATTGTGCCATCGGGCTCATCTAGTCGGCGTAATGAAATGGTGCATCGGGATGCACCCTACTTGGTTTTGGTTCGACATGCGGAATTCGTCGCTGTGTGTTCGTTCCAGCCGGCCTGTATTATTCAGTTTCGGCCATTTCCCGCCCAACGGGTCTGTTTATTGTATCGACTGGGTGTTTACGAGGGCCAGTGCGATGTCCGTTGATTTGTCGATGTTGCGGGTTAAATGCTAGTCAAAAAGCGTCCGTCTGGGCCTGAACTTCGTCGTAAATGACCAATGACAAATGACTAATGACAAATAACAAATGGGGCCGAGATTCCGGGCGTCATACCCCTGGTGTGCCACGATTTCGGCCTCCATGTATATCGTTTCGCCGAGGACCGGGCATTGTAGGAGGCGTCTCCGACGGCGATTTTCGCAGCAATGTTCGCCGTCGGAGACGCCTCCTACAGACAATGTTCGCCGTCGGAGACGCCTCCTACAGCATTCCCTTCTTCTTCCGCAGCAGCCATTCCGCGACCAGCAGTGACAAAAACAACACCAGCGCGAGCCAACTGCACCACATCAGCCAGGGCGGCAGGGCATCCATCGGGATCGCCCGACCCTCGGGCAGATCGTCGGCCAAATCGGTCGCTTCGCTGAAGCGGTAGAATTTGCCGCCGCTGACCTTGGCTGCGCGGATCAGTTCGAGCTTGTCCATTTGTGTTCGCTGGCTTTCGTGTTTCGGCGAATCGACGTTGATCGTTACCGACCGCGGCTTGCCTTCGAGCGTCGGACTGACGATCCAGGCGTGATAGGTTCCTTGCGACGGGTGACTCAAGACACCCTCGAACACGCCGCGGCTGGTGGCGTTGCGGTGGAGCGTGAGCCGCCGGTCGGGATGGCCTTCGCGCTGCAAGATGATCGTTACGCCGTCGTCGGCGACCGGCGCGGTTCGCTCGTCGAAAAAGCGCGCCCGCAGCCGGACTGACTCTCCGTGCTGTACGTCCGACGGATCGACCGTCAACTCGACCGTGCGGTTTTTTCCCAACAACTTGGATCGGCTCAGGTAGCGAATGGTTTGCACCCAATAGCGCGCGAAGAATACGTCGCCGACGCGGAATCGCCAGCGCCAGGTTTCATCGGTCAGGTGCATGAGTACCTTGCCGGCGCCGACGTATTGCATGACGATCAGCGGCAACGGGCCGCGGCTGCCCGGCCTGGTCGGATGCGTGGCGAGCACGCGCGCCGCCGGTTTGAGGGTCGGCGCGTCGATCATCCAATACAGCTGAGGCAGGTTGGCCCAAATGTCGGCCGTCTGGCTGCTGGTGTCTCCCAACTGCATCGTCGGACTGATCCGTCCCAGATCGGTCACCCGCACGACGAATCCCTCGCTGTAGACTTGCTGCGAACGCTTCGGCGGCACGTCAGACACCTCGATCGGAAACAGATCGGCCAGCGGCGTGCGGGCATATCGCAGCGGCGTGTATCGGGGACCACAGATAAACGCCAGCCCGCCGCCTTTGATCTGCACGAAGTCGGCGATGTTTTGCATGATGGTCGACGTGAGAGGCGTTGGATCGACGTCGCCGAAGATGATGCAGTCGTATTTGAACAGTTCCTCTCGACTGACGGGAAAGACGCGGAGCGCCGATTTGTCAAGCTCGGCATATTCTCGATCGGCGTCTTGCAGCACGACGTTCAGTTCGATCGTCGAATCTCGCTCCAACATGTGCTTCAGATAGCGATATTCGTAACTGGGATAATTCTGCACCAAGAGCACCCGAATTTGTTCTTTGCGGACCGTCACGATTTTGCTTCTGGCGTTGTCACGGTCATTGATCTCGGCCGCCATAGGGCGGACTTCCATTTCGTATTCGAACTGACCGGTTTGCGTGGGGCGATAGACGATGCGCACCTTTTGCGGTTGGCCTTTGGCGTCGACTCTGACCGTCGTTCGAGCGAGCACGTCGCCGCTTTTTTTGTCTTTGAGTACGATCTCGACTTCGCGGCCCTCGAAGCCGGCGCCCCGTAGCGTGGCCTCGAAATAGACCGCGTCGTTGACGAACACCATCTCATCGACCAGCAAATCGCTCAACCTCAGGTTGCGCGGCGGCTGATCGCTGCCGAGACCGACCGTTAACAACGGGACGTTTTTGCGGCGGGCGTAGGCGGCTGCCTTGCTGATCGTCTCGCCGTCGGTGTTGATTCCGTCGCTGAGCAAGATGATCGCCGCCGGAGGCGTGCCGCGAAGATCTCCCAGCACCGTGCGAATCCCCTGCCCCAGCCGGCTGTTCTGACCGGTCGGCTCCACCGCGCGAATGCTCTCGACCAGTTCGCTTCGCTCGCCCGATTGCACTCGGGTGGCGCTGGCCACGAAATAGATTCTTAGCTTGTATCGTTTTTCAATTTCCTCAAGCAGTTGGCCGTCGTTTTCAATCAACAACGTCTTGGCCAGATTCATCCGCGTCACTCGGTCCATGCCCGCGGCGCGAACCCGCCGGTCGAGCTCCTCGCGCAGTTCCTCGTCGTCAAAGCGATCCGCGAGGTCCATGCTGGCCGAGACGTCGACCAAGATCACCGCGTAGGGCAGCTCCGATCGCTGCAGAAACACGATCAACTCAGACAGCATAACGAAGGCGACCAGGAAAATCGCGCCGAGGCGAATCGTCACCAGCATGGCCCGATAACGCCAGCCGGCCTCGCTGACCTCGCGGACATAGAAATAAACGACCCAGCCGACGGCGAAGGCCACCATAAGCAAGATCGCCCACAATTCCCAGGCGAGCGATCCGCGGACGGTCCACAGCGTTCCTTCTCCGCTGCCGCTGGGGTCGATTCCCAGCAACCACTCGAGCCAAGATGGAACGGTACCACTCATGCCGATCGATTCCCCAACCACCAGGCCAGTCCTGTTTCCACAAACAACAGAACCAGCACCAGGTAAAGTAAATAACGATGCACGCCGGTTGTAGCGGACCACTCCACCGGTAATTGGGTGTCGAGGTTTTGCCACCGCGTGCTGACCTCGAATGCGTCACTCAACTGCCTCAGATCCTCGGGGTCGACCTTGCGTAGATCGCTTTCGGTTGAATCGCTTTCGGTCGAACGCTGCATGTCGATGTTGAGGGCGAATGATTGGGTCTCGGACACCGGCGGCCCTAACTCAGCCGTGTAGATCCCGCTGAAATCGGTCTGGTCGTAAGTCCAACGTCGATCGTCTTCGCTGATCCGCACGCGCATCGCATCGACGCGCGCGTCGGGTGCGTGCATAACGAGCGATACGTTGGCGGCGGGCACATGAACCGTGCTACCTATGGGGTCGCCCACGGTGACGTTGCGCTGCTGAAGCTGGCCGCGAATCGCAAACTTCAAAATCTCCTGCACCAGCGGCACGTAGAATCGCATCGCCGGGATCGTGGTCCAGCGATTCTGGCTCTGTTGATCGATCCGAGAGGCCGTCGATGAGGGAAACGCCACCACGATCGAACGGCCGCGATGGATCTTTGCCTCGACGATGGCCGGATCGCCGTTGTTGAAATTCAAGACCGGCGAAGGGACATGCCGGCCTTCGACGGCGTCCATGGGGATCATGCGCATGTATTTGTACACCAGCGCGTCGAGCAGCCCGGAACTTTGTCGATTGGCAAACGCCTTGGTGATCGGGTGCTGATAGTCGAGCGGATCAAACGTGAAGTGTTGATCGGCAGCGGCGGTCCGTGTCGATTCAAGCCGCACCGGCAACACGCGCGTGCCTCCGGCCGAGGTATCGCTGAGCGTGTCGTTGTATCCGTCCGCCAGCACACGATCGCCAAGGAAAAACACGAGCCCGCCGCCGCCTTTGAGATAACTATCGAGTATTTTCGCCTCGCTCGTGCTGAAGCGGCCGACGTTGCAGAGAAACACGCAGTCGTAAGCGTCGAGTTGCAAGTCCCACAGCGCGCTTTCGCTCACCGCGTAAGGTCGAATTACCGGTCGGTCGGCCGTTTTGTGATCCGGGTTGAGCGCCAGAGACAAATAGTCGGCCTCGCCCGGCTGCTTGCTGTTGACACACAGCACGCTGATGTGCTGCTTGACGGAGAGGCCGATCCAGCGGTGGTTGTCGACGTCTAACTGGTCGGCCGCCAGGCGAGCTTCCAATTGATGATCGCCCGGCGTTTCAAATTGGTGGGAAAACCCGGTCGCGGTCGATTCACCCGCGGCTACGTTGAGCCGGCGTGCAGCAACGCGCCGGCCGTCGACGAAGAACTCGATCAGTTGCTGCGTGCTGTCCTGGCTACCGAAGTTACGCACGTCGGCCTCGAAATGGACCTTTTGCGAAACGGTTACGAAAGGCGCCGTGGTGCGAAAGTTGGTCACCGCCAGATTCCCGCTGCCGCTTTGCCCCAGGTCGAACACCGACAGCGAGGCCTGCTCCGCAAGCTCGGCGATCTGCTGGCGAAAACGGGCCGCCGCCGCCCCGTCGTCAAACTCCGGCTCCCAAGTGGTGGCGCCCAAATCGGTCAGAAAGTAAACCCGACGCTGCACCAGCCGAGGGTCGTCTTGTTTGATGCGCCCGATGAGTTGTTCGACCGTAGCGACGGTGTCGGGCAGATTGCCGCCGCCGTGGGGAAGTTTCAGGTTTTCGATTTCTTCGATGAAGTCGGATGCCTCGAAGGCCGGTGTCTCGACAATCACCTGCGGCGAGGAGCCCATCAACACCAGCACGAATCCGTCGCCCGTGCTTGCGCCGTCGACGATTTGCGTGGCGATTTGTTTGGCCCGCTCGAAGCGCGTCTTGTCGGTTGGTTTGTAGGCCATCGAATACGACCCGTCGATGACCAGCACGTGCAGGGTCCGCTCGTTGGGCACAAAGCCGAACTGCTTAATGAACGGTTGGGCCAAAGCGGTGACGGCCAGAATGACGATCAGCGTGCGAATCGCCAGCAGGAGGAGTTGTTCGATCTGGATTCGCCGCGAGTTTTTCTTCATCGCCGCCAGCAGAAACTCGATCGCCGCCCACGATTCCTCGCGGAACTTCCGTCGATTCCAAAGATGAATCAGAATCGGCGCCGCCGCCGCCGCCAGCCACAGCAGCATCCAGGGCGCACTAAAGAAAGCCAGCAGCGGTTGTGGTAAGAGAAAGTATTGCATTGGTCTACGGCTGTTGTGGTGCGACAGCAGGGTCGCACGGTTGAGTCCAATCCGAGGCGGGTTTCGGGACTGGGGACTGGGGGCTGGGGACTGAGGGCTGGGGACTGGGGACTGGGGACTGGGGGCTGGGGACTGGGGACTGGGGAAAACAACTGCGAAGCCGCCCG
>JADFKK010000421.1 GCA_022564995.1 Planctomycetota bacterium | reverse complement strand
GTGGCAGCGGGGCGCAACAAGCTGTCGTCGCCGGCGATGACACGGCGAAGGCGATCCGCATCGCCGGCCCGAGCTGTGGCGGGCAGCGCCTGTAATGCGGCCCTGAGTATGTGCTGATAACGCGGCTCGTTGTACTGCCGGCGAAGAACGGGCATGACTCGCAACAATTTGTCGGCCAATCGCGGAACTCTGCGGTCGCGTATAACGACCATCGCCGCGTACAACAAACTGGGATTCTTGCGCGTTCCATAATCGACCACCACAGCGGCACGCCAGCCGACTTCGCCCGCGGCCTCGCCGACCAGTTGGCGGATTTCCTCCACCGGAACAACACGCAGCGCCAGCAATCGGCGCGTGGCCTCTTCTCGTTCGGCAAATTGCTGATCGCCCAGGCTGGCGATCAGCGGTGCGATTCGGGCTCGTTTCTGCTCGGGCGTTTCCAGCAACTCGTCGAAATATGCGGCCAACTCGGTCGTGTTCGCGCCGAGCCCGTTATTGTGCAGCACCGATTCGTAGTGCGACTCTTGGGCCGTTGCTGCCGCGGTCGTGAGTGCGGCGCATAATACGGCGAAGGCCATCACGCGGTTGATCGACCGGCAGTAGTTGTTCAAGCTCGTCATGCGATTGTGTCCTTTTGCGCTGCGAAGGCCAGTCTAATCAAGATACTACTGCGATGTCGAATATGCTGTAGGAGGCGTCTCCGACGGCGATCGTCTCACTCCCGGCGCGACCACTGGTCGCGGCTTTACAAGTCTCTCGCGTCGTAATCCAACAACTCATACAACTCCGCCCGGGTTTGCATTCGATCAATCAGTTCCGTCTGCGTGCCTTGCGACTGAATCGTCGCCAGCGCCTCTTCGGCCGTCTTCATCGCCAATCGCAGCAGCGTGACGGGATACAGCACCGCGGCGTAACCTAACTGCGACAATTCCTCGATCGTCATGTTCGGGCTTTTGCCGAATTCGGTCATGTTGGCCACCAGCGGCGCGTCGATGACTGCGGAAAACTTCGCGAAATCTTCTCTTGTTTCCAACGCCTCCGGGAAAATCCAATCTGCCCCGGCTTCGAGATAACGCCCGGCTCGCTCGATGGCCGCATCGATTCCCTCCACGGCGTAGGCATCGGTACGGGCGATGAGTACCAGGTCGCTGTCGCGACGTGCTCGGGTGGCGGTTTGCAGCTTCGTACACATCGCATCAACAGAAACCAGACTCTTGCCGGAAAGGTGTCCGCAGCGTTTCGTCGCTTCGACCTGATCTTCCAACTGCACGGCCGCGGCGTCGGCGGAGTCCAAGGCGACGATCGTCTCGGTCAGGCCGTTTTTTTCTGTGAACCCCGTATCGGCGTCGACGATCACCGGGATGTCGACGGCGGTGGTGAGATAACCGGTCTGCTGCTGCAATTCGCTGAGTGAAAACAGCCCGATGTCCGGAACCGCCATCACGCCGGCCGACAACGCCGCCCCAGACAAATACGCCGCCGGATAGCCGGCCCGCTCGATCAAGCGGCCCATCAACGCATTGGGCGCCCCGGGCACCTGAATGGTTCCCTGCGTGATGGCTTGGCGAAGTTTTTTTCCGGGAGAGATATCAGACATGGTTTTAGTGCGTCAGGGGCGCGACCAACGGTCGCGGCTTTATGATGGATACCACGATGCGGTCTGGTCGAAAACGGCGGTGCATTGTAACTTATCGTCTTTCGCGTCTGCATCCTACCCGCATTGCCAGCCTGTATGATCCCGCCTGCCCAACCCAACAGCAACACATCAACCCCAAGTCGGGCAATGGCGGCGGGCGAAATCTTTTTTCTGCTGGCGATTTTCTTTATCTACGCCGGCTGGCCGACGCCGGACGTGAACGAATCGCACTATCTGAGCAAGGCCAAACACTACTGGAACCCCGATTGGGCGGCCGGCGACTTCTTCTGTGAGTCGGCCGACGCCCATCAAATGTTCTACTGGACGTGCGGCTGGCTGACCCTGCTGCTGCCGCTCTCGGCGGTTGCCTGGATCGGTCGGCTGCTGACCTGGACACTGTTGGCCTGGTCGTGGCGAAGGCTCAGCATGGCCTGCGTCCCAAAGGCGGGCTGCGCCGTGTTGTCGGGCACGCTGATGCTCTGCCTGTTGGATCGCTGCCAGATGGCTGGCGAGTGGATCGTCGGCGGTTTCGAGGCCAAGGGCTTCGCCTACGTGCTGGTGTTCCTTGGCATCGAGGCGCTGCTGCGCGGACGTTGGCGGCGCGTCTGGCCGCTGTTGGGGGCCGCCGCGGCGTTTCACGTATTGGTCGGCGGCTGGATGGTGCTGGCCGCCGGAGTCGCCTGGCTGCTCAGCAAATCGGATCGCCCCACGCTGCGTTCGATGCTGGGGCCGCTCGCCCTCGGTCTGCTGCTGGCTTTGCCCGGGCTGCTGCCGGCGCTGCTGTTGACCTTGCGGGTTGATGATCCGGAGATAGTTCGCGAGGCGAATTTTCACTATGTGTTTCACCGGCTCAAGCATCATTTGGTTTTCACTTCGTGGTTTGCGAAATGGCCCGGTTGGTCGCCGGAGAGTTGGTCCAGCGCGCCGCCGGGCAGCTTACGAAAGATACTGTCCATGTTTTCATTTGCCGGCATGGTCGCCGTTTGGGCGGGGCTGTCTTATGTCTGTCGCGGCGAGCAGCGGTTCCGATTGTTGCGAAACATCACGCTCGGCACGCTGTTGATCGCCGGCTGTGGAATCGCCATCGATCTGGCCACGCAAGGCGACCACCATTTCGCCGCTTCGATCTTGCGGTATTACTGGTTCCGCATGTCCGACGCCATGCTGCCCATCGCAACGGCTCTGCTGGCCGTTCATCTGATTAGCCGCCTGGTCGCGGCGCGCCGGTCGTGGGGCACAGCGGCGGTTGCTGTGGCGATGCTGGGGTGTGGATGGGTTTTGGCAGACGTGGCGCTGGAACGGCGCGAGAACATGCGCGCGCGGTCGGAGAAACCGAAGAGAATCGTCAATGTCGCCGACTGGCACGATGTCTGCCGTTGGGCTACCGAAAACAGCGAACCGGGCGACGTGTTCCTCACGCCACGATCCTCGCAAACCTTCCGCTGGCACACCGGTCGGGCGGAAGTCGTCAATCAAAAGGACATACCGCAGGATGCCGAGAGCATTGTCGAGTGGTGGAACCGGCTCGATGAAATCCACCGTTACGAGGGCGCCAAGGGCCGGCGCCGCTGGCACGAATCGCTGGCCGAGATGGACCTCGATCATTTGATCGGCGTGTGCAACAAGTACCAAGCCCGCTACATCATCACCCGGGCTAAACCGGCGCTGCCGCTCGGCAAGCTGCCGCCCGGCAAGCTGCAAAGAGTTTATGAGAATCGATCGTACGCGGTCTATGAAAAGATCGACGCGGAATCCGCAGCTCCCGCCGGCGGCGGAGATGGTGCAGATTAGTTGGAAAGTGCCACTTTGGCTTTCCCCCACCGGCACAAGGCCGGTGGGGACAAGACCTGAGGGCGCAATGTGTTACGTTCAACGGTTCGGCCAAAGTGGCACTGTCCAATTAGGCGCTGTCATAAAAGTCTTTCCGACGGGCGAAGTAGAGGCGGCATCTTTCCGCGTTATACGGGGATTTCGCTGCGCGAAACCTTCGGAAAGCGGCGAGACGCCGCTTCTACTTTGATTTGAGACAAAGCCGATTTGTCCGCGCTAACGGCGTCAAATAATCTCGATGCTCTTGAGCGAATTGCCGCCGCAGGCGCGGGCGGCGTAGAGACAGCGCTCGGTTCGCTCGAGCAGTTCGTCGGGAGTGAAGTTTTTCGCCGGAAGACTCAGAGTAGCCGCTCCGACGCTGAGCGTTACGGCCGTGTTGGCGCTGCTTGCAACCATGCCGTCCTCTTTCGGACCGAACAGGGCCGGCGCGGTGCGCACCAACAACTCGCCGTACTGAACCGCGTCTGGGCGATCGCAGTTGGGCAGCACGACGGCCGAGCGGAGTGGGTCCAGCGAGATCATCACGGCGCCCGCGTGATTGAGCCCCTGACACACGGCGCGAATCGTCCTGGAGAGCTGACGGGTGAAGCGCGGCCCGTGCGTGTAGGTCAACTCGTCGAAGCGATCGATTTCGACAAGCAGCAAACTCAACGCACAGCGCTGCTGTCGACAAACCGATCCGGCCGCCGACACGGCAGCGTGTAACTCGGCTCCCAACACGGGCGCTGCCACGGTTGCGGCTGCCGCGGGCGCATCGTTGCGGAATTGATCGGCTAGAACCTTGGTCTGCGCGAGAGGCTCCTCGGCATGGTCGGCCGGCGACGGAACATCGATCGGCGCAGCTGGCCTTCCGGCTCCTCGTGTTGCCGCCTGGGCGGCCGCCGCCGAAAGCGATTCGACGCGGCCCGATAGCGACCCGTCGCCGCCTCCCGCTGCGCCCCCGTTGGTGACATTGCCGCGGGCCGTGGCGGCGACCATTTCCTCCGCCGCACGGTCGGCGACGCAGGAAAGTTGCTCGTGGGCCTGCACGAGCACGTCGCGGTAATCCAGCCCGTCGGGCAGTTTCAGCGAGAGCACGTCGGCCAATTGCTCGACCTTGGCCTGCAGCGTTTCGATCAACCGCTCAAGATTAGCCTGCGAAAGTTGACAGTATTGGCGACCCGTGTCGAGTATTTCGGCCAACCGATCAGCCTGCCCGTCGCACAGCAGCGTGGCCACCAATTCGGCCAAGTGCAGAATTTGCCGGGCCGTCTTGGGCGGCTCTTCCGCGTCGGCGAGGCTCGCCGGCGAACGTGCCGCGGGAATCGTATCGACCAGCGACGCGGGCAGCCCCCATGTTTCGAGCAAGCGGGCAGAGAGCTGCGTGTGGTTGAAGCCGAGCGAGCGCGCCTCCAGATCGTGCAGATCGCCCCCCTTTTCGTAGACGGTTTCCAGGAACGTCGCGTAAGGCTCGCCCAGATCCTGCAGCAGCACCAGCATTCCTAAATCTTGCAGCAACCCCGAGATGAACGGCTCGTCGCCCGGCTGGTTCCAGAACGCATCGCTGATCTCGCGCGCGGCCACCGCCTTGGTCAGCGTGTGTTGCCAGTAGCGGCCCAACACCCCGTCGCCCAATCCGGCGAACATCGCGTCGGGCAAGCTAAAGCCGAGCACCAGCAGCTTGAGCGGCTTGATGCCCAGCAGAGCCAGCGCCTGATTCAGATCGTTCACTTCGCGGCTCAGCCCGAACAGCGAGCTATTCACCACGCGCAGTAATTTCGTGGTCAGCGCCGG
>JADFKK010000117.1 GCA_022564995.1 Planctomycetota bacterium | reverse complement strand
GGAGGCGATCTCGGCGAGCTGGTGGTCGACGCTGTTGATTGATTGGTTGGTCATTTGGTAGCTTCCTCGGGCTTCAACTCCTGGCAGCGGATGCACCGCAACCGATCCCGTCGCAATGCCGTCTTCAGCAGCCGCTTCAATCGGGTCGCGGGCGCCACGGTGTCCGGTTGGCATTCGAGCGTGATGGTGAATCGAATCTTGCTCATAGCTTTCCCAGTATTCCTATCTTCTCTACTCACCCGTTTTGCCTGTCACATAGGACGCATCTGCCACATTCTCCCTATGCGCTTCAGGTACTCCCTGTCCCTATATCCAATCTATTTTCCATGAGTCGTATACGGGCCATCCGTCCTATCCGTCCTATGCGACATGCTGTTCGCCTTCCATTCTCAGTGTGCTGGCCATCGCCTCTTTGATGTCTCGCCGCACAATCGAGCCCGGCTCAATCGTCGTGGGCGTCCAGATAAAGCCCCGTCCCCACGTCCGGCAATCGTTCACCCGCAGCCGGGTCAACTGCCCTTCGCCGATCTGCTGTCGAATCATCCGGCCAAGCGCTACTGAGTTCCGCCGCTCATTCGTCGCGCGGTTGTACCAATCGCAGGTGACCGCGGACGGCAGAAACACCTCTTCACGATCCGGGTCATAGCCGAACCGCTTTAGCTGCCCCTGGAAATAATCTTCCACCACGTCGCCCTCTTCGCCCTCCGCGTCCGTCTCGCTCTGCCGAACCGCGATGGCCGCTTGCGCCTCGACATGGCCGGGCACCCGGGCCAGGATATCCCGCTCCCACGTCGCCCAGCGGGTAAATCCTCCGAAGTGTTGCTGGGGCCGCTCGAAAAATCCCACGACGTCGGCAATCAGGGCCTCGCGGTTATCGTCGATCAGTTCGTTGGTCTCATCCTGCCAGCTACCACTACGCTTTGGCGCCGCCAGAGCGATAACCACGCACCGCTGGCTCATGTCGGTCGACATGCTCGGCCCATTCAGCGTCAACAACCACGTCATCGAATTCGGGCGGCTCGCATCCCCGACGTACATTTTCCGGCCGTTTATAACCGGCGACGTTATCAGCCCCTCAAAAGCCGGCGACGAAAACCTGGGCGACTTGATGTTATCGAGACGGATGATTCGCTTGGTGGCCGCGTCGGGCGACAGCAACCGCTCTTTGACTTTTTGGATTTCCTCTTTCGGATTCAGGTCGATGCTACCGCCGTACACCCTCGCGACCGCATCGGCGAAGGCCGTCTTGCCTTTGCCTCGCCCGCCTTTTGCCGTGATGGCGAACACTGGATTGCCGCCGGGCGGGCCGCCCCACATTGGCGTGACGAACGCCGCGAGCATCAAGCTACGATCTGCCGGCGTCTCGGGGTTGAATCGGTCAATCAGCTTTTCGAGCATCTTGCCATCGCCGGGCGCGGGCGTGGCCATCGTGCAATAGGTGCGCGGCAAGGGCGGGATTCGTGGCAGGTCTTCCACCGCATCGTATGACGTTGCGGTGCGTTTCACCTCCGCGAATAGCTCCGCTTTTGTGACGTAGCCCGCCCCCTCCGCCCAGTCGACTTTGCCGATGGCCGAACCGGCCCAGCCGAACATCGCTGCCGTATTTGTCAGCCACGATATGCCGAGCCCGTCGTGTACGAACAGCGCCGAGCCGATCCGCCGCGGCCAGTCGGCGGACGATGCCCGCAAGTCCGCCAGCAGCTTGGTCATCGTAACCGGAACGCGAGTCGTCTTTGCCTTGCCCTTCGCATCGACCGTTTCGACGTTCTCATAATTTGCCAGCCGTTCGCCGGCAGAATCCTCCCCAATTTGTTGCGTAGGTTTCTTGTCTGGAATTGCAGACACCGCCTCATCCGTCGCCTCGACAATCGCCAGTAACTCATCGGCCGTCCCTCCAGCGTCTAGCCAGTCCGACACGTCGCCCCCCTCGGGCAGCCCCGGCAGTTCGATCAGCTTGATCGACGCGGCCTTCCCCGCGAGCGACTTGGCCACCCGTGCGGCGTGCTCGCGCCCGGTATCGTCGTTGTCGACCAAGATGGCCACCTTGCGGCCGGCGAGTACGTCGCTGTAGCTGCTCTGCCACTTACCCGGGCCTTCGCCCATCGGATTGCAAGTCGCCGGCAGCCCCATCGATCGCAGCCGGTCAACATCTTTTTCGCCAGCCGCCACGAACGTCACCAGCGCCGTGTCGTCGGCCAGCAGGTCCGGCAGCCGGTAGAGCACCCGCTCAACACCCCGCAGATTCCACGTCCAGCCGCCGCCCTCTTTGGGTTGTCGCTGCCGAAAATCTTTCGGTTCGTATCGCACGGCTTGAAACAACAGGCCGCCGCTCGCGTCTTGATAGTCGTAGATCTTGACGATCTTAGGCTTGCCGTTGCCGTTCTGCGGGTAGTCGGCGTCTGTAAACAGATCCTTAACCGTCAACCCGATTGCCGACAGCACGGCTGGCGTCTCGCATCCGGCGTGGCAGAACACCAGCACCCGCCCGTCAGTGCCCTCAGTGACCGACAGACTCGCGGTTCGGTCATCATGCCCCGGGCATTGTGCCGACCACTTCCCATCGCCCGCAGCGCGAACGCCGGACAGCTTGGAAAGAATCGAGTCGATGCGTGTTGCCGTCGCCGTCATTCCGTCGTCCCCGCTGGCTCCATTCCTTCAATCATCACCTCAGTCACGAAGATTCGATTCTCACGCCAACGCCTGCGCGCCGCGATGTACAACATCTTGGCGACGTACTCACCCGCTTTTTTATGTGAGCCAGCCATCACAATTGGAACGCCCTGGGCAATCCAGCCGAGGCAACTCCCCAGCACGGCCGCCGGCTTCACTTGCCCACGCCAATCGCCCGCCTCGATTTCCGCCCAGGTCGCCTCGACAACGATCGCCCGCACCGGGTAGGCGAGCAAGCGGACGATTTCCTTGTCGAATCGCTCCCGGTCTTGCCCCACACAACTCACCAAATCGCTGAGACTCTTGCGTTCGATTGCAATGACTTTTTCCAGACCGCGCACGCTGTAGTCGCCGGTGGTCAACGTCGCCCGCAGCGACAGCAACGGCGATACGTCAAGCGGCGTTTGTTCGCGCGTGTCGATAACTGCCGTGACTCGTTCTGGTTTTGGTTCGGCTGGAAAATCCATCGTGTTCAGTCCTGCCCCTCGTCCCAAAAGTCACGATCAGCCGCCGCGTCCTCGGCTGTCCAAACGTCGGATTGTTTGTCGTCGCTCATCGATTTGCTCCTGTTGGTTGGTTGGTCCCCGCCGTTCGCCTCATCCGCTTCGACAAGATCCAATGCCAATTCGGCCAGCGCCGAAATCGCAGAATCGCTCAATCGGGGATTACCGATAATTTCCCACTCGGCGGATTCAACTTGGTTGACGGAGGTGGTCATTCAGACTTGCCCTTCCCCTTGCGAAGCTTGGCGCACTCCTCCAGCGAGCGCTGGACCTCGGGGACGTTCGCTTGATTCCAGACGCGGAGAATGCCGACCCTGCCGATGGGCAGCGGGCCGTGGCGCGCGAGCGCGTAATTGATCGTGTGAATCGGCTTGCCCGTGATACGGTGCAAGTCGGAGATAGTGAGCAGCCCTTGCATAGAAAAACCTCCTCGTTGTATGACGAGGAGGCGCGCAAAAAACGACGGACGTTCCTCGTCAATGGTTGATAATCAAACCACCGAAAGGGGAACGCCCGTCGCTTTGGCGATCAGGCTGATTCACCTACGCACTTGGCTTTGGCCTTGTGCGTTCTCACTGAATTGTCAGCTTCGGTGGTCGAAACCACTGAAGGGGAACGCCCGTCGTTTAACGAAAGGCTGTTTCACCCACGCCGAGCGTTTAACGCTCGATACGTTCTCACTAAATTGTCGAGAGGATTTGTCTTGTCCTCTACAAACCATTATAGAGCGTTTTCGCAGTGGTCAACGGTGAATTGTCCTACTGGTAGGACAAACTTTGCAAACAACAGAAATAGTTGCTACTGGTAGCACTCGGGCGACTCCCTACACCGCTGAACCACCCGCTCAGCCCGTTCTCTAGCTTCTCGAATCGTCGTCAGTTCGCCTCCGTTAGAAGCGGAATCCAACCTTGATTATTTCCCAGATTCTCGACTAGCCCTTCGCGGGCTGCTGTGGCGAGCATTTTCGATGCGTCGCAATGGGCACTCGTACCGAAACGAGCAACGAAGGCTCTTGACTTAACGGGCTGCCGTCCAGTGGCTTCCCACATATCACGCAACTGACAAGCCGCCCGTTGCATCCTGTTTAGCTCAGGAAACGCCCACGAATCGAAGTGTATCACAGATAACCGCTTTCCGCCTTTGTGTGAACTACAGTAAGAAGTATTTGTACTGGGATGATTTCATCGTGGCGACCACGAAGCAGGCGGTGGAGGAATTCATGCACAAGCCGAACGGGACGAAATGACGCGGCAATCGCCGCCGTTGATCACCACATAAACACACATACCATTTCTGTTGTCTGCCGGGAGAACAAAACACCGCAGACCAACCCACGTAACCCAAGGAGAGATAAGTGATGCGATTTTTACACTTCATTTCAAGGCTGACATTGGTGTTTGGGCTTATCTGCTTGAATTGCAGTTTGAGTGTTGCCGGCGAGAGAGTCATGAGCTATGGCTTTGAAGATTGGACCGGAGACGCGGTGACGACGCCCGGTTATATTTTTTCAGCGAGCTACCCTGGAACCTGGAAAGCTCACGAAAGCCAGACCGAAGTCGTCTCGGGCGGACGTGGTTGCGGAGGCAGAACAGCTCATGCTGGAAAATATTATTGGCACATGACTTGGTATGCTGGCGGGAAAGTCGATCCCTGTCTCGGCACGCGGCCGGATCTTTCCAGACACATGGGACTTTGGCGACGGCAGCCCGCCGGTCCAGGTAAAATCGGATGGCAACGTGAACCCCAACGCCGCCGACGGCTATGCCGTGACCACGCACCGCTATCGCAAACCGGGCCACTACTTGGTGCGCGTCGAGCGAACCGATGAACACGGCCGCAAAGCGATCGGCCGCTTGCACGTTCGAGTGAGTGATTGATGAGTGACTTAACCACACGTAGGTTGCCCTTTCAAGGCATGATGGAGACCTCCTGAAAAGGCCGTCCTACAGGAAATTGGAGAACAAAAATGATGAGTAAACGACTTCTTCATCGGCAAATCATGTTTGCACTGGGCTTTACGTTTATCTTGGCCTGGGTTGACGCCGTGACGTGCGCAACGGGTCATGAAGTTGCGACGCGGGACGGCTTGCGGTTAACGATTTCCGAGCAGGGAGGGGTTACGGATTTTCAAGTCGGGGATTTTGTGCTTCCGCTTTCCCGTCCGGGGGGGGTGCTGTTTTAGATGTCCTCGCGGAATCTGAGAAACGGAACCCTTGATCCAAATTGGGAACCCTGGGTTGGGAAGTGAAAGATGCGCAGTTTACCAAGCTGAGTGGTCTGACCACCAAACAGGGAGAGAAGATCCTGTTGCGCGCTGAAAGTGCGGCGCAGAAGCTCAAGCTGCGCGCCGCGTTCATCCCGCATCCGGGGCACATCGAGGTCGACTGCGAACTGGAAGACACGTCCGGCTCGGATCGGGCCGTCGTTGTCTCGTTCCGGCTGCCGTTCGACGCAATCGGCTGGACCTGGTTCACCGATATCCACGAACGGGAAACCATTGAGCAAACGCGGGCCTACCATTTTGGATACAAGACCGCCAAGTTCCCGCAGCGAGCGAAATTCAATTTCATCCTTTATAGGCACGATCCGCGGTGGGGCATGCGGTCGGCAGCCCAGCGCTATTACCGGTTTTATCCGCAGAGTTTCAAGAAGCGGACGACGTACGAAGGCTACCTCAATTACGCTGGCCTGGAACGCTATGACCCGGCGACCCATCAGCTTGGAAGCGCGGGGCGCGAATTGAAGGACGCCAGTGATTTTGGAGAAGGATTCAATTTCATCGGTCACATGCACGGCTGGTATCTGATATTTCACGTCTACAAGCACCCGGCAATCTCTGACGTCATTGCTAGGGTCGAGCGGGGTAATTGGGATTGTGACAATCCCGCGCGGGTAGATCGCTTTATGCGCACGATGGGCTACCAGAAAATCTGGCGTTTCTTTTACACCCCCAAGGGTGGCGATGAGGAAGTTCGGCACTTCTTCCGGCGAGATCTGGCGTACGCGATTTTTCCGTTTCGGTTAAGCCCGAACAACAGGCACCTTTACCGAAAATACGTTCCGGCCACGGAAAAACTGTCCGCCGCCGGGTGGGAGCCGGTGCCGTATGCGCGCGGCTCCGATGAGTCGGTGGTCATTGAAAGGTTCGGGACGTTTGCCGATCGCGACCTACACTTCACACTTCGCAACCACGGGAAGCGGCCGAAGAAGACGCGCGTCACTCTCGATTCCAAAGCGCTCGGCATCAGCGCGGCGAGCTTGAAACCACTCTCCGCCGTGGATTTACTTTCCAACCAAACGCTGCCTCTGCGCGACGGGGCCTTCACGGTCACCGTGGATGGCGATGGATCTTTGGCGTTGCGGGTTGCCACCGCCGAAGGTCATGCCCAATACGCCTTGCGCCAGGCGGACGAAGGGTTGCGGAGAATCGAGCGCATGTTTGCCACCGAACTGACCAAAGCAAACCACGCAATGATCGCTGCAGCGCGGCAGCGGCTCGAACAATCGCGGGGCGGGTCCTCAGGCGCCTTGCTGGCGGCGGCGGAATAGGTGCAAGGGATGCTCCGCGAACTGGAAGTCGGAATCGAGACCCAAGCAACGGTGGATCGCTCGAAGATGTTCTTCCGGATCCGATCTGAACTGTCCGACGCTGTGCGTGCCTTGCTGAATCTGCAAGTGTCTGATCCAACGGAATTGTTGAGCGGCACGCCAGGAAAACCGGCGGTTGCCGAAGTCCTGGTCGTGAACCGGGGCCGTTCCCCCTTGAAAGAACTCTCGGCGAAGCTGCTTTCCCCGTGGGCGAAGGTTGCGGTCATGAACAAGACGGCCGGCCTATCGACGGCGCTGCAGCCGGGACAACGAGCCGTAATCAAGGTCGCCCTCTCAATTCCCGCGCGGCCGCAGCGCCAACTGCTTCCGTTCCTCCTCGAGGTGCGCGGAAAATCGGCGGGGCAGGCGTTTCGTCTTTATTCGCCCATCGACGTCGTCACCAAGCCGGATTCTTTCAACACACCCACGAGTCGGTTGACGTGGACGGCATCTACACTCGGCGGCTCGTCAGTTACAACGTCGAGGCGGACGAGCGGGCGCATGCCTATCTGGCAATTCCTCGGAAGTTGAACGGAAAGGCCCCGGCGGTCGTCGCCTTGCACGGTACTTGGCGAGGTCGCGGAAAAGATCGGACCGCCAGCCTGTTTGGGAACCCGGAAAACGCCTACCTGGACCATCTGGCCCGGCGCGGGTATGTGGTGATCGCGCCCGACCATTTCGTTTCCGGTCATCGCATCCCGCCGGAAGGCGCGAACGATACCACGCGATTTTACAAGAAACATCCCGAATGGACCGCCGTGGGCAAGTTCACCTACGAGCACTCGATCGCGGTCGACGTGCTGCAATCGTTGAAAGAGGTCGACCCGGAACGGATCGGCACTCTGGGCCATTCACTCGGTGGTCACGGCGCGATTTGTCTGGCCGCTTACGACGAACGGGTCAAGGCGGCGGTGTGCAACTGTGGCTTGTCGCCGTTCCGCCACGATCGCGGTGTCGAGGGCTGGGCTGGCGATCGCTGGTACGTCTACTTCAAGCACATCCGCCCCGGATTGCTGGCAGGCAAGCTGCCGTCGATCGATTTTCACGAGATCATCTCGCTGATCGCCCCGCGGGCCTTCCTCGACCTGACCGCCTTGAACGATGAGGGGATGGGCGGGGCCGCACCGCTCCGCCAGCGCCAGGTGGTTTTGATGAACGTCAAGATCATGGACGTTTACGAATTGGAGAAAGTCCCGCAGAACTTTGCGTTTTACGTCCACGGCCGAGGCCACTCGGTCGCCTACGAGTCCCGGCAACTGATGTACGGCTGGATGGACACTCACTTGAAGCCGCCAGCCGCCACAAAGCCGCGGCGGGTAAACACGAACTGATCTTTCTCAAAGGAGAAACCGTCATCATGTTGAAAGTTGCTTGCCGTTTGCGCGTGCGGCGGAATCGTTTTCGACGAGAAGCTCGCGAACGTGAACTACTGGGAGCCATGGTATCTGGGATACGAACTTGGCAAAAAGCAGCAGCGCCCCGCGGGCATCCCCAACAAAGACAACCCGCGAACCGGCGCGTATAAAACGCTCGTCGAGCAGGGGCTCGATCTGCACGAACTGCACGCGCTGATGGCCCCGCGGCCCTTCCTGGTCTCCAGCGGTTCGGAGGATCGCCCCCATCGTTGGAAGGCCCTGAACCACGCGGTCGCCGTCAACAAGCTGCTGGGTTACGCCGATCGCGCGGCGATGACCAATCGCAAACGACATTCGGCGACCCCCGAATCGAACGCCCAGATTTATGCGTTCTTTGAACATTTTTTGAAGAAATCGCCAACACATATCCAGGAATGAAACCAACGGTAGGACACTTCTCGCCACGAACAATGTAGGAGATACCCACGATGAAACGAATCTGGTTGCCGCTGTTTCTGGCCATCGCAGCCGCGTCGTTGCCGGGCGTTGGCCGGGCCGAAGAGCAAGCGAAGGTCATCCGACTGGGCATGATCGGATTGGACACGTCGCACGTGATTGCCTTCACCAGCTACTTGAACAACCCCAAGAACAAGACCGGTTGTCGCGTCGTGGCCGGATATCCCGGGGGGTCGCCGGACTTTCCGGCCTCGGCAAACCGGGTCGACAAATTCACCAAGCAACTGCGCGATAAGTACGGCTTGGAAATCGTCGACAGCATCGAGGAGCTTTGCAAGAAGGTCGACGGCATCCTGCTGGAAAGCGTCGACGGCCGGCCGCACCTGAAGCAGGCCAAGATCGTAATCGCGGCGGGAAAACCGCTGTTCGTCGGCTGCGATGTGTTTGGTTCCAGTTCCTGGGCGGAACATCACCCCTCGCTTTACCTGTACGGAATCCATGCCGTCGAGCCGCTGTTCACGGTCATGGGCACCGGTTGTGAAACCGTCCGGCGTATCAAGACGGACGGCGTGGACATGGCCGTCGGCGTCTGGAAAGGGGGTCGAATCGGCACGTTTCGAGACCTGCGCGGGGGAAAGACCGACTTTACGACGATCATTTATGGTAAAAAGAGCATGGCCACCGCCAACCCGGCCGGCTACGCCCCGCTGCTGGTCGAGATCGTTAAGTTCTTCAAGACCGGTAAACCCCCGGTTCCCGCCGAAGAGACGATCGAGATCTTTGCCTTCATGAGCGCGGCCGACGAGTCGCAGGCGCAAGGCGGCAAGCCGGTTTCTCTTGAGCGCCTGATTGCCAAGGCACGCGAAGAAGTCAACGAGCGAACCGCGAAATCGGCCCGGAAACAGTAGCGACAACTGGAAGGCCATCGTACATCCATTTCAAATACATCCTGAAGGGAAAACTATCATGATCACACGTCGTCACTTCCTGAAAAACTCGATGTTGGCCACGACCGCGGCGGCCGGCATAACATCGTCCGCCGCGCCTCATGTCCGCGCCGCGGGAGCCAACGATGAGGTCCGTGTCGCGGTGGTCGGATTTCGCGGCCAGGGGGCGCTTCATCTGCGCAAGCTCCGTGAGCTCTCCGGCGTGCGCGTGGTCGCGGTCTGCGACGTCGATCGAGACGTTCTGGATCGTGAGTTGAAAGCGTCGCGTAAGCGCAACGAAAAGATCACCGGTTACTCCGACGTGCGTAAGCTGCTCGAAGACAAGAACATCGACGCCATCACGACGGCGACGCCGGACCATTGGCACGCGCTGATAACCATTTGGGCCTGCCAGGCGGGCAAGGACGTGTATGTCGAAAAGCCAATCTCCCACAATCTCTGGGAAGGCCGCAAGATGGTCGAGGCGGCCCGCAAGTACAAGCGGATCGTGCAATACGGCAATCACGACCACGGCCATCACACCGGCCCGATGCAGCTCGAAACGGAGAAGCTTGGAAAAATCCAGGTCGTCTGGTCCTCGTTGAACCGGATGCGAAAGAGCATCGGCAAAGTCGCTGGCCCGCAGCCGATTCCCAAATCGGTGAACTATGATCTGTGGACCGGTCCGGCGCCGCTCACGGCGCTCTGGCGCAATCGGCTGCATTACGATTGGCACTGGGACTGGTCCACCGGAACCGGCGAGATGGGCAACAACGCGATTTATCCTTTGAACGAACTCCGCCTGGCGCTCGGCCAAAATGTGCTGCCCCGCCGCGTGCTGAGCCTGGGCGGACGGTTCACGTTCGACGACGACGGCCAGACCCCCAATTCGCAGTTAGCCCTGTTCCAATACGATCCCGGCCCGCTGGTCATCTTCGAGCTGCGCAATCTGCCCTCGAAGAAAGGCCCCAAGACGATCGGCGCGAAGATGAAGTGCGCACGCGGCGAGTCCCGCTTGCCAGGCCCGTCGGGTAAACCCGGCGACAGGGGCGGATTCACCGCGCACAAAGGCCACTTGTTCAACTTCATTTCGGCCGTCCGCAGCCGCAAAGTCAGCGACCTGCGGGCCGACATCCTCGAGGGCCATTTGTCGACCGCGTTGGTTCACATGGCCAACACATCCTACCGCGTCGGCACATCGCATTCGGCCGCCGAGGTCCGCGACGCGATCAAAGACCGAGGCAGCGAAGCCGAGGAAACGCTGGGGCGTTTTCAAGAACACTTGTCCGCCAACGGCGTCGATTTTTCAAAGTCGCAGATGGTTCTCGGCCCCTGGCTGGAGATGGATTCAGACCGCGAACAGTTCGTCGGCGGATCGGACGTGGTGGGGCGCGCGAATCGGCTCTTAAGAGGAAGCTACCGCAAGCCGTTTGTGGTCCCGGAGCAGGTCTGATGGAGGTGGCTTTGGGCGGCTTCCCGTGGCGCACCAGACGTGGGACAGGTTTCCTAAGAACGTGTGATGTACGATGGCCTTCCAAGGCCGTCGCGTGTGTCAAACCGTCGGAAATCGACGGCCTCGGAAGGCCGTCTCACTCGTGCTCGGCTCGCTGAATTCGACATCACGGTGGACCAATTCGTCGTGCTGACGCTGCTGGTCTTGCTGGAGAAACGAGGCCTGATTCGTCGTGAACCCTGCACGCGCGACGCTCGTGCGCGGCTCGTCTTTCTGACGTCCAAAGGACGCAGGCTGCAAAAGAAGCTGTTGATCGCTGGTCCCAAACAAGTGCCATCGTATTTGGACGGAGTGCTGAGCGATGACGAGTTGAGCACGCTCTTGCGGTGTTTGGACAAGATCGCCGCCGCCGCGGCTTCGGCAGAGCGATCGCCCGATAGGAAAGAGCGTTCGCGAGAATTTGCGCAAGCTGAGCCATTCACTAAGGTCGTCTTGCAAGAAACGACAAGAATAGAGGGGTGACAAAATGAAATGTGCCACAATAAATGTCCTTTTGCTCGGCCTCCTTCTCGTCGGCGTCAGCGACTCGCGCGGGCAGGATAAGTACGAAGAATACGCCCGCTGGTGGAAACAACGCCAGGAAAAGAAGCCCCTTGCGAGAAACAAGGATGGCACACGCAAGGGGTATTTCGGCGTGCAGTTCCATCCCAAGTCGATTTCCGCAGCCGAGGCGGAAAAGTCGGGCCTCGTCGAGGGGCCGACCTTTGTGCTCGGCGTTTCCATTGGAAAACAGTCCCGGGCTTTTCCTCTTCACGCCATCGGTGAGCTACAGAATGACACCCTCAGCGAAGTGGCCATCGCCGCGTCTTGGTGACCGATTTGTCAAACGGCGATCGTGTATCGCCGCGAAGTGGATGGAAAGGTCTATGATTTCGATCACACCGGCTACGTCTACAAAGGTTCGTTTGTGATGTTCGACAAACAGACCGGGTCGGAATGGATTCACGTAACCGCCGAGTGCGTAATGGGACCGCTGAGGGGAAAGTCGCTCGACTTCCTGCCCGCGCAGGTGATCACATGGCAGAAATGGAAGGCCCTGCACCCGGACACGACCGTGTTTTCATCCCGAAACCGCTGGAAAGCCAAGTCGCGCGACCGCAAGGCTTTTTCCCGGACTTCGTCGCGAAAAAAACTCGGCTTGAACGTGGTCGTCGATTACGCGTCGAAGCTCTACCCGTACAGCAAGCTTGAACCTCAAAGAGTGATCAACGACGTCTTTCAGAAGACTCCCCTGGCCGCGGTGTTCGTTCCCCAAGCTGACTGCGCGGTGGCCTGGATACGCAAAGTGGATGACCGCACGCTGACGTTTGAACCTGCGTCCCGCGATGGCCAGCCGCTCCGCCTCAAGGACAAGGAAACCGGTTCCCTCTGGGATCCTCTCCGCGGCAAATGCGTCAAGGGCGCCTTGCGGGGAAAACAGCTTGAGCCGCTGGTCGCCATCGCCATTTACGTCGGCCGCTATCGCGCTTTTTACCCGGACGGCGAAGTCTTTGGAGAGAAAAACGACTCGGCTTCCAAGCCGCCCTCGGCAAAGAATGCTGGCGGCCGCCCGGAGGCGAACCATCGCGGGCCGCAGGGCGTTGTCGTCGATCGATTTTTTGCCGATGAAGTCTGGGCGAAGGTTGGTGAGCGGACTTGTTTGAAGTGCCACCATGCCCAGGGCGATGCGTCGGATAGCGAGTTCTTGCTGCAAGACACATTGCGAGGCCGAGACAGTCTCGACAAGAATCGGGTGGCCTTCGCGCAGATGGCTGCCGAGAAGGAAGACGGCAAGTCGCGGCTGCTGCTAAAGATCATCGGCGAACTCGATCATGGCGGCCAAGACGTGCTCAAGGCCGACACGACCGGTTACCGGATCCTGGCCCGTTTCGTGCGTCGCACGAGCGGTAAGCCGGACGACGGACCGGCCATCGCCGACTACCATGCCCCGCCGTTCTTTGACGGAATCGAAATGATGACGCCCCGGCGAATCCTGCGGCGTGTCACGCTCTCGCTTGCCGCGCGACTGCCGACGAAGGGGGAACGTGCGGCGGTCGAGCGAGATGGCCTCAAAGAAATGGACGCCATTCTCGATCAAGTGATGCGGGAAGATGCCTTCTACGAGCGGCTGAAAGAGGGTTTCAACGACATCTTTTTGACGATCGGCAGCGGCTCAGACGTGCTGTCGTACGAGTACTTCAAGGAGAAGAATTGGCCCCAGAAATATGACCTGACCGACGCGGGAGACGAGGACGCGCAGAAAAAAGCGCGCTATAAGCTGTTCGATGATTATCGTGCCGCGATGCTGCACGAGCCGCAGGAGTTGATCGCATACATCGTGCGCAACGACCGGCCGTTTACCGAGTTGGCCACGGCGGATTACATCATGGTTACGCCCTACTCGGCACGCGCTTATGGGATCTACGAAGCACTACGCGAACGGTTCAAAGATCCGGACGATCCGTTTGAATACATTCCCACCAAGCTGCCGGCGCTCAAGTCGAACTGGGGGAGTAAAAAGATGCAGGAGTCCGACACCGGCTTTTATCCGCACGCGGGCCTTCTGAGCATGTTTCATTATCTGAAGCGCTATCCGACGACCGAGACGAATCGAAACCGTCATCGGGCACGGATGTACTATCAGCAGTTCCTCGGTGTCAACATTATGAAGCTCGCCTCGCGCGTTCCCGACGCGGTGGCCGCCGAGGCCAAGTACGAGATTCCCACGATGCAGTCGGCCGATTGCGTCGTCTGCCATAAGACGATGGACCCGGTCGCGGGGCTGTTTCAGGACTTTGAAGCAAGCGGCCATATCGGGCCTCGAAAAGATGGCTGGTACAAGGACATGTTTGGGCCGGGGTTCGAGGACGAGGATATGCCGGACAAAGAACGCTGGCGAGCGTTGCAATGGCTCGGCGAGCGGACCGCTAAAGATCCGCGATTTGCCGTGGCGATGGTCCAGCACGTCTACTATATCCTGATCGGCCGCAAGGTGTTGCTGCCGCCCGAAGATATTGACGACCCGATGTTTGCCTCGAAACGGCGGGCATATCGGCAGCAGCGAAAGCTGATTGAAGAGGTCGCCGGGCGATTCGCCAGCGCCAAATTCAACCTGAAATTCGTCTTCAAGGCGCTGGTCGGTTCCGAGTATTATCGTGCCGACGGGCTGGCCGCCCTCGCCGAGCAGCCACGACGGCGAGCCGAGTTGGACGATGTCGGTCTGGTCCGATTGCTGACCCCCGAACAACTCGAACGCAAGCTGACGGCCCTGTTCGGACAGAAATGGGGCCGCCTCGTCGGTCGGGGAAATAAATTTGAAATACTCTATGGCGGCATCGACTCGAAGTCCGTCACCGAGCGGATGACCGATCCGAGCGGAGCGATGGGAGCCATTCAGCGGATCCTGTCCAACGACGTCGCTTGCAAGAATGTGGCGCTCGACTTCAGCAGAGAGCCGTCGCAGCGCCGGTTGTTCCCCCACATCGAATTGGACGTTGTGCCGGGCGACGATTCCGCGGCCGAAGCGAAAATCCGCCAGGCGATCGTGCATCTGCACCAGCATCTGCTCGGCCAGAAACAGGCAACCGATCACCCCGAGGTCGAGCGAACGTACCGGTTGTTTGTCAGAATCGTAAACCATGCGAAGTCAAAAGAGGGACTGGACAAGGTCGGCAGCTATTCCTGCGATCGGATTGACGGCAAGCGTCTCGACGACCCGCATTACACGCTCCGCGCCTGGCGCGGCGTCGTGACCTACCTGCTGCGTCAACACGATTTTTTGTACGAGTAGATCACCTTCGTTTAACGGCAAGCCGCAGGCGCCTGCGTTTTTCTGTTTTCGTTAAACGGCAAGCCGCAGGCGACTGCGTTGCAGAGAGGCCGACTACCGTGCGATACATTCGCCTGCGGCGAGAAACACCGCCGCCTGCGGCTTGCCGTTAAACGATATGAGTCACGATCTAACCAGGGAGTCACCATGCAACGCCGAGATTTTCTGAGACTTTGTGGAGCGGCCGGCCTCGGGTTCGCCGCGCCGGTCGGACCCTCGATAGTCAGCGGCGCCGAAGCCGCGAAATCGGGCTCGCCGGCTTACGGAGGACCCTACTACGTCATCTTCAACGCCGCCGGAGGATGGGACACCACCTACCTGATGGATCCCAAGGGCGTGAACAAAATGAACCGCCTCTACAAGGAAGGAGACATCCTCACCCGCGGCGCTCATCGCCTGGCACCCAACGCCGCCCACATCAAAGCCGGCCTGAGCAACGAGGACTTCTTCAAAAATTACGGCGCCGAATTGCTGGTCCTCAATGGTCTCGATCAACAATCCGCCAACCATGAGCCGGGCAAGCGATACATGGCGACCGGCAAGCTCGACAGCCTGGTCTATCCGACTTTTGCCGCGCTGGTGGCCGCCTGCAAGGGCTCCGAAGTCCCGCTGGCCTTCCTCACGTTTGGCAATTATTCGGCCACCGGCAACTTGGTCCCGATGGCCCGTGTGCCGTATCTGAATTCGCTCACGATACTCGCCAATGCCGATGCCGTGGGGGGAAACGCCCGCAGTCCCTACCACGACGATTTCGTCATCGACGAGATCGAGCGGACACTCCAAGAGCAAATAAAAGCCCGCGTCTCGCAGGTTCGTCTGTCGCGAGTCGAGCGTTCCCAGAGTATGCTCTTCGCCGCGCAGCTCAACTCGAAGGCGCTCGAGCGGGTCATACCCTACATCCCCAAGACATCGCCCAAGGAGCGGCTCTCCCGGCAAGCCGACATCGTGCTGGCCTCGTTCAAAGCCGGCGTCTGCGTCTCGGCGAATCTTTCCATCGGTCAGTTCGACAGCCATGCCAACAACGACGCCGATCAAATGAGGCTGATTCCGGAGTTTCTGGCCGGCATCGACTACCTCGTCAAGAAATCCGAAGAATTGAAGATTCGCGACAAACTCGTGATCGTGATCCAAAGCGAGATGGGACGCACGCCGACCTACAACAAGAACAACGGCAAAGACCACTGGGCGATCGGCTCGATCATGTTCATGGGCCGCGGCATCCGGGGCAATCGCGTCATCGGAGCGACCGACGATAAACAGCTCCTCGTCCCCGTCGATCCGAAAACGCTATCGATCGACAAGGAAAAAGGAATTCGCATCCGCCCCGAACACATCCATTTAGCACTAAGAAATCTAGCCGGAATCGACCAGCACGAGTTCAGCAAGAAATTCCCGCTGAAGGTGTCCGAACAGGAACAACTCAAGAGCCTCTGGGGCTGAGTTTTCGTTCAACGGCAAGCCGCAGGCGACTGCGTTTTCTGAAAACAGAGTCGCCTGCGGCTTGCTGTTTAACTGATTTCCTTTGACATGCCGGCGATTCAGTACCGCGAAATGTTCCGAAGGGGGCTTGTCATGGACGCCACAACTTATAAGATAAGTGATAATCGGATGGGATCGCCGCTGCGATAAATCTCGCGGCCGGTCCTTCCGCCCGATTCGGATAACGCACACTGGAGCACCTGATGAGCGACAGCTTGACGGCCAAACCGCTGAAGCCATTGGCGGCGCGGAGCCTTGTGAAGGAGGCCACGGCGTCGTTGCGGCATTATGTTCTGGACGGGCAATTGAAGCCCGGTGACGAGTTTCCTTCGCAGGGGCGGCTTGGTGCGGAGCTTGGTGTCTCGCGAAGCGTGATTCGCGAGGCCATGAAGACGCTCCAGACGCAGGGGCTGATCGAGATTTCGCAGGGGCGGTTGCCGCGGGTGCTACCGGCGGAGCCGACTGCGGTCGTCGATACGCTTGGCATGCTGATACGGCGGTCGGACATTTCGCTGCTGCAACTGATGGAAATTCGCCGGCCGCTGGAACTCGAAATCGCTGAACTGGCCGCACGGCGGGCTGAGCCAAAGCACATTACGGAGCTGCGCGACTCGGTCGACGCCTTGCGCGACGCGGACGACCTGGAAGCACAAGTCTCCGCGGACGTCCGTTTTCACAAGGCGTTGGCCGATGCCGGTGGCAACCCGCTGTTCGGAATCGTGCTCGACGTGCTTGCTCAACTGTTGCACGAATCTCGTCGGCGGACGATTGCCCAGAGCGGCAAGAAGCTGGCGTTGTCGTACCATCGTCGCATCCTCTCAGCCGTTGAAGAGGGCGATGCGGCCAAGGCACGCGACTTGATGGCCCGGCACATGGATCAAACATGCAAAGATATCGAGCAAAGTCAATTCCAACGTAACTAAAACGGTGATCGACATGTACGTCAGGGAGAGTCAAACCATGATGCGTGCCCTCTTTGTCGGATGTTTTCTCGGCGCGATGTTCGTCTTCGGGGCGGCTGCTTCCCGGGGAGACGAGCTTCCGCCCGAAGCGGCTTCGGCTGCTCAATTCACACGGCACGTGAGCGCCGTGTTTAGCCGGCTGGGATGTGCCGGAGGGACATGCCACGGGGCCGTCAAGGGGAAGAACGGATTTCGTTTGAGCTTGTTCGGCGCCGACACCGAACACGATTTCGAGCAGATTGTGCTGGCCAGTCGCGGCAGGCGGATCAGTCTCGCAGCGCCGGCCCACAGCCTGATTCTGCAAAAAGCGACGGGCCGCGTTCCTCACGGCGGCGGGAAACGGATGGCGGAGGATAGCGCCGAATACGAGATTCTGCGCCGCTGGATTGCCGGCGGAGCGAAACAAGACGCGGTCCGGAAATCGCGCATCGTTGCATTGCAAGTCGATCTTCCCAGGCCCACCATGGCTTTGGGCACTCGCCAAAGCCTGCGCGTGCGAGCCACTTTCGCCGATGGTTCAGCCGAGAATGTCACCGGCTTATGTTCGTTTCAGTCGTTGGATCGTCAAGTGGCGGACGTCGACCGCGACGGCCTTGTCAGGGCGGTCGGCGTGGGCGACGCCGCCTTGATCGTTCGCTATCGATCCGAACCGGCCGTTGTTACGATCATTGTGCCGCGATCTTCGCGTCGTCTATTCCCGAAAGTCGCGCCGGCGAATTTCATCGACGTGCATATTCTGAAGAAGCTGCAACGTCTCAATATTCCTCCGTCAACTGTCGCCGGCGACGCCACCTTCTTGCGGCGGGTGACGCTCGACGTGGCGGGCCGGCTGCCCACTTCCGACGAGGTCCGGTCCTTTCTGGCGGATCGTGATGCGGAGAAACGCACGAAGAAAATCGACGAACTGCTCCGCGATCCCGGCTACTCCGCTTTGTGGGCGCTGAAATTCTGCGATATCCTCATGGCGGCTGACTTTGGCGTCTACGCCGATGGGCTAAAAAAGCAGCACGACGCGCCGCGGTTTTACGCCTGGATTCGTGCCCGCTTGGAAGAAAATACGCCCTACGACGAGTTTGCCGAGCGGATTCTCACCGCCACGGGCCGCGAGGGGCGCACGCTCGAGGCGTGGGGCGATGAAGTCGTGGCACTGTTCGAGGGATATTCCGATGAGCGAACGGACATCGCTATTTACGCCAAACGAAAAACGCTCGACCTGTACTGGCAGCGCAAGGGGGCGGCCGGTCTGCCGGGGGCGCTGCAGGTCGCGCATGCGTTTCTCGGTTTGCGTCTGCAGTGCGCCCAGTGCCATCGTCATCCCAGCGACATTTGGCAACAGGACGATCTGCTGAGCTTCGCCAATTTCTTCATGCGCGTCCGCGCGCCCGGCTTTCGCGGCGAGAACAAGAAAAACTTTCCCGAGGCCGCGGCCTTGGCCGAGCGATTCATCGCCGAGGGGAAGCAACTCACCGAACAGGCCAGGCAGCTCAAGGGACAGAACAACGACGATCTGAAAAGTAAAATCCGCGTCATGGAGCGGCGCGGCAAGCTGCTGCAAGGTGACGTGGCCAAACGCATCCTGCACGCGGAAATCCGTCATCTTCCCGATCAAGTGAAAGCGGCCACGATCACCAGCCCGTTGGGAACGCAGACCTCGAAACAGTTTCGGCTGCTCGGCGAAACGGCGGCCATCGAGATAGATAACAGCGAAGACCCGCGGGTCCGGCTGGCCGCCTGGATGCGCCGCGCGGACAATCCTTTTTTTGCCAAGGCGCTGGTCAATCGTGTCTGGGCACACTACTTCGGCCGCGGCATCGTCGATCCGCCGGACGATCTTTCGCCGCTGAACCCGGCGACGCATCCCGAGCTGTTGGCCGATTTGTCCCGAAAATTCGTCGAACACCGCTTCGATCTAAAATGGCTGCACCGCACGATTCTCTCCAGCCGCACGTATCAGCAAAGCAGCCTGGCCGTGGCGGCCAACGCGATGGACCGCAGCAACTATGCCCGCTTCTATTACCGCCGACTTCCGGCCGAGGTTTTGGTCGATGCGCTCAATCAGGCCACGGGAACCGGCGAAGAGATGGGTATGCAGTACGAACATTGGCCGCAGGAGATCAAGACGATCGAGATTCCCTACGCGCCGAAGAACACGTTTGTCAATTTCATGTTGGAACAGTTTGGACGTTCGGCGAGAAACTCGGCCGTGCAATGCGATTGCCAACGCGAATCGGCTCCCTCGGTGTTGCAGGTCTTGAGTCTCATCAATCACCCCCGCATTCACCAGAAAATAGCCGATCCCAAGGGGCGCGTGGCGCGCATCTTGAAGACCTACCCCGACGATGCGTCGCGAATCGAGGAACTATTCCTGGCGACGCTGAGCCGGCTGCCGGACGATGGGGAACGCGCGGCCTGTTTGAAGTACATACGAGCGTCCGCCTCCGCCGAAGCTGGCCTGCGGGGCGTGATGTGGAGCCTGCTCAATACGCGTGAGTTTATTTTGCAACATTAGTTTCATTCTCTCCAACATGTCGTTTAACGGCAAGCCGAAGGCGACTGCGCGTCGCAAAAACACGGTCGCCTTCGGCTTGCCGTTAAACGAGGAAACATTAACTTCTGATTCGGGAGCCTACCATGACAAACATTTGCAAGCAATTTCGTCGTTTGCGTCGTCGTGATTTTCTGCGCATCGGTGGAACGTCGTTGTGCGGAGTCGGTCTGCTGGATGCTCTGCGGGCGCAAAGCGCCGCCGCCGGGCGCGGCCCGAAAGCGAAACAGATGATCGTCTGTTGGATGGCCGGCGGCCCGCCGCACATCGACATGTTCGACATGAAGCCCGACGCGCCGGCCGATTATCGCGGTGAATTTCGGCCGATTCACACCAAGGTTCCGGGCTTGGACATCTGCGAGTTGATGCCCAAGCTGGCCAAAATTGCCGACAAATATACCGTCATTCGCTCGGTGACCACGATGAATAAGCCGGGCGATCATTCGCGGGCGCCGTTTTATTGGATGACCGGCAATCCGCGCTTGCCCAGCGGCACGGCCAAGTATCCGATGGTCGGCAGCGTCGTCTCGAAGCTGCGGCCGGGCGGCGATGGCCTGCCGACGTTCACGGTGCTGGGGAAAATCGACCACCATATTAACAATGCGCCGGCTCAGAGTTTTTTGGGCCCCGCTTATCGTCCATTGATCTTCGATCCGCTGGAATCGAAAGACGACATCGCCAAAATGCTGACCCCGCGGATCGAACTTCCCGAATTTCGGCGGCAAGCCGACCTGTTGAAGGCCGTCGATCGTCGTCTGCGCAGTCAGGACCGGCTCGACCCGCTGATCGCCGGCCTGGACAAATACCAGCAGACCGCGTTCGACCTGCTGCGATCTCCCAAGCTTCGCCGCGCGCTGGACCTCTCCAAAGAAGACCCCAAGACGATCGATCGCTACACGGAAAAACACCTAGGTCCGCGCAAGAACTACAAATTCCCGTCGGGCAATCCGCTCCATTTCTTACTGGCCCGACGGTTGATCGAAGCGGGCATGCCGATCGTGCATTTCAGCTTCGGCTATTGGGACTGGCACGGCAACAACTTTGTCGCGGGCAAACAGCAGATACCGATGTTCGACGCGGCGATGTCCGCCTTGTTAAACGATCTGGACGACCGCGGTCTGTTGGATTCGACCATCGTGCTCGCGCTGGGAGAAATGGGCCGCAAACCGAAATGCGGCACCAAGCAAGGCGCTGGCCGCGACCATTGGGATTACGCGCAATTCGTGTTGGCGGCCGGCGGCGGGTTTAAGCGGGGGGCCGTCGTCGGCGCGACCGACGCCAAGGCCGAACAGGTCACCGACGGTTTCTACAAAGTCGAGAGCTTCGGCTCGACGCTGTACCACCTGCTGGGAATCAATCCGAAAACCATCGTACATACGCTCAGTAATCGGCCAACCAAATTGATCGCCGAGGATGCGCCGCTGATCAAGGAAGCGCTGGCGTAAGAACTTCTAAATTCGGCTGCAATCCATGTGAGGCAGCAAGCAACAAACTCCGAGGTCAGAGACATGAAACGACTTCCACTGGTCGTACTGGCGGTTTGCCTTACCGCCAACCTGCCATTCGCCGCCGCGCAGCCGAATCGCCAAAGAGGCTCGGCCGAGGCCAACGTGACTCGCCCCAAATCGTTTCCCCATCGCATCTGGGCCGCCTGCGACTTCGAGGCGCAGACGCCCGACTACGCCTGGTTCGGGCCGGCGCAGACCGGCGACGTTCCGAAGTATGCGGCGAACAAGACGGCGCTGGGCGTGGCGGCGCGGCCGTACAAGAAATTCGTCGGCAAGCCGAACGATGGGAAGAAATACGACCTGCTCATCGACGATGTCATCTTCTTTGCCAACGACCCGAAATTGCCGCCCGAACCCGAGCCGTTTCCGAACCGCGTAATTTTTCTAGCCGCCTTCGACACAGGGACCAATCCGAAAGCTCGCAAAAAGTACTGGCCCGGTGCCTTCGACATCATCACCAAGGAAGCGCCCGAAGACTCCTACTGGGGCGTCGCGCGGGCCGTCGCGCGAAAGGATCGCAAGGGCAAATGGATTCGCCTACAGATCTCTCCGACACGTCAAGTTGGTGCGCACACTAAGCTGCGATTTCGCTATCATCTGACAGGCGCATCGAGGATGACGGTGCAGATTTTCGACCTCACGGACAAGGACAACCGGCACATCGTGCTGAGGGGCTGCAAGCAGAACCAGTGGACAACGCGGTATCTCGATTTCACCAAAGACGCCAAACGCAACGACGGCGGAAAAACGCCATTCGCCGCCGGACATGTCGTCGACGATATCTTTTTTTACGTGAAGCCCGACGGCGACCTCGACATGTTCAGTTGCGAGATGGCCATCGGCGGTGAGGGCCGCTGGTTCATCTGGGAGAATCCCGGAGCGAAGAGGGCCGGCACGAAGTGGACCCAGCACATCATTCTGAGCGGTGTGTACGGCCACGAATCACGCGTCGGCGACGTCGACGGCGACGGCGACATCGACATCTGTTCCAAACCCTGGAACGGCGACCGCCATGTTTATTTGGAAAACTTGTTGATCCGCAAGGCTCGGTAAGGAACGCCCGCACAACAACTAAATGCGCAGTAGGGTGCATCCCGATGCACCCACTGACAATTAGTGGCGCTGACGGTGCATCGGGATGCACCCTACTACTGGACAGCACGAACAGTTCGGTTCCCGCTTCACTCCGAAATCGACGGCCAACGGATCGCGATTTGCGCAGCCCGACTCCATTCCCGACTCTTTTCCGTCAGACAATAATTTCGGGTCGCAGGGCACGGTGACCTTGCCGCTGCCGAAGTCCGACTTCGGCCAAACGGAGTTTGACTCGCGCGGCGTATCCGATCGGGCTCGTGCCGAAGCGCCCGACTACAGCACCGCCATGGGGCGGGCGCAGGATTTGATGGACCAAAACCGGCTCGCCGAAGCGCTGGGCCTGTTGTCGCAGTTATACGAGCACCCGAAACTGTCGGACGGCCGAACACCGCGAACTCAACGCGCAGCTAGACCAACTGGCCGGCACCGTGGTTTACTCGAGCGACTATTTCGTCGACGGCCGACCCTATAAAGTTGGCTCTTCAGAAGAATTAGTGGGTAAAAAGGCGGCTCATCTTCGGAAGTCCTTTGGACTTGAACCCCTCGGGAATCTGAACAACAAAGCCTGGGGTTGGTGGAGCGTAACGGAGTTGGACCGGCTTCGACGTCCTTTCATCCGTCGGGGCCATGCGCTGCGCCCGGGGGT
>JADFKK010000420.1 GCA_022564995.1 Planctomycetota bacterium | reverse complement strand
GGATACCGGGCTCCTCGATGTCCGGCAGCGTGGCCGCGATCCAACTATGATTCATCAGCCGGGCGGAAATGCGCTGAGGCGGTTGCGGCTGAAATCCGCGCAGCGGTCCTCGGGCGAGCCAGTGTTTTGAGAAGTAGGCGTCGATCTGCTGGATCCCCGGTGCGATGCCGCCCTGTCCGCAGGCGAGTCTCGCCATTGCAGTGGCGTGCCCCGAGGTTGCTCCGGGCGGATTGGTTTGGCCGCTTTGGTCGGTGATCGTCTTGCCTTGCAGCCCGGCGCCCGTGGCGTCGGGAACGTAACTGCGAAGCACGCCGACATTTGCCTCTTCGCTCGGACTGGTCTCGTCAGTATTGGCCTCGACGGTGTTGGTCTCCACAAGCGCCAGACGGACTCCCTTGCCGGTCGGCATCGCGGCGTCGCCCGTGCGACGGCGTAGCGCGTTCAGACCGAGGTCGTCGTCGGTGTCCTCGAAATAGGGCAGATCGCAGCCGCCGAGTGTTGCCAGCACCGCCAGCAGGATCGCGATGAGAAGTCGCCGAGTGATAGCACGTTCCTTTCGTCGGTTCCGGCTCCGAAGTTTGGAGAGGAACTTGGGAGACGCTGGAAAACTTTTCGGATTACGTTCAGTTTAACGAAAGTTCCGCCTGGGGTGGGTCGATATCGTGTTTCGACGCTTAGGGGGGACGGGTCTGGAACTCTATTGGCAAGTGCTAGCAAAATCGAGGAATGACGCATGAAACCCTTAACGCACATCATTAGCGGCTTCGCAGTTTGCGGATTTGCCCTGTCGCTGTCAATCGCCAACGCTCATGCGGCCGAGCCGAAGGGTTACCCCTGGACTTCCCAGCCTGCTCCAGCGGCCGCCCCAGTCAACACGGCGAGTGACCCGACCGCCGGATCGCAGCCGTCGAAAAAGAAGTGGGTAGCCCCCTCAATCGCTAAGCGGGCAATCGCTGCTCCGGCCAAGAAAGCTGCCGACGTGGCCCGACCGTCGACGGTAACTCAAGCGACCCAAGCCGCCCCGCGACCCGGAAGACCGGCCTTGTCGGTCGCTCGCCCAACCGTGACCAGGAAAGCAAGCCCGATTGCGACCGCCCCGAATCGCCGGGTTGCGTACCAGACTCGACGCGTTACGCCGGGAATTCTCGCGCAACACAAAACCGCCACGGCACAGCCCGTTGTGCCGCAGGCTCGGCCCGCGACGTCGCTGACCGCCCGCAGTGTGCTCGTCAGTCAAGACAAGGCCGAGGCCGAGGCTTTGCCCGACCCGCTGGAATTGCCATCGGAGGGCGAGATCGTTGAGGAGGAATTATTCGCGGGAGCCCAGCCCGGGCCGATTCTGTCGTTGCTCACTCCGCCCTGGCAGCGCGGCGGCCTATGGCAAGATCTGGACTGTTGTGTGGGCGATTTTTGCCCCATCGGCAAGATTCTCTGTGCCCTCGGACAAGTCACCGACTACTCGGAGTTTTCCTCCGGCGTGCACTCTTTCAAAGACCCGGTCGACATGGGCAGCAACGGTAATTTTGGCTTCCATACCGGCGTGAACACCTCCGGGGCGTTGTTTCCCTGGCGCGGCATCGGTTATCAAGCCGGTGTCAATATCCTGTCCAGCAATCTCAGCGGCCATAACACAGGTAACGTCGCCAGCAGCGAAGACCGCTTTACGTCCTTCACGACGGTCGGCGTTTTTCGTCGTCAAATGGGCACAGGTTTTCAAGGTGGCGTGGTCTGGGATTGGCGACATGATGAATTCTACCAAAACTATGACGTTCACCAGGTACGCGGCGAACTCAGCTTCAAGCAACAGTGTGCCGGCGAGTTCGGGATTTGGTTCACGGTCAACACCCGCGACGACCGGATGACCCGAGTCGGCGCCGGGTCTGATTCAGTGATCTCGACCAACGAACTGTACGCCTTCTTCTTCCGCCAGTCGTGGGAGAGTGGCGGCGAGGGACGTTTGTACGCCGGATTCAGCGGCGAGAGCGACGGCATCATCGGCGGCGATATCCGCTTGCCCATCAACCAGCGCTGGTCGATCGACACCCAGGCGACATATTTGGTTCCGAACGAGACCGACGGGCTGGCCGGCACAACGGCCGAAAGCTGGGGCCTGGGCATCGGCCTTGTCTGGACGCCCAAATACGGAACCAGCGACGGCGCGGCGTATCCGTTCCGAGCCCTGCTGCCGGTCGCCAGCCCGGCGTCGATGATGGGAATCTTCAAGTAAGTAAGAACCCGAAAGCACGAAATCCTAAATCCTAAACAAATTCAAATGGAGAATTTCAAAGGATCAAAACCATCGTGCCCCAATCATCTTGTTCCAAGACAAGTTCGTTGCGATTTGCTCAGTGGAACATTTGAATTGGTTTAGGATTTCGTGTTTAGGATTTCGGATTTCTTTGACCGGTCGGCAATCTCCGCTTTACGGTTGAATCCTCCGCGCCGGCTCTTGGTATTTCCAGGCGGCGGCCTCTTCGCCGTCGAGCCTGAGGGTCAAACACTTGGCGCTGCCACCCGCTTTGACGAACTCATCGAGCGGGGTCTCGTGCGGGTGGAATCCCTGCGATTTCAACTGGGCGTGCAGTTCCGCGCAGCCGGTGTTGGTTACCACGGCGTTGCCCACGACCACGGCGTTACAGGCAAAACGCCGCGCCTCTTCCGCCGAGACTTCGATCAGTTCGTCGACCAACTCGGCCAAGACTCGTTGCCCATACTCATCGAAGGCCGGCGGAAAGTAGAGTGCCTTGCCCGCGGCGAGCGGACAAAAACAGGTGTCGATGTGATAGAAAAACGGATCGACCAACTCCAGCGGAATCACCCGACAGTCGAGCAGTTCGCCGATCTTCTGATGCCCCGTGGCGTCGCTGCGGATGCGATATCCGGCGAACAGCGTGTCGCCACAGAATAGCGCGTCGCCGGCGCCCTCAAAGCACGTTCCTTCAGGTGCCGGCTCGACCGTAAACCCGGCGGCCGACAGCCAGGTTTCGTTGCGGGGTTGCTCGCGCTGGCGTTGTGGATGGCGGAAGTGCGACAACACGGCTCGGTTTTGGAAGATCAAGGCCGCGTTGGCCGTGAAGACCAAGTCGGGCAGTCCCTGGACTGGTTCGAGCAGCGAAATCTCGGCCCCGATATCGATCAGCAGCCGCCGCAAGGCGTTCCACTGCTCCATCGCCAGGGGCTGATCGGCCTGTCGGTGGCGGCTCATCCACGGATTGATCTCATATTCGATCCCGTAAAAATCGGGCGGGCACATCAGGATGTGAGGCGTCGAGGTCGTCATGCTTTTGGGGATCGGCTCAATAACAACTTTTTTGCGAAATGACATCTGGCGAGCGTCGGCCGTTAGGCCGACGGTGATTCCTCTCTTCGGGTCCAACCCTTTCGCGGCGAATGGTAATACCCCCGGGCTAACGCCCGCGGCTCGCCGTTTCTTATCCGTCAAACTGCGACAGTTATCTTGATCGGCTCGTTATCGCGCTGCTGGCGGTTTCCAATTTTGTCAGATCATCGACCAAGGATCGTAGGAACGGCTCGACGTCGGTCACCAGTCCGACCGTCTGAAACGAACCCCGGTCGCTGAGCTTGATGACGGTCGAGGGGTTGATGTCGATACAAATCACGCGGACCCAGGCGGGCAGCAGATTGCCCACCGCGATCGAGTGCAGCATTGTGGCAATCATCAGAACTAACGTGACGTCGCGGCATTTCTCTCGCATGATCCGCTGCGCCACCAGCGCGTCGGTCTCGACTTCCGGTAGCGGACCATCGTCGCGAATGCTGCCGGCGAGAAACACGTCGACGTTGTGCTGGACGCATTCATACATTACTCCAGACGTCAGCAGGCCCTGCTCGACCGCCGCGGGAATGCTGCCGACGCGACGAATGCGATTGATCGCCCGCAGGTGATGTTCGTGTCCGGCTTCGGCCAGTTGGCCGCCTTCGAGATGAACGCCCAGGCTGGTGCCGAACATCGCCTGCTCGACGTCGTGGGCGGCCAGCGCGTTACCGGCGAACAGCTTGTCGACGTAGCCGCGGCGTATCAGCTCGGCCAGATGCCCGCCGCTGCCGGTGTGGATGATCGCCGGCCCACCGACCACGAGTGTCTTTCCGCCGCTGGCGTGGTTGCGGAAGATTTCCGCGGCGATTTCACGAATCGCCACGCCCTTCGGTTTTTCGGTTGACACGCCGCTGTTCATGAACTCGAAGGTTTTGCGCTCGACTTCGCGCTCGTAGGGAAACACGCGCACCCCCGTGTGGCCGGTGACGATTTGATCGCCACGGCGGACTTCGGTCATCGGCAGACAGCGAGCGGACGGACCATCACTGCTGAGGACCACGCCGCAGTCCATCTCTTGATCGTCGATTTCGATCCACGATCCGCCGATGCGAATTTCAGTGCGTTGGTTGGTGGTGCTGTAGAATCCTTCGGGAAACGCTCCGTCGACGTCGGCCTCGGTCAGCCGGGCGTCGTGCGTTTCGGTCGGCACGGCGCCGTGATCGGAGATTTGGGCGAGGATCTCTTTAAGTTGGCCGGCGTCCTCGGCGCGCACCTCGACCAGGGCGAAGCTCGAATCGCTGCGCGCCTGGCCGATGGAGATATTCTTGATCCGAAAGGTGCCCCCGGCGCTGGTAATGCAGTCCAGAATTTTCGGCAGAATCAGACTGTCGATGATATGGCCGGAAATCTCGACCTCCTCGACATGCCCTGCCGTGGTGTCGGGTGCGATGCCCGCTGCGTCCCGCTGGTCTTCGCTCATCGATTTCTCTCTTTCATTCGTGGCGGATCGGGGTAGGTTGACTCGAAATTGAAGCCATCGCGGCGGACGATGCGAGGTCGTGCAACCGTGCCTCACGCCGCGTTTGCTTCAATTGGTATGTCAAACGGCCAATTTATTTTTTTACAAGTCCTACTTGGACAGCGCCACTTGGGGCCGTGATAGCACGGTTAACTTACGAAATGATACCGAGTTACCAACAATGGGGCCGATTGAATTCTTGAGGTCAACACGCCGGCCGCAACCTACCCGGCAACACGGATCGACTTGGTCCTAAAAAAAACTGCCCGCGAATCTACGCGAATTTACGCGAATGTACCACTTGGTCGCCAAAAAAGCGTGTTGATGCGGTTGCGCTGAGTCGAATGTCGTACTGCCAATCAACGTCGCACGATTCGCGTCAATTCGCGTGATTCGGTGCGCCAGGTTAAGTCTGGTTGATCTTGTTAGTTGAAAGGTACTGACTTTGGTAATTGCTC
>JADFKK010000116.1 GCA_022564995.1 Planctomycetota bacterium | reverse complement strand
GGCGCGTCACTGGTGGCCGCCTTTCGATATCTCATCCTGGGAACCCTCGGGGCCTCGTTTTATTTGTTGGGAGTGGTCTTCTTCTATGCAGTGACGGGCACTCTGAATATGGCGGACCTGGCTCAGCAATTCACGGACAGGCCGGAGTTGATGACCTCCAAGGCGATCATTGCGGGATCGACTTTCATGTTCATCGGTCTCGGAATCAAGATGGCTCTGTTTCCCCTGCATGGCTGGCTGCCCGGTGCTTATACCCGCGCGCCCGACGCGATTTCGCCGATCCTCGCCGCTCTGATGACCAAAATTGCGCTGTATGCGTGGGTCCGAATCATGTTTTGGGTACTGGGTGCGCGTGCCGAGATAGGACAAGTCCACCTGCTGGCTTTACTTGGCGCGCTGGGTGCCGTGGCGGCAGTGGTTGGCGCACTACTGGCGTTAGGCCAACAGGACGTCAAACGGATGTTTGCCTATGGCGGTATTTCGCACATCGGGCTAATCCTGATTGGAGTGAGTCAGGGAAATCAAACAGGGTTTGCAGGGGGCATGTTTTACATGCTCAACGATGCCGCCATGCAAGCCGGAGCGTTTTTCATCGCCGGCGCCGCGATTTATCAGCACGAGGCACGAACCGTGGATGAATGGGGCAGATTGCGCAGCGGGTCGCCGTGGATGACCGGGGCGCTGATCATCTTGGCCATGTCAATGATTGGCATTCCACCGACCGGGGGATTCTTCGGAAAATGGCACATCATGCTGGGTGCCATCGAAGCAGGCAACTATCTGGCGGTCGGAGCCGTGGTGATTGCCACGCTGCTGACGATGGCCTACTTCCAAAGATTATTCGTGAGTATCTTTCGCGATCGTGAAGCCGGTTCGAGTACGCCACACGTCAAAATGCACCTCTCGCTGCGAATCAGTATAGGACTTACGTCGGTGGCCATCATCGGCCTGGGGCTGTGCAGCGATCCCACAATTAAGATTTTTCGGGACATCGCCGCGTCCGTCGGCCTGTGAGTTCTCTTTATGTAAAGGCTATCTAGTCGATGTCATCTGTTTACATCCTGATCCCGCTGCTCCCGCTGTTAGCGACGGTCGTGATCGCGCTGGCCGGCCGCTGGCTGGGCGAAGCAAGCGGGAAAGTGGGCGTGTTTGCCGCGGGCATCTCCTTCGCGCTTTCGGTAGCGGCGTTCGTGGAGCTTGTCCTGTGGAAGGAGCCTGTTTTCATACCGCTCTACGAGTTTCTGCGATCCGGTAATCTGACGATCGACCTCGGCTTGTATATCGACCAGCTCACCGTGCTGCTGCTGTTGTTGGTCACCGGCGGAAGCTTCGTGGTCCACGTTTACTCTTCCCGGTACATGATCGGAGACGCGCGATATAGCCGTTTCTTCGCCGTGTTGGCGTTGTTCACTTTCGCCATGGTAACGCTGGTCATGAGCAGTAATTTGCTCATGATCTTCATTTGCTGGGAACTCATGGGGATTTGCTCTTACCTTTTGATTTCCCATCAGGCCGATCGAGAGGCCGCGTGCAAAGCGGCCACGAAGGCCTTCTTGGTCAACGCGCTGGCCGACGTGGGCCTGTTGTTTGGCATCATTCTGACCTTTGCCATGTTCGGAACGCTTGATATTCGGCAAATTCTGGAGCAAGCCCCGAGCCTGAGCGGACAAACCATCAACCTTTTGGGCTGGGCAGGTTTGGAATTTCACGTCGAGAAGATCACCACGATCACGCTCTTCTTGTTCATGGGCTGTTTGGGCAAGTCAGCCCAGGTTCCCTTTCACGTCTGGCTTCCCAATGCGATGGAAGCTCCGACTCCGGTTTCGGCGCTGATACATGCCGCGACCATGGTCAACGCAGGGCCTTTTTTATTGGTTCGATTCAGCCCTTTATTCATGCTTTCGCCCGTTGTGATGACCGTCATTGCAATCGTTGGTGGAACGACGGCGCTCTTCGCGGCGGTCGTATCCTTAACGCAGACCGACATCAAAAAAATTCTGGCCTATTCGACGATCAGCCAAATTGGATTCATGATCATGACTTGTGGCGTAGGGGCCTTTGCGGTGGCGATATTCCACATGTTGGCTCACGGATGTCTGAAAGGCTTCTTATTCTTGTCGTCCGGGAGTCAACTTGAATCGGCTGCCGGCCACGAACATGAGGAGTCCGCGGCGGGCCGGTCGAGGCCCTCGTGGCTGTTATACTTCGGTGCGTTGATTTTGGCTTGTGTTCCACCCTTCTTGATCTTTTCAGGCCCCTATGAATCTCTATGGACCGTGCATGATTCCAGCGCCGCCAGAATCGCCTTCTGGGTCATTGGCTTGCTGACCGTCTTTTTCACGGCGATGTACCTGTTTCGCGGAATCACCTTGCTGTTCGGGCGAAGTCCTTCCGACGTCGTTCAACCTCGATTCTTTTCGCCAGCTCACCTTTTGGGGGTCTCCGCCGGAGCGCTGGGGTTGATCGCCGTTCTGTTGCTGCTGTGGCGTTGGTTTGTTCCCTTCTTGGCACCGGCGTTGGGTAACCCACATCCGCCGGCTGTCGACGTCTGGCAACCCATGCATCTCTCCCCATTGCTCGCTTTACCGCTGCTAGCGGCATTCGCCGGCTGGGCTCTCGCCTGCCTGGCTTATTCCCGTCCCAAGCTGTTTGACGTGGCTCGCACGAACTGGGGAAAGGCCATGTACGTGCATTTTCTTAACAAGTTCTATATTGACGAGATTTACGGTGCCTACATCGTCCGACCCTCGATTCAATTCGCAAGGTGGTTGTGGCGAGCGATCGATGTGCGCGGGATTGACCGACTGGTGTTGGGGACTGCACTGAATTCCGTCCTTCTGGCCCGCTGGTTGTGGCGCGTTGTAGACGTTCGCGGAATTGATCGTGCCGTGGTCGGAAGTGGCCACCAAAGCGTTGCGCTGGCACGCTGGTTATGGCGGATGATCGATGTGCGGGTGATTGATCGGGCCGTGGAGAGCGCTGGGAGCAGGAGCGTCGGGCTGGCGCGGTGGTTGTGGGAGGTCGTTGACGTTCGTCGGATCGACAAAACCGTCGAACGAATAGGACACGCGGCCGATGCGACCGGTCACAAATTACAAGAAGTCGAACCGCGCACGCTTCAGCACCACTTGCTCATCTTGAATCTCTGGTTGGTGGTCGCCATCGTATTTTTCTACTGGGTCGTAACATGAGAACGCGCTTCAGGAGCCCGGCTTTTTGGAAGGGCCGGGCTTCTCAATCGCCAAATCGAGAGCAGACGCTATGAATTCCATATTCACTGAGCACCTTCTCAGTTGCATCATTGCCGTCCCTTTTCTGGGCATAGCGATCTTGGCCTTCGTTCGCAGTGAATACTGGATTCGGCGAATCGCGCTCGCCTGTACGCTGCTCGTTTTCGGGCTGTTCCTGATTCTTTGGTTCGGCTTTGACACGGACCAGCAGGGCATGCAGTTTGTGGAGCGCATGCAGTGGATGCCGACTTTCAATATTCAGTACGCGGTCGGAGTGGATGGGATCAGCATTCTCATGGTGCTGCTCACCACCCTGCTCTCTCCCTTGTGCATCCTCTGTTCTTGGAATTCCGTGAAAACGAACGTGCGGGCATTCATGGCTTTGATCCTGCTCGTCGAAGGCGCCATGATCGTCGTGTTTACGGCGCTCGATCTGTTCCTCTTCTTCATGATGTGGGAAGTCACGATGATTCCCATGTATTTCTTGATCATACTTTGGGGCGGCCCCGGCCGAATCGCCGCAGGGCTGAAATTCGTCCTCTACAGTTTGACGGGAAGCCTGCTGCTGCTCGTGGGAATTTTGGCGCTGCACGTCGAGGGAGGGCATACCTTCGACATCATCGCGTTACAGGAGCAGACCTACTCATCAACGGCGCAGTGGTGGATGTTTCTGGCGTTCTTCCTGGCCTTTGCCATCAAGATGCCAATGCTCCCGTTTCACACATGGCTGCCAGATGCCCATGCCGAAGCGCCCACGGCCGGCAGCGTGATACTGGCGGGCGTTCTGTTGAAGATGGGCGGGTACGGGTTCTTGCGGTTTTGTCTTCCGATGTTTCCGGAGGCCTCGGTGACCTTTGCTCCCTTCATTCTCTGGCTGTCGGTCGCGGCCATCTTGTACGGCGGCTTGATGGCTCTTGCCCAAGATGACATCAAGAAGCTCGTCGCCTATTCCTCGATTTCTCACATGGGATTTGTCACGCTCGGTATTTTCGTCTTCAACCGCCAGGGGATCCAAGGCGCGATCCTGCAAATGTTCAATCACGGAATCGTCACCGGCGCGATGTTTCTGGCGGTCGGCCAGTTATATGATCGAACTCACAGTCGAATGATCCAAGACTACGGCGGTCTACACAAGCAGATGCCACGATTCGTCGCACTGTTTTTTCTTTTTTCGGTGGCCTCTTTCGGTCTCCCGGGCACCTGCAGTTTCATCGGCGAATTCCTCGTGCTTCTTGGTGCGGCGGAGGTGAGTTTCGTGATGGTATTGCTGGCCATGGGAGGAATCGTGTTGGCGGCGTCTTACATGCTCTGGATGTTGCAACGTGTGGCGTTAGGACAGCCTGCGACGCGAACCGCCTCACTGCTTTCGGACCTTACCGTGCGCGAAATGGTGACCCTCGTGCCGCTGGCGCTGATCGTCCTTTGGATTGGTGTCTACCCAGCACCCATGATGGAAATGATAAACGCCTCCGTGGCGAATCTCGTGCCGGCGACGAAGTAGGGCAAGGTCAAAAGCGGCGTCAAGTACGTGAAGAACAACGCCCTCAAGGGCCACACCTTTCTCGCCAACATTGTGTCGTCGTGTTCATGAGGATTCCATGTGCGAAAACCTCTTGCACCGACCCAGACCGTAGAGATCATAATTATTCAAAAGCTCGTTGAAGGTATTCACCACGTCGGCAACATTGTCCCGCCGTATGAAGCAGCCGAAGGCGGCACAGACATCGAATACGCAGTGAGTGTGCGCGGAGTCAAAGACATCATCATCTGTGGCCATTCGCATTGCGGAGTTATGCGTGCTTTGCTCGACAAATCGAAGGTCGCGAAGCTCTCTGCCGTTCAGTCGTGGCTGTCGCATGCGGAATCGACGCGCCGGATTATCGAAGAGAACTACGCGCATGTCACCGACGACGCCGCACGTCTGACGGTGGCGGCGGCGGAAAATGTGCTCGTCCAGCTTGAACACTTGCAAACGTATCCATCCATTGCTGCGGCATTGGAAAGGAAGGCGCTGACTCTTCACGGCTGGATGTACGAGTTCGAGACAGGGCAGGTCCTCGGTTACCACCCGCAAGATGGTCAGTTCTTCCCCCTTGAATGAACACGCTTCACCGCTCCATCGGCCACCCGCGAATTGCCGCCCATTTAGGAAACATCGTCGTGAATTGAACAAGTGAATCACCCACATATCACATGGTGTCGATGCCGGAGTTATAGTCGTGTACGACGATCAGAATCTGCGAAAGCGAGCGAGTGTTTTGGCCGTCCTTGGTCGAGCATCCGGCCCAACCCGCGTTGATTGGGACGCTTTGGATCGCAATCGAGATCGACCGGGCAGCCGATGGTGATCCAGCGGGCAAGCGTGAGTTTGTCTTCATAGCTCACGCGACTTTCGACCGCGGGGATTGCCGGACGGCGAAGTGGGCGTTCTTGCACCGCAACGCAGATGGCGGATTTGCGCATTTTCCCGGTTCGACGTCCGACGCGGACGCGGACCTATTTCCAATTCGAAAAGCTGGTGATGGCTGGCTTCTTGAGGACCGCTCGATCCGTTACCCGCGGACCCGCAGTTTTTGTCGTTGAGTCACCCAATGCCACCGACAAAATCCCTTACCGGTCGGGCGAAGCTCTCAGTCAAGCCGCTGACCTGGGTCGGCTCGGTCGCATTCGATCCCGCAAGTCGCCGATTGGCGACTGGCCCTCGCCACTTGACAGTCGATCTCGGTTCGGCCGCAAGTGTAGCAAAGTGTAGTTAATTGCACCCAGTCCAACTGAATTTGACGTGATTCGCCGTGGTTCGACGACACCGACTTTTCTAGCGTTATTCCCGTATGTCCAAGCGTTTCCGAGGATTTGGAGCCATCGGCTGCTACTTGTCGTCGGCCATGATTAGTACGATGTTAGGCTTACGATTCTTATCGGCGCTTTGTGCCTCGTTTGTCAGGCATGTTGACAGACATGGCACACATGCGATGAGTGTAAGTGTAGCACTTCTGTGTAGTAAACTGCCGGTCAAGTGACAACGACGACTATTGGGGCGACCTGTTGTTCGGACAGCGAGCGGCGGCATGGGAAGCCTCGATTGGGTGTGGGGTGGATTGAGGTGTTTGCACAAGCGTGCTGATAACGGCCCCATTATGGGTTGCCTGAAACAGCGGGTCAACTTGCCGGTTTTGCTGCTGCGTCCTGCTGTTCCGATACCTGTTGTTTGGCGAGATCAACCGCAGGACGAGATGTGAACAGAAGATCACAAAGGTCGCAAAGAACAGGTGGCGTGCGAAAGATATTCCGCCGGAGTTATTCTTGATCGCCTCCTAACAACACCTCGCCCGCCTCGTTACACAGCCGGCGGGGAGTTTTTCGCGATCGAGCGTGACCTTGGTCTTTTCGATTTCGTAACGTGGCAGTTCGTCGGCCAATCGGCTGACCGGCAAATCGCGCCCGGCCATGGCATCCAGCAGCAGCGCCATGCCGGCGAAGCTGTCGCGAATGTAGCCGACGCGGGGGTCGATGACGCCGCCGTTACCCTCGCCGCCGAGCAGCGCGCCGTGGGCTTGCATCAGCTCGACGACATTGGCCTCGCCGACGGCCGAACGATAGAATGCCGCGCCGTGACGCTCGGCGATGTCCTGCGACATGCGCCGCGGTGGTGACGTTGGAGAGCGTGATGAAAATGGCCAGGAAAGAGGCGGCCGAGAAGTTGCGTCAATCAGCCACCCGCCGCGTTGAAACAGCGATCTCATTCGGGTTTCCCTGGGAGACCAAGCAGATCGACGAGTTGATCGTGAAGCACCGGCGGACCACCGACGATCGGGCCGTCGGCGAACCGCGTAAATTGCCCGCCCGCTTCCCGTAGGATCACTTCCCCGGCCGCCAGATCCCAGATTTTCGACGCTCCGCTGAGATTCACATAGGCGTCGAAGCCGCCCATCGCCGTATAACAAAGCCCCAGCGCACTGACCCCGATTACCCGCACTCGGTCGGCATGATCCATCAGCAGGGCGAGTTTTTCCAGGGCGTAGCTGCGCAGTTCGATCGGATAGTGCCGGGTAGGAATCTCGACGCAGACAATCGAATCGGCCAGCGAGGTCCGCTGCGAACAGGAGATTGGCTCTTCATCGAGCGTCGCACCTCCGCCCGTCTCGGCGGCAAACAAGCGGTCGCCTTCCGGCGCGTAGACAACCCCCAGAATTAAATCGTCCCGCCGCCGCAGCGCCAGCGAAATCGAATACAACGGCAACCCCTGCGAAAAGTGCCGGCTGCCGTCAATGGGATCAAGTATCCAGACGTACTCGGCGTCGGCGTTCGTCTCGCCGGATTCCTCGGAGATGATGCCGTGGTCGGGGAAGGATTCCAAGATGTGGTTCGACACCTGTGAATCTACGTGAAGATCCCACCTAGTTACAACGTCGCCCGAGGCCTTCGCGCGGACGGGCGAATCTTTCCACCGGGAACGCACGATCCCCGTTCCGGCAATCTTAACGGCGGCTTTTGCGACGGACCCAAAATCGGGTTGTGAAAACGCTGCCACTTGCATCCTCCTGAACGGTCATGACGAATCCAAGGTCACGGGAGATTGTCGGGTGGCTTGACTTCTGACTTTGTGGTAGGTACAATGCATTCCCTTTACTCCACCCAGTATTGCGATCAGAACTTCCGAGTTGGGGGCAGCCAAATCGTTGCAGATGCACAACTCAAGTAGTAGACTGGTCGCTAACGGTAGAGGGCGTTGTTGGGTAGCGGATCGGTCAATAAACAGAACATGTACAGAAAGCAGTCCTCAAGAACGATGTATCAAGGCAGTCAACAACAAAGAGACGATATTAAGTGGTTGCGCGATTACAAGCTGCACCAGGAGAACATACTCTATTCTCGGATCAACATTTTCATAGTTGTGTCGTCGATCTTTGTGGGATCTTTTTGCATATTACAGTCGCAAGTCTTCCTCGCCTATTTAGCTTGGCTTGCGGGAGCAGCCTTAACACGCGTCTTGTGGTTGGCGATTCGTCGGCAGAGCATGATCCTCAATGACTATCGCGATTTACTTTACAACGAAGATCCCGTCTACAGGAATTGGCGTCGATACAGAAAATGGAAGGATAAAGCACGGGGCAAGGAAGGAAAGCCGATCTCTGGACAAAAGCTGATGTTTGACTACTTGCCGAGGATCTTTGGCGCGTTCTGGGCGATCGCTCTTGCGTGGCTCATTTTACGAAGTACTCTTTGTTTTTGTTCTTTCCTGCGTTGCGATGGCCCATAATCTGTGTCCCGCATCCGACAAAGTACGTCTTAGTCGGACAAACGTCAAAATCACTTCTACCCGATTCACGGCCCCTGAATCAAGAATCGGCTAGCTGAGAGGTGGACTTTTGGAGTGCCAAACATGCCGTTGGCACTCCCTTTCCGCCTCGGTAGTTGACGTTCGATGGAGGAAACTCCTGCTCCTTCGCGGCGTGTTGATCGGCGCATTCAAGACCGAAGTAGTTGGCCGTTTCGCGCAAGTCATCGAGATGCAGAAAACGTAACAATCTCCAACCGTCACGTTGGTCAGCGTCCAATTCGGCGAGACGTGACGGTTCCAACTTCGCCAATTCCTTTTGCATCGTTGGATCCTGATACATGACTTTGCCGCTTGCGGCATCCAAGACGCGGATGGATTCGCTGATTGCGTCGGTGCCGGCTGCCAGTTCTTCGGTCCAGCGCTTGAAGATCAACATGCAGTAGCCGCCGGGACGGAGGACGCGGGCCATTTCCGCTAGGGTGCGTTCTAATTCGGCGTTGTCGAAGTGTTGGATCACGGCGTTGCAGAAGATGAAGCTCTGCGTGCCGTCCTCTTCCGGCAGGCCGTCGCGAAAGGGATCGAGGCAGCGGTAGTAGTCGGCGCTGTCGGGAAACCGTTTTCGGGCAATCTCGATCGCCAGCGGGTCGGGGTCGTAGCCGACTGCCTGCCAGCCGAAGCTGCGGCGGACGTGGTCGACGAACCAGTGCGACCCGCAGCCGTAATCGATCCCGTGAACCTCTGGCCCGTCGCCGCACAGACGGTGCAGGATTTCGATCAGCGAGTTGAGGTTTCGAATGCCCGGGTGACTGGCGTCGCTGTAACGTGACTTGTCGAGTTCTTCGGCCTTGCGCTTTTCGGTCGTGAAGACGCCCGAGTGAACGTCCCGCAGCAGCCGGTAGTAGGTCTCGCAGTCTTGCTGATACTCTGAGCGGGTGGCATCCTGGGTGGACATGGTTTTCTCCGCTTGCGCGTCGGGCTAGTGTTATCGCGGCGCGTCGAGCAGTGTGCGGATGTCGTCGATCAACAGGGCGACTTGGCCGCTCAGGCGGGCTTTCCCCTGCACCAGGGTCGATTCATCTACCGCCGCGTGCAATTGTACGTGAAAGCGGAGCGAGTTGCCGGTGCCGGAGGGGCGGACGGTGAGGTGATCGAGCTTTTCCTCGTCAAAGAAGAAGCGGACGCCTTCGTCGGGAAACTGAAAACTCTCGCTCGGCAGATAGATACGGTCGTATTTGCCGGTGCGGTAAATGCAGGTCGAGGTGACCGGTAGCCCGGCGATTTGCAGGTCGCCACGTTTGGCCCGCTCGTGGAGATCCAGCGTGCGGCGGAGGATGTCGAGCTTGCGACGGTCGCCCTCAATGCCGGGATACTCGCCCATCAGCGGGTCGGGCTCGTAGCCGTTGACGAACAGGCCGACGTCGGGATCGAGATGAATTTCGCGGTCCAGCAACTCGTAGATGGTGGTGCCGCGCTCTTTTGCCCAGGCGGCAATCTCGGCGACCAACAGCGCGGCAAACGTGCCGTCCTTGTCGCGGACATGGCCTCCCGCGCCCAGTGAACGAGCGTCCGGCGGCGGACCACCGAGGATGGAGAATCCGTTACTCTGCTCCATCGCGGCGACGTTGATCGACCGCCGGCCCGTATCCATGTCCTGATATTCCAGCACGTTCGGATCGCAGAGCGGGTCCGCGGGATCGATTCGTCCCTCGACCAATCTAGGCAACGTCTTGCCTTGCCACACGTCGCGGACCCCTGCCGCCAGTGAGGCGAACCCGACCCAGGTCTTTATCGCGCCGAGTCCGTGCTTGCGTGCCACCCGCGTGATGCAGTCGGAGGTCGTGTGCGATAGAACGATGAACTTCTTTTCCGCATCGCGCACTTCGCCGTATTTTTCAATATCTCGATGAAGCCGATACCAGACCACCAGCGCCCACATGTCGTCCGCGGGCAGCAGGACGTAAGTTTTGCCATCGTGGAGATGCTGTTGGTCGGGTGGCACTTTGACGACCACGCCACAGCGGTCGGCGTCTGGATCGGTGCCGATGAGGATGTCCATGTTTTTGAACTCGCCGGGGTATTGCTTTTTAAACGCGCGCACGGCTGTGTCCGCGGCCTTGGGGTCGCCCGGATCGGGCTGTTCCTCTCGGCCCGGATCGCTGCAAAAGCTGGGGAACAGCCCGTCGAGATCGTTCAGGCCGTCAACGGTGATCGGCTTGATGTTTCGGAATCCCACGTCTTTGAGCAGCCGAGGCACGGCCCGTCGGCCGGAGCCGTGGAAAGCACAGTAACCGATGTTCAACGGATCGCTCGCCGCGCTCTGGCGCTCGGCCAGATCGTCGGTGAGGAGAAAGGATTGCACCTGCCGCGCGTGCCGCGCGTGAATGTTCAACAGCGTGTCTTCGTGGCCGGCGTAGTCGACGTCGGGTAGGGGCGCCTCGCCGCCGAGAAAGACGAGTTTACCATTCGCCGCATCGCGAAACTCGCAAAAGACGATGTCTCCCGTCTCGGCTTTTGAAATGTATTGTTCGTACATCTCATCCCGCTCCTCGGGGTCGAACTGCGAGCCGTTGGCGCAAGACAGCTTGTAACCGTTATAGCGGTAGTCGTTGTGGCTTGCCGAAATGAAAATCCCGACGTCGGCGCGGATTGCTTCGTCGGGGATCGCGAAAGTGACCTCGGGATAGGGGCAGGGCTCGTCGAAGATGTAGACCGTATAGTCATACGCCAGGAACAGCCGGGCGACCGCCGCGGCGAGATCGGCCCCGCGAATGCGGCTGTCGTATCCGACAACGACCTTTCCGAAAGGCTGCGCCTGCTCCCTACCGAACTTGGCGACGCCGACCGAAGTGAGCAGCAGCACCACGTCGTTAATCGTGTTGGGTCCCTTCAAGATCGGCGCCTGGATTCCCTCTTCCTTCAGTCGCACGATGGAGGCGCGATCGAAGGCCATCATGCCGCGAATGCCGCCCGTGCCGAATCGCACACTCTGCCGGTATGAATTGACGATATCCTCCCATTTCTCCGCTCGAACCGCCTCTTCAACTCCGCGCTTGAGGGCGGGAGAGATTCTGTCGATCTCGGGATCCTCCATCCACTTCTTGAAATTCGGGAACACGTTGTCTATGGCGCTTTCAAAGAGTTGCTGATCGATGCGCCCCTCTTCCTTCGCCGTTCGCAGATATGCCTCGATCCCGCGCCTCGCTTGTTCAAGGTCAACACATGAAGCAGCACTCGTCATTTTCAACTCCTCCACATCGCTATGATGTCTCTATGATGGAACCTGTCCGCGGTCTAAGCCGCTCTTTATACCGCTTTTCGTCTCTTGATCCCAGGGCGGATCGCGGCGGGATGGAGTACTGTGTACTGAGTACTGTCTACACAGTACAGTGTACGCAAAGTGGGTTAGCTCGTCGGCTGCTAGCTTTTAGCAATAAGCTGTTGGTCAACCTTCTCCTTAATTCTCCAGCCTCCCATGACCGATAACCCCGACCAACCCGCCGAACCTCTTTCGCCCTTCGAGCGCGCCGCCGAAAAAGTCCGCGCGTTCCCCACCACGCCAGGCGTCTATCTGATGAAGGACTCGGCGGGGCGGGTGATCTATATCGGCAAGGCGAAAAGCCTGCGGGCGCGCGTTGGCAGTTACTTCTTGCAGGCCGCGGCGGTCGATCGGCGCACGGCGGACCTGGTGCGAGAAATTGCCGACGTCGATTATCTGGACGCCGAAAGCGAGGTCGACGCGCTGCTGGTCGAGGCCCGGCTGATCAAAGACGTGCAGCCGAAATACAACCAGGCGCTGCGCGACGACAAGAGCTTTCCGTATCTGGAGATTACTACCCGTGAGGATTTTCCCCGGGTCGAATTCACCCGCGAACCGGCCTCGCGGGGCACGCGGCTATACGGCCCGTTCGCCAGCGCCGGCTCATTGCGGGGGGCGATTGCCGTGCTGCAGCGGATCTTCAAATTCCGCACGTGCAGCCTCGACATCGAGGAGGGCGACGAGCGTTGGGAGTGGTTTCGTCCGTGTCTTCTGGCCAGCATCGATCAATGCACGGCCCCTTGCAATTTGCGGATCAGCAAGGAGGAATATCGCAAGGACATCGGGCGATTGAAAATGTTCCTCGACGGAAAAAAAACGAAGCTGCTCAAACAGATGCACGCCGAGATGCAAGAGGCCGCCACGGAAAAGCTGTTCGAGAAGGCGGCCCGGCTGCGCGATGAAATTCGCATGTTGGAAACGCTCGACGAACGCGGCGAACTGGAAACCCACGCCCAGCCCGAGGTGTTTTTCATCGACCCCAAAAAAGGCCTCGCCGGGCTGCACAAGGTGCTCAAGCTGGTCGAGGCCCCGCGGACGATCGAAGGGGTCGACATCGCGCATCTGAGCGGCGGCGAAACGGTCGCCAGCCTGGTGCAGTTCATCGACGGGCTGCCCTTCAAGCCGGGCTATCGGCGGTTCAAAATTCGCAGCGGCGGTGTCCCCGGCGGGGCTGGCGGCGCCGACGACTACGCCAGCATCCATGAGGTGGTGGCCCGCCGTTACGGGCGAATGAGCGAGGCGGACGAGGTGTTTCCCGATATTTTGCTGATCGACGGCGGCAAGGGGCAGCTTAATGCGGCGCTGGCGGCCTTTTCGGTCCTCGGCGTCGATCCGCCGGTGCTGCTGTCGCTCGCCAAGCGGGAGGAGGAGATTTTTCTGCCGGGTAATTCCGAACCCCTCCGCCTGAGCCGCCATTCCTACGCATTGCGGCTGTTGCAATACGTGCGCGACGAGGCTCACCGCTTCGCCCAACACTATCACCACATTCTGCGGCGAAAGTCGACCCTGGGAGAGTGAGCGAGAAATACGGCAGATTCCAGCCTCGTCCTCGCTTACGCTTCGGGTTACGATGCACAAGAACATAAGCCCTGACGAAACACCAGCCCAGGCTATTCACGAGCGCCGTCGCGCGAAAAAGCGCGAAAAAGGTGCCAGCCACCCAGAACGGGTAAAATAGAGGTATCAGTGGACTGCGTCGCCGGATTGGCGGTCGAGACCACGAAATGCAACCGAAAGGGGATTAGCCGCTTTCTAGCCGGAATTCCAGGCGCTACCCCCGTGACGAGCTCTGTGTCAAAATGCCTGTGTTATTCGTCGGTTGTCTCCCGCCGGTAGTTGGCGTTGACCAAGATGGCAAGAGACACCGAAATCACCCCTTGATTGCGGCTACGCTGCACCGGGCGAAGGCACAGCATACGACATTGTTGCGGAATCGGCGTTGCGAAAATCGGCCACTATTGGAGACGAACGATGAAGACCATCTCGCCAGCGATATTCATGGTACTGACTTTACTGATGGCGTGCGGCCCCGCGCGCGGTGAGGAGAAGCGAGTGGCCAAAGACACCGCGAAGAAACCGCCGATCGAACGCAGGCAGATCACCGTCGAAGGCCGGCCGGCGTTTATTATTTCGCCCTCGAAGAAGCTGGCCGGGCCGACGCCCTGGGTGATGTACGCGCCGACGCTGGGACGTGGGCTGCCGGGCGGGGCGGAGGAGTGGATGTTTCGGCAGTTTATGGACGCGGGAATCGCAATTGCCGGCGTCGACGTCGGCGAGTCTTACGGCAGCCCCAAGGGACGCGCCACCTACGACGCGCTGCATAAGCGGCTTACGGAAAAGCACGGCTTTGCGCAGCAGGCGTGTCTGCTCGCCCGCAGCCGCGGCGGGCTGATGCTGTACTGCTGGGCCGCCGACCATCCAAACAAGGTCGCTTGCATCGCCGGGATCTATCCGGTCTGCAATCTCGCCAGCTACCCGGGCCTGAAGCGTGCCAGCGGGGCGTATGGCCTGACCGAGAAACAACTGGCCGAGAAGCTCAAAGAGCACAATCCGGTTGATCGTCTCGCGCCGCTGGCCAAGGCGAACGTGCCGATCTTTCACATCCACGGCGACGTCGATCAGACCGTTCCGTTGGCCGCCAATTCGGCACTGCTGGCCGAGCGTTACAAGGCGGCCGGCGGAAAAATGGAGTTGAGCGTTGCCAAGGGACAGGGTCACAACATGTGGCGCGGGTTTTTTGAACATCAGCCGCTGGTGGATTTTGTGATTAAGCACGCCACGAAGAAGAAAAAGTAGAGTGCATCCTGATGCACCCTACACGGTTAGCCGGACGAGCGGTCTTTCGATAACGTAGCCGTTCACGGAACTTGAAACAGAGAACCGCTAATGAACGCTGATAAACGCTAATAACTCAAACCCGACGCGGAGCAGCATGGATCGCCGCTCCCATCGGAATGATTCCTGAGTCTGCGGAGGATTTGAATTCGGGTAACACATCAGCCGACTGAAATGGACCGCCGCAAGAATCCATTGACAACAAGACCTACCGCAGAGGACGGGGAGGTGCGCAGAGGAAATGACACGGAGGAAATAACACTGCCGCTCCCTCTGCGTTGCCCCCCGTCCTCTGCGGTAAATCGTTTGTGGATATTTCGTTCAAACGCCATCTGTTTCACGACACCACTTCAAACGGCTGATGGGTTACGAATTCGGAACTTCGTCCTTTCTTTCATTAGCGTCGATCAGCGTTTATTAGCGGTTTCCGTCTTTGAATTCCTCGGCCGCTCCCTGTTGTGGATTATTATTCCGTGTACGGTTACTCGATAACAGCCCTACTCGTCCTCGGCCTCCTACTCGTACTCGAAGTGTGGCTCCTAACCGTCCACGCCGGCATTCGAGTACGAGTACGAGGAGGAGTACGAGTACGAGTACGAGTACGAGTGCAAATGGCCGCCGGTCTCGGAGACGTGATAGCGCCATGCCAAATTCCACCAGCCACCCCAACATTCGCCTCCTCTCCGACCCCGACGAAACCGACGGCGCCGCGATCGCCTTCGATCGAGTGCTTGATTGCATCAACAACACCGCCGAGTCGATCGACGTCCACATGTTTGTTTGGCGCAACGACGCCATCGGCAACGCGGTCGGGCAAGCGATTCTCGCGGCGGCCGAGCGGGGCGTGATGGTTCACATTAAGAAAGACACCGACGCCTTCATGTACGAACGCCTCGAGATGAATCGCAAATCGTTTTTCAACGTGCCGATCTCCGCTACAAAACGCCTGTCGTACAAGATCAGCGGGTTGACGTTTCCAGATACGTTGGTGGAGGACGACTTCGACGATGCGTTGAGTCAGCAGATCATGCGGCACCCGAACGTCACGGTCCAGTGGGTCAATCACACGCACACCAAGTATTATGTCTTCGACCGACAGGTGATGCTCACCGGCAGCATCAACCTTGAGGATCGACACCGTGGGTATCGCGACTATATGGTTGAAATCGCCGCCGCCGAGGCCATCGACCGATTTGCCCGCCGCACGGACGGGTCCGAAACGTACGATCCTTCGCGATCGCTGGAATTCGTTTCCAATCGTTTTGCCAATGGCCAAAAGCACTTTGAAATCAAGCCGGCGATGCTGGAACTGATGTCGCAGGCCCAGCATTCGCTGTACATCGAAATGGCCTACATTGGCGATCCGGACATTAGCCGCAAAATCGTCGAGGTGGCCCGTCGCGGCGTGCAGGTGACGTTTCTGTTCTCCCGGGCGGCCAACATCGGCAACGACATCAATTACCGATCGCTGTATCGGATTTGCCGGCAAGCCGACATCGAAGTTTATCTGTCCGAGAAAATGATCCATTCCAAGCTGATGCTGATCGACGAGGAAACCGTGATCGTCGGCTCGGCGAACACCTCGGTCTTCTCGATGCAGAAAGCGGTCGAGCTGGACGTCATCGTGCGGCGGCAGCCGGCATTTGTCGAAGCGGTCAAGAAAACGGTCGAGAGCCGGCTTGGCGAAGCGCGAAGAGTCGAATCGACCAAGGAATTAGCAGCTTACCATCGGGTGTTGGCCTCACTACAACAACTGCATCAGATGTTACATTAACGGCGGTGACCAGATCGCAGGGCGCGAACCTCAAGAGGCCCATGATGGCAGACCACGAACCTCTCGAACCGCAGCCTCTCGAACAGCGCGGTATCATGCGGCGCATCATTCGCTGGCTGGTCAAGCGATATTATCCTCGTCTCGATATTTCCGGCGCCGAGCGCATTGCCCGGACCGGCCCCGTGCTGCTGTGTGCGAATCATGCCAATTCGCTGATCGACCCCGTGCTGATCGGCATTGCCGCCAACCGGCCGGTCAGGTTCATGGCCAAGGCGCCGCTGTTCGATAGCCCGCTGTTCGGCCCGCCGATGCGGGCGTTGGGAATGATCCCGGCCTATCGCGGCAGCGACGACGCCAAGCAGGTCCGTCGCAACGTCGAAAGCCTCGACGTGGGATCGAAGGTGCTCGTCGATGGGCACGCGATGGGAATCTTTCCGGAAGGCGTTTCGACCGATCATGCCCACCTGGAAAAAGTTCGCTCCGGGGCGTCGCGCATGGCCATCGGGGCCGCCGAGCAGGGAGCCAAGGGCGTCCAGGTGGTGCCGATCGGCATGACCTACCAAATCAAGGAGCAGTTTCGCTCGGCCGTTTGGATTCAAGTCGGCCGGCCGATCGACGTCGACGAGTGGATCGAGCAGCACGACGGCAACGGCCGCAAGGCGATGCGGGCGATGACCCGGGAGCTGGAATTGCGGCTGAAAGAGGTCGTCGTTCACCTCGACGAGCCGGCCTGGGAGCCGTGGCTCTCGGACTTGGAACTGTTGGCCCAGCCGCCGCGCGACCGCACTCGCAAGCCGGTGCCGGCGTTGCAACAGCGCAAGCGCGTCGCCGACGCGATCAATCACTTCATGGCCGACGATCGGCCTCGCGCTCAAGAAATTGCCGACGAAATCAAGGCGTATCGAGAGCATGTTAAGGCTGCGGGGCTATCAGTGGATTCGCCCGTTTTGCGGATGCACGGATTGACGGTTTGTGCGACGCTGTTTTGGAATCTGCTGTGTTTAATCGCGCTGCTGCCGCTGGCGATGGTCGGGGTGCTGCATCACTTGGCTCCCTTCGTGTTGGTCCGCGGCATCGCTTCACGGCTCGATCAGCCGGGCCGCAAGACGGTCTCGACGAACCGGTTGCTGGTCGGCGTGCCGATTTATCTGCTGTGGTATATCGCGGTCGGCTGGTGGATGTTCGACTATTTCGCCACCTGGTTTGCGGCAACGTGGATGATTGCGGCGCCGTTTACCGGCGTGTTGGCGCTGAGTTACTGGCGCCGGGCGAGCCGGACCGTCTCGCTGCTGTGGCATCAACTGCGCGTCACCGTGCGGCGCAGCCGGCTGCTGGAACTGCGTCGGCAGGAAGCGGATTTGCGTGGGAAGCTCAAGGAGATGGCCGAGGAGTATGCCGCCAAAGCGCCGAGGCCGGAGACGGAGCTGCGCCGAAACAGAAAAGGCCCGCTGGCCCGAGCGGCCGGCGTGGCCTTCTTGCTGCTGTGCGTGGCGGCAATTCTATGGGTCGGCAATTACTGGTTCTTCGACAAACCGCTGTCCGAGGGCGGCCTCGATCTGACGACGTTCTCCGATGCGCAACTTGCCGAACACCTCGACTCCGACGAGAAGACGCTCCAAGGTCTCATCGTCGGCCTCGAAAAGCTGGAAAAGGACGCAATTCAACTCAATGACGAGTTTGAGGACGGGAAGCGCGCCTACACCAACCAGCGCGACAACGACGACGTGCGCGAGTTGTTGCGGCGCTACGTCACGTTTCGCCAGGGGCTGCTGCGGATCGTTTGGAAATATCAGCGCAGCGGCGAACTGGAAAAAGATCCGCCGCGGCTGCGGGCGTTTCTGCTCGGTTACACCGCGGCTGCCCTGCTGTACGAGACGGGCTTGAAGTTCGTGCATATGTTCGACAACAGTCCCAAGGCGATTGCCAAGCTGAATGAGGCGGAGCCGAACTGGGAGATTCCGCCGGGACTGTACGACACGATTCGCCGCAACCTGGCCAGCCCCGAGAACAGCCGCATGTTTGCGGCGGCCCGCAGCTACTATCACCAGCAGCACGTGCAAGAATTGTTCGAGAAGCACGGTCTGAAAAACAGCAACACGCATGGCCCCTTTCACGCGGCGATAGCAGGCGCCGAGGAGACCATCCAGAAGATCGACAAGTCGCTTCCGGAGAAAGTTGTCGAGGTGGCCGCGGTCGACCTGGGGCGGCTCTTGCAAGACGTGCAGTACGAAACGCAATCGGCCGTGTCGACCTGGATCGGCGATTTCAAGATTCGCGAGCCTCGCAACGGTGAGTCGCTCATCGACAAAGATCAACTCGCACGGCTCGGCAAGCTGCTCGAGCCGGGCGACATCTTGCTGGAGCGGCGTAACTGGTATCTGTCGAACGCCTTCTTGCCCGGTTATTGGCCGCACGGGGCCGTGTATGTCGGCACGGTCGAAGACTTACGTCGGCTCGGGCTGGAGGACAACGAGCACGTGCGGAAGCATTGGGAGAAGTTCGCCCGCAAGGATGCCCACGGCCACCAGCACGTCATCATTGAGGCGGTTAGCGAAGGGGTGATCTTCTCGTCACTGGAGCATTCCATCGGCGCGGCCGACTCGGTCGCCGTGTTGCGGCCCAACGTGTCCGGCGAAGAAAAGAAAGAGGCGATCGCCCGCGCGTTCAGCTTCGCCGGCCGGCCGTATGATTTCGAGTTTGATTTCGAGACCACCGACATGCTCGTCTGCACCGAAGTGGTTTATCGGGCCTACGGCGGAAACTCTCCGACGTCGACGATCCGGTTTCCGCTGGAAAAGATCATGGGCCGGTGGACCATGCCGGCCATCAACCTGGTCAAGAAATTCGACGATGAATGGACTCACGACCGGGACCATGGAACTAATACGTCTCAGTTCGAATTCATCGCGTTCATTGACGGCGACGAAGCAACCGGCACCTCTAAATTCAAGAACGTCGAAGCCTTCCGCGAGACCCGTTACCGCTCCAACAGCTCCTTCGGCCGACAAACCATCGGTCCATTCGGCTGGCTGTTGTTATCGCTGACCGTGTTGAGCGGCGTGGTGGGGATTAGTTTGAAGCTGGTAGGGAAGACCCGCCGGGCAGCCCTGTAGGAGGCGTCTCCGACGGCCATGCGTAGGACGCGTCTCCGACAGCGATGCGTGGCTCAAGACGCATCGTTCCATCGGCCTGCCTTCGTCATTCTTGCCAATGCGTTCAAGTCGAGGCTATCGACCACCGGCAAGAAACCTCGCAGGGTCACGGATGAAGCGGCGTGTCGTCCGATCATCGCGCCGCGTCGTAACCTCGTCCCTCTCGCCCATCGCCCGATCGACCGCAACCGCCTGCAGCCGCCTCAGCGGCGATACCAACTCAGCCCGCCTCGCCCGCCCGCCGTGATCCCGCGAAGAATCACGTCGGCCCAAACGATTGAACACCGCTCCCGCCGCTACCTCGCGATCGTCATTCGACCCCGTCGCATCATCATCCCGCCCAACCGACCCCGCCGCAACGGCAAGCTGTCCATTCGCCACACCGGGCGCCGCATTTGGGCCAGGCCCTGTCCAGTCCGCGAGCAACACCGTGAGATCGTTGAAATTGACCGGCGTGTTGAGGGTGTCGACGATGTTACCGAATTCGGGGCCGACGTCCTGATTCCAATTGGCGAGCAGGATGGTTAGATCCTCGAAGTCGACGAAGCCGTTGCCGTTAAGATCGCTGATGGGGGTGCGCGTGAACAACTGCGAAAGAGCGTTATCTATGCCTGGGTGCGACATAAAGAGGCTCGGAATAAAGTTGTCTTCGAGATAGTTGTCGATTATGATCAGCATCGGACCATGGTCGATTGAGAAGCCGTTAAAATTGGCCCAGGAACCCGTGCAGCGGAGGATCTCCGGTGCGTTGCAGTCGACCTCCCGCGCCTTCGCGGCCTCGGCAATATCGAAATTGAACGCGTCCGCAAAACCGAATCGCGGATGCAACAAATCGCCGACGCCATCCTCGAGCATTCCGACTTGATGGGCACTGTGCCAAAGCGCTGCGATAGACTCCGCCGGAGCATGTACGACCGAGCTTCCAACCGCGTAGTTGGTCACGGTCCCATCCTCCAGGATAGGATCCATGGGGCCAGCATCGAGAATCACATTATCGATCTCAACGCCGCCACCATCTCCTCCTGAAACCGACAACTCTAATTCATGCTCTCCAGCGGAGAGTGTCATCGTGCCAATCGTGCCGCTGGACCGGAAATTATCCCATCCGTTTCCATCATCGCCGGTATCCTGCGCTTGAAAGGATCCAATCACTGCCCCGTCAATGCTGACCTCCACTGTTTCCAGCGGGCCAAAGTTGTCGTTGCTATAACGAACTTTGATGTCGAATGTTTTGGTTTCGTCAATAACAAACGAACGCATGCGAGTCTCGCCGTCATCGAGTTGAACGGTTAGTTTTTTGGAAGCGCACGAACGGTCCTTGATCTCGCCATCTTCAGTGCCCACTTCGCCTTCAAGGACCACAATATCTCTGTCGGGTGCGACGGCCGCTTTATTAGCCGCGTGCGCGTGGTATACGTCAAATGGTCCTTCCGCTGCTGAGAGTCCCCAGCGGTGTTCATTGAGCGTAGCTCGCCCCTGCCGGTTCTCAATGGCGTAGTCGCGCGTGGCGTCAATGGCGGCGCGGGTGTTATCGAAAAAATTGATCGGTCGCGTAGGATGGTTATCCTTTCCAAGACTTTCCGTATCCAGCCACACACTCGCGAATTGGTAAGTAAACAACGATCCCGGAAATGTCCTCACAAACGAACCGCCGCGGGTGTCACGGAACATCGAGTCCCACACCTCTCGCCCTAGCCGGTGGTCCGGATTTGGTGACCCCATTGCCAACAGCGCAATCAGCAGCCCTTCGTCGGTATAGAAATCGATCGTTGCCGGCAGCTCACCGCCCGGACCACATTTGCTGGAGTATTGGCCCAGCCCGTCGTCATCGTCGATCCTGAAGCGGCCGAACTGACCGCTGACGTCGCGCGTCTCGTTTGGCTTCCAGGCAAGATAGAATTGTTGGTTTTGCAGATCGTTTTTGCACTGCGGATCATTTGGATCGTTTTCGCACTCAGGATTCTCATACAGCATGAAGCCCCAATCGACACGCTCGTAGATTTCATTCGCCCACTTGCGTATTTGCATCTCGTCCGACGAGTCACCATCGAAATACTGGCCTGCCGTCACGATGCCGGCGAGCGCCAGAGCCGTGTCGATTGTACTCAGCTCGATTGTATTGAGGGTCTCGTCGAACGGAGTTTCGACAAAGTCATGATTTTGTTTACGAAGCCCATCAATCCCGAGAAAGTGATAGAAGAATCCATTATGTCCAATGGTCCCAACCGGTTCGGGACCTTGACGTTGATCCTCCTGTAACACGCGAAGAATGTCATACACCCGCTTGGCGGCCTCTGGCCGCATGAGATATCCCCTCTCTACATCGATGATGTAGGAGGACAATTGAAATCCAACTCCGCCCACCGTCATCAGGTCGGCAAAGGTGGTGCGGTCCTGTACGATGCCGCCGGTATCTGGAAAATGCGACGCAAAGTCGAGGAAATACAGAGAGCTCGTTTGCCGGACCCAATCAAGAAATGCGTCCTCGTATTCGGGAAGAAGCGTTTTGTCGAGCGGCGAGGCGGCGGCATCCAGGTCGGGATAGACTCCGTCGGTATCTACGAAACGGATATTGTCAATAAGAAAGGACCAACCCGGCGGGTGAAGGGAATCCTCGACAACCAGAGCAAGAGTTTGAACGGGCTCAAGATCTTGCGGCAAGGCAACTTCCACCGTCCGCCAATCACCTTGCGTGTTGGGGATGAACTGATCCTGCTCGAACAATTTGCCGTTGCTTGCATCTTTCAGTTCGACGCGAATCGTCAAATTGCCTTGCATTTCGTGCTTGACGTCGAAACGCAGTTTGTTAACGCTTCGATCGTCCATGTCGATAGCTTGAAATCCACCATACACGTCTTGGAGATCCAACGAGGAATCGGGCACGTCTACGATTGTCACGGGACCGTTAGGCCGGAACGCCACTTCAACCTCTGCGCGGCCGAGTAGTTGGGTGAAAATCCCACCGTGCGAATCCCCCGCTCGTGCAAAGACACGTAAGCTCTGTCCAACACGATTACTTGAGTCGGCAACTAAGATCGGCACACTGTCACCAAGTTCGCCGTTGTTACCGCCAAAGTAGTTCGAGCCTCGATCGGTCTTTGTTACCTTGTTGTCATAATCCTCCAGCACAAACTCCTGACCCTTTTTCGTCGGCAGCGGGAGTTGTTCAACAAAGGCATTTGCCTGCTGCCCTTCGATTCCGATATCTCCAGCCAACAAGAGACGGGGTTCAAACTGCTCAAGTGACAAACGCGCGTGCATAAGACGATCGTTCAAAGTACGATTCGACAACGGATTACGAGTGATTGACTTCCAAAACGTGCTGACCATGATTTCGCTCCTTTGTCGGTGAGACTCAAGCGGTCGGCATGGGAAATGTTAGACTCGTCTATGTCGGCGGGCGATTCGAGGAATGCGGCCGACGGCTTGGTACGGCTGATGGTTGGGGCCGCATGCGGAATTGGCAGCGACACCCACCTACGTGTGGCCATTGTAGAGAGTCAGACCTACCCTCTGTCAATGAGTTTCGCCGACGCTGCGCGAGAAATGATGGAATATGTCCCGCATGGTGGGTCCGCGGCGGTGGGGCCACGGTGCTCTCGGCATGCCGAACATGCCCTACGGGCCAGAAACGCCGGTTCGATCGTAGCTCTACTTCTTCCGCGTGAAGATCCTGCTCACGCCTTTCATTTCGGCATCGTCCGACGGCTCGACCACGAAGCGATCTTTCGAGGTGAACTGAATATCGCG
>JADFKK010000115.1 GCA_022564995.1 Planctomycetota bacterium | reverse complement strand
GCCGCGAGTTGTCAGCGCGCCAAGATTCCGGATCAACCCGGCCGCGTCGTCGATCGTCCCCGAAATCTGATCGGGAAACGCCGCCCCGTATTTGATCTGCGTAGCCGTGAAACGCGCTGTGTCGTAGGACAGGTCGAGCGTTCCGCCGGCGATGCCGACGCCGTCGTCGTCAGGCGTGCTGACCCAAACCTCGACCCAATACGATTCCCATTCGTGCAGGAACTCAGCGTCCTTCGCCAGCGTTTTCGTCTGCCCCAGCGCGTCAACATTCGTCGGCTGCCGAACCACCGTCATGTCAAACAGCACCAGCCCGCCAACCTGCTCGACGGTCAGCGTGGAGGAGAGATCGACCTTGTCCCAGGGCACGTTTCCCAGTCCGGAAAGGCCAAAAGCGGACCGGCCTTCGGCGAGTGTGAAGGTAACCGGCCCGGCGGCGGTGGCCGAAACCTCGACGTACCCCAGCCGCGCCCAAGTCGGGGCGATGCCGACGCCCGCCTCGAAAGTTCCTCCGCCAAAGTCGTCGACGAGCCCGGTTGGGTCGTCGATCTCGCCCGTCGTCAAGAAGTTGAACAGGCTGCCGTGGGACAGCGCCGTTACGTCGGCCGGCGCCGTATTATAACCAAGATCGACGGTCCCGCCGCTGATTCCTACGCCCGGCGCGTCAATGTCTTGCACCCAGACTTCAACAAAGTAGCTCGTACCGGCGGCGATCTCGGAAAGCGAGGCGGGCAGTTCGCCCAGCGTCTCCTCGCCGCTCGGCTGCACCACCGCGACCAGCGCCACATCGACAAGCTTTCTTCCCACCACGATGGTCACCGTGGCTGGCTCGCCGTCGCGCTCGCCGTCACTCGGCCGATACGCGAAGCTGTCGGTGCCGATGAAGTCTGCGTCGGGCGTGTACGTGAACGCGCCGCTGAGACTGAGCGAGAGGCTGCCGTGCTGCGGTGAACTGACAAGTATCGCCGCGATCGCATCGCCATTGGGGTCGGTGTCGTTGCTCAGCACTCCGTCGGCCGCGTCGACCACGAGGGTCTGATTCTGCTCCACCTCATACTCGTCATCCCCCGCCAGCGGTGGCGCCTCGATGCGGATTGTCACGGTGGCCAGATTTGAGAACAACTGCCCGTCGCTGGCGCGGTAGGTAAACGAGTCGATCCCGACAAAGTTTTCCAGCGGCGTGTACGTGAACGTGCCGTCAGCGGACAAGTCCAAGGTTCCGTGTTGGACGTCGTCGACCATTTGGGCGGTCAGTGTGTCGCCGTTCATGTCGACGTCGTTGGCCAATACGCCCAGTGCCACGGCCCCTGCACTCGTCACCAGCGTCTTGCCCAAGTCGACCTCATAAGCGTCATCCACTGCCAGCGGCGCGACGTTTATGGCGATTTGCACCAGCGTGTTGGCCGACTCGTGCTCGCCGTCGCTGGCGCGGTAGAGGAAGCTGTCGGTGCCCGTGAAGTTCTCGTTGGGCTGATAGGTGAACGAACCGTCGCGGTTAAGCGTGAGCGTGCCGTCATTCACATCGCGGGCCAGCACGGCAGTCATCGCGTCGCTCTGTGGGTCAAAGTCGTTGGCCAGCACGCCGGCGCCCGCATCGACGACGAGCTCCTCGTCTTCATTGATGGTGTACTCGTCGGTCCTCGCCACCGGCGCCATGCCGACGACGTTGATCGTCACGGTCGCCGGGTCGCTCTCCAATTGCCCGTCGCCGGCGCGGTACGCGAACGTGTCGGTGCCGACGAAGTCCGCGTCCGGCGTGTAGGTAAACGACCCGTTAACTCCTAGGACGAGCGTGCCGTGTGAGACGTTGCCAACGAGTTTTGCGGTCAGCGTGTCTGAATCGACGTCGTCGTCATTCGTCAACACGCCTTCGCTGGCGATGACGACGAGGTGTCCGTCCTCGTCAACCTCGTATCCCTCGTCGTCGTTGGCCACCGGCGGGTCGTTGATGGGTTGCACGTCGATCGTTGCAGTGACCAGGTTTGAAATCGACGTGCCATCATCGACGCGATAGGTGAATGAATCGGTTCCGTTGAAGTTCTCATTTGGCGTGTACGTGAACGTGCCGTCTGGTTTGAAATCTAACGTGCCATGATCGACACCGTCGACAATCGTGGCCAAAAGCTCATCGCGATCGACGTCAAGATCGTTGTCCAAGACACCGTTTACCGTTGCAACAACGTAGTGAGTCTTAATTTCCTGGGCGGTTAGTGCCCGATTGAAAATAGCGACCTCGTCAAGTGCGCCGCCAAAGTAGCTGTATCCGCCCCCGGCGAATGATGGCAGGGTTGGCAGGCGCCCAATGTGGAACGGCAGCGGTCTAACGATGTTTGCAGCATTCCCAATAACGGTCTGGACCAACTGGCCGTCGACATAAAAACTTGCATCGTTTGACGAATCTATCGCGACCGCAACGTGAGTCCACTTAGATGTCGGTATGGTAACCTGATCGGCCACATAACTCTTCACTATGTGGAACGTAAAGACGGCCCGATCAGGCCGAACGTCGAAGGTGTATCCACCCGTATCCACGTGCGTAGATACGACCGTTCCACCGGTCGTAAGGTAGACCCAGGCTTCAATTGTGAAGTTGTTTCGTAGTCCGTAGAGCCGAGGGTCTGGATTCACGGCCACGTAACCGGAGGAACCATCAAAAGTAGCAGCCCGATTCCGCCGGGCGCCGAAAACCCCGGTCCGATCGAGCGTTACGCCGCCGGTATACGTTCCGTCTAGTCCGTGAGAGCTTTCATCCGTGGCCACGCTGCCTGTCACTTCACCCAAACGCCAATAGCCAATGGCACCATCTTCCAAGATCACCCCAGAATACAAAGACACGTCAGCAACAAGCGTTTTGTCTTCGGCAACCCGGTACGAATCTTCGACGGCTGTTGTCGGATCATCGATGGCGGCGACAGAGATCGTCACCGTTGCCGGTTCGGAATCAAGATCGGCATCGTTTGCGACATAGGTAAAGCTGTCGTCGCCGAAGAAATCCGCATCCGGCGTGTAGCTAAACGAACCGTCCTCGGCCAGTGCGAGCGTTCCGTGCTCAACGTCGTCGACAAGGCGAGCCGTCAGTGGATCGGCATTCGGATCTTCGTCGTCCGACAACACTCCGTTCTCCGCGGCGACGACCAGCGAGTTATCTTCCGCCACTTCATACGCATCATTCGTTACGTTTGGTCGTCCGTTGACCTTGATCGTCACCGTGGCGACGTTTGAAGCGGACTGTCCGTCACTTGTGACGTAGGTAAACGTGTCGACACCGATGAATCCTTCATTCGGCGTGTAGGTGAACAATCCATCACCGGTCAATTCAAGCGTGCCGTTGCTCACATCATCGACGAGAATCGCCTCAAGCTCGTCGCCTTCCAGATCGGTATCGTTGGCGAGGATTTCCAGGCCAGTAAAGTCAGTCTCACCGATCCCGACACGAAAATGCTGCTCCACCTCGGCGGCCGAGATCGCGCGGTCGTAGATCACGACTTCGTCCATGCGACCCCTATATGTCGCGTTTTCCGACCAATTGCTCTTGCCGATGTAATTCCTGGTTCGCACGATGTTGCGCGGCACCGATGTTTTGCCGGTGACGAGTAGCTTTCCGTTCTTGTAGAGGCTAACATCCCCGCTGGGTAGCAGCGTCGCGACAAACTGCTGCCATTTGTTTAGTTCAATCGCACCGCCAGCAGCCACTTCGGTTGGATTCGCGGAGCCGACCCTGGCCTGAAAGTGAAGCACGTCCAAATCACCCGCGCGTGCAAACAGAATGTTGTCGCTAGCAGGGCCATTACCAAAATCTATGAAACGAGCCCAAGTCGTTATTGCCGTGGGGAAAGCCCACACTTCCACCGAAAAGCCGTTTGAAAAATCGGAAAAACCGCTCGGGAGTTGGATGAAATTGTCGCCGTCATCGAACGAGACAGCCGTGTCCACCTCGTCAGAAATGGAGCCGGTCCGCTCAAAATCACTGTCGGCGAAATTCCGGTAGGTGCCATCATTCCGACCCGTAAGATCAATGGCCGTGGTCGCCCCACTGGCCTCGCCGAGTCGCCAATAGCCGAAAGGTTGTGATTCAAGAATTAGCCGCTCATATCGCGAAGGCGTCGCGAAAGTCTCGCCGGCCTCAACCACGTACTCATCATCCACCGCCAGCGGCGGGTCGTTGACGTTTTCTACGGTGATTTGCACGAGCGTGCTGGCCGACTCGTGCTCGCCGTCGCTGGCGCGGTAGCGGAAGCTGTCGGGGCCGAAGAAGTTTTCGTTGGGTTGGTAGGTGAACGAGCCGTCGGGGTTGAGCGTAAGGGTGCCTTCGGCGACGTCGCTCACTAATTCGGCGGTCATCTCGTCGCCCTGCGGATCGCTGTCGTTGGCCAGCACGCCGGAGGCGGCGTCAACGACGAGCGGCTCGTCTTCGAGGCTCGTGTAACTGTCGACTTTGGGCACCGGTGACTGTGGCGAGACTTCAATCGTGGCCGTCGCGACGTTGGAGGTGAACAGCGGGGTTTCGAGGATGTAGGTGAAGCTGTCTTGACCGGTGAAATTGTCGGCCGGGGTGTAGGTGAAGGAGCCGTCGGGGTTGAGGTCTAGGGTGCCGTTGCTGGGGCCGCTGACCAGCACGGCGTCGCCGGGGGCGTTGCCGGCGAAGTCGTTGTCTAGGAGGCCGGCTTCGGGGTCGGCGATGAGCGGGGTGTCTTCGTCGGTTTGGTAGGTGTCGTCGGCGGCGACCGGGGTGGTCGGTAGGCTGGCGTCGATGTCGACGACGAGCGTCGTGGGCGACATCGGGTTGCCGGTTTGGTCGGCGATTTTGGAATCGCCGCTACTGAGGGTGATCGTGTAGAGGCCGGCGTCAAAACTTCCGGCGGTGGGCGTGAGGGTGATCTGGTCGCTGGCGGCGTCGAAGCTGAAGGTGTAGTCGGTAAACGGGGCGGCGTCTTTGCTGATGCTCAGCGCCGGGGCGGTGACGCTGGCGTCGTCCAGCGCGTAGTCGTCGAGCCCGATGACGAACGTATCGCGCAGGCCGACGCGGACCTCGCCCGCGGTCGCGTTTTCGTCGGCCGGGCCATTGTCGAGCGGGTCGAGGAGCGTGGCGGTCGGCGGCTCGACGTCGTTGAACGTAAAGTCGATCGACAGCTTGGGGCGATTGGCCGCCGTCGTCGCCTCGCGAGAATCGAAACGCACGCTGTTGCTGTTGTCGGCGTTGGATAGCAGGAAGCCGTGATTGCTGCTAGGGTCGTCGATCCAGCGCCGCACGACGTCGACACCTTCGGCCGTGAGCGATACGGTCAGCGGACCTAACGTGGTGCCCGACAGCGTGGCCAGGATCGTGGTTCCGGCGTCGGCGGGGTCGATCAGGCCGGGTTCTTCCCACGTGGTGTTGGCATCGGGGCCGTTCCAAGTGACTTCCGATTCCAGCCAGGGGGTCTTCACCTCGAATAGATGAAAGCCGGGGTCGACGGTCGTGTTGGTGATGTTGACCCTGAGCGAAACGTCGTTAATGGTCGCCTCGTCCGGGATGCCCGACAGATCCCACTTGAAGAGCGACCAGGCCGGCTCGCCGGTCGAGCTTTGTTCGGCGTCGGCCCGTAGCGTTAGCGCATCGCCGAAATTCACGTCGGCGTCCGCGGCGAAAATCGGCGCATCGCGCGTACCGCTATATTCCGCCGTGGGAAACACCCCGTCTTGAAAACTCGCCAAGGAAAGCAGCCTGCGGTCTTCCAGGGGTTCGAGACGGCAGGCGCGGGAGAGCACGGGGCCGCGTTGGGGATGGCGGGAGCGGCGGGGGAAAAGGGTCGAAAAGTGTCTCATGATGGCTGCCTTTGCTGCCGTGGGGGCATCGGGTGTCACGGATTTACGTGGACTGGTCTATCATATAAGACGGAACGCCCGGGGGCGAACGAACGAATAATCTGAAGAATCGGTAAAATATAGCATCTGGGTGTGCGATATCGCACGGTATCGGCGACGATGGTAGCTGGATTCGCAAGAATTCAGCGCGGTGATGGTCGTTGGTCGGCTGAATTCTTGCGAATTCTGCCACATCAGGTCTGAATTCTTGCGAATTCTGCTACGTTGGATCCCGCCCGAAAGGCGGGATCTACTTGGCTTCCTTTTGGTAGCGGCGAAAGGCCTTGTTTTTGAGGCGTTTGGGGTCTTGTTCGGCCCAGGCGAGGGCCCGGTCATACCATTGGCGGGCTTCGTTGGGGTGGCCGAGGCGGGCGTGGGCGAGGGCGACGAACATCCACTGCCAGCCGTCGCCGCCGTGGTCGTGCTGCATCGAGATTTGTAGCTCCCGCAGACCGCCGGCCCAGTCGCCCGTGCGGCAGAGCGCCATGCCCAGCGATTGGCGGGTCCAGGCGTCGTTGTCTTTAAGCGTGCCGCTGAGCTTGACCGCCCGCTCGGCGAGACGCAGGGCCAGCGGCGGGTCGTCATGCTGGGGGTCTGGCCCGGCACAGAGGCACCAGGCCAGCAGCGCCAGATTATGGGCCAGCAAGCGCCGCGAGTCGGCCGCGCCCGAGCCATCGGCGACGAGCGTCTCCAGCACGTCGGCCGCCTTTTGATACGCCCGCTGCGCCGCCGCATAATCTTCCGCGGCGTGCAGTTGATCGGCCCGGTTGGTCAGCACATTGGCCAGCGTGATTCGATATTCGACGACCGCGGGGAATCGCTCGACGAGCTTTTCTTGAATCGTGTGCGCCTGACGCAGGATCTTGGCCGCCTCATCGACCTTGCCGGCCTGTCGATGCGACAGCGCCAACTCATTGAGCGCGGCGGCATAGACATTCCCGTACGCCGGCACGTCTGGAAAATCGCCCGTCAACTCGGCGGCCAGCGTGACCGCCCGCTTGAGCGGCGCGGCGGTTTCGTCGTGACGTCCTTGTTGTCGCAGCGCCAGCGCCAGATTGTGACAGTAACCGGCCAGCATGAAACGATACTGGCGATACTGGCCGTGGGCCTTGGTCATTTCCTCCGCCAGCGCGATCGCCCGCCGGTAGAGCTTCTCCGCTTCGGCCGCGTTGTCGCGTTGCGATATAAACACGGCCAGACTCGCCAGGGATCGACTCAGATCGCCGCGCAGATAGCTCAGTTTCAAATGTTCGTCGGCCAATTGTTCGGCGGCGGCCACGGCCTTACGCAACTCCACTTCAGCCGCCTTGTCGCGATTCGCATCGGCCAGCGTCGCGCCGAGCAGCACGCGAACGTCGATGGAGAACCGCCGATGAGCGAGATTCTCCGAGTCCGCCAGAGCCAGCTCGTCGCGGAGCGAGATCGCCCGACGAAACGATTTTTCCGCCGCGGCAGAGTCGAACAACTTGTGTTGTGCAAAGCCCAAACCGCGCAGCGCCTCGGCCAGTTCGCTCCGCAGCGCCGCGTCGTTGGGCAATTCGTCCTCGGCTTTCAATTGCTCGACCAGCGCGATGGCCTGACGATACGCCACCTTGGCTTCGGCGTATTGCCCCAACCGGTTCTGAATCTCGCCGATCCGCTGGTGCGCCTGGGCCGTTTTCGCGAGCACGGACGGATCGTCACCACCCTGTGCGGCGAATCGTTGATAGAAGCTGAGCGCCTTGCGGAGAAACTCCTCCTGCACGGGCGTCATGTGCGGCTGATCGCGCAGCCATCGCTGGGCCACTTCAGAATACATCTCGTCGACGGCGCGACGCGCCTCGATCGACATGGCCTGGGCGCGGGCGGCCTCGACTCGGGCGTTTTCGCGTTCAGCTTCCGCAGTTGCCAGCGCGGCCGCAGTATGGCTTTTCTCTCGCGCGATGAGGAATGTGCTGGCGGCCAGCCCAACGGTCGCGAGCAACAGTATCGCCGCCGCGGAACGAACGAGCGGCTGGTGCCTGCGCGACCACTTGCTGGCAAGCTCCAGCACGGTCGGCCGCCGGGCGCGAATCGGCTTGTCGTCCAACAGTCGCTGCAAATCATCGGCCAGCAGCCGGGCGGACGCATAACGATCCTCCGGCCGTTTCTCGATCGCCTTGAGCACGATCGTCTCCAGTTCGGCCGGCACCGCTCGGTTGATTCGACGCGGGGCCGTCGGCTCTTGGTGGGCAATCTGGTCGAGCAGCTCCTGGCGGTCGCGGCCTGCGAAGACGGGACGCAGCGTCAGCAGTTCGTAGAGTGTCGCCCCCAGCGAATAAACATCGGCCCGCTCGTCAACGATTTTGTGCTTGCCGAGCGCCTGTTCGGGGCACATGTAGCGGAGGGTGCCGAGAATGTCGCCCGTGGCGGTGATGGCTGCGTCAGATTCGATTCTCGCTGGGTTGAGAGGGCGACGACGGTATCGGGGTTTGGGATTTGGAGGCTGGGGAATGGAGGCTGGGGGCTGGGGGATGGGGGATGGGAGCTAGGGGATGGGAGCTAGGGACGGAGCTGCGCCAGCAAGCTGGCCCTCTCTGCTCTCCGCTTTTCGCTTTCCGCTCTCCGCTTTGGCCCGCCTGCGTTTCGGCGATCACTTCGGCCAAGCTCTTTCCCTCGATCAACTGCATGGCGAAGAAATGCACGCCCCGCTCGCAGCCGAGGCCGTAAACGTGGACGATGTTGGGGGTGGTCGAGGGCGGCGGCGGCCATGGCTTCGTTTTTGAAACGCTGCAGTTGCTGCGCGTCGAGCACGGCGGCAAACGGCAACACCTTGAGCGCCACACGACCTGACAGCGAGATTTGCAGGGCGTCGTAGACCACACCCATCCCGCCGCGACCGCTTGCGCGCGTCGGTCGATATGCCCTCTGGCTATCAACCGTTCCCCGCTTCGGTCGCCAAAACCGACACAGTTTGGCGAGGTCGCGTTGTCGTCTTTTCGACTGCGCATCGTGACCGTGCCGGGGACACTAACGAGCAGACCAAGCGACGCTCTTCAGCCCACGTCGGGCGTGAGCCGAGCCGGATAGCAACTTGCGTTTAGAGACCACGGTGGGGGCGAGCGAAGCAGGTTGGGGACATAGGTTTGACCGCCTCGGTTCGCCGTGACCGAGCGCGTCAGTCAAGTCATTCACCGATGTTTGCAGGGCGAGAAGCGGCCATTGTGGAAACATCCGCAGTCCTGATATAGACTGGGATACAATGGACCAAACCTCCGAGGTAATGCGGATTTTGCAGGCGATGGAACGTGGCGAGCGGCTGGCGGCCGAGCAATTGCTCCCGGCCGTCTATGCCGATTTGCGCAGGTTGGCGGCTCAGAAATTGGCCCAGGAGCCGCCGGGGCAGACATTGCAGGCCACGGCACTGGTGCATGAAGCCTACATGGCCGTGGCTGATGCCGAGAACGATCCAAAGTGGGATCATCGCGGCCATTTTTTCATGGCGGCGGCCGAGGCCATGCGGCGGATTCTGATCAATCGTGCCTTGCAAAAGAAAACGCTGAAACGGGGCGGGGACGGCCAGCGCGTCGAGTTGCAGGAAGCGGATCTGGTGATTTCAGTGGCTGGTGATGATCTTTTGGACCTTGACGAGGCTCTGCAAAAACTGGCCGAAAACAGTCCTCAGGAGGCTGAGTTGGTCAAGCTTCGCTATTTTTCCGGGCTGACCCTGGTCGAGGCGGCGGAAGTCCTGGACATCTCGCGTGCCACGGCTTCCCGCTATTGGGCCTACGCCCGAGCGTTTCTCAAGAAGTCAATCGCCGAGGCGAATTCGTCCTGATTTCCTCGTTTTCGTTGAAACACATGAGGCGCGCCACGGCCAAAACTTGCATATCATATAAAGTGGAGGACCACGTTCGAGGAAGATTCGTATGGCCGATCGCTCGACCCACGCCAAGTCAATTTTCTATCGCGTCATCGAGCTGGAGCCGGGGGCTCGTGCCGCGCAACTCGATCAATCGTGCGCCGGCGACGACGACCTGCGGCAGGAAGTCGAGTCGCTGCTTCGTTTCCATGACGACGACGACGACGACCGCTGTCTGAAGGCGCCAATCGCCCAGCGCGAGGCGGATGAAGAAAACATTCGATCGCCTCTGGCAAGAGCACGCCTCACTCCGAGGATTCTGACATGGATCTCGGCTTCCTGAAACCGTGCGATAAGCCGGACCGCATCGGCCTGCTCGATTACTACGAGATTATCGAGGTCATCGGCCGTGGAGGCATGGGCGTCGTACTGCGAGGGCTTGATACCAAGCTGCATCGAATCGTCGCCATCAAGGTCTTGGCCCCCGAACTGGCGGCAAACGCCGTGGCACGCAATCGGTTCGAGCGCGAAGCTCGGGCGGTGGCGGCGGTCAGTCACGATCACGTCATCACGATTTTTGCCGTCGATGAAGTCGACGAATGCGGCAAACTGCCCTACATCGTCATGGAGTGTATCGTGGGCAGGTCGCTGCAAGAGGCCATTGATGAGACCGGCTCTCTGGAAGTTGCCAGGGTCTTGCGGATTGGCACGCAAGTCGCCTCGGGGCTGGCGGCGGCACACGCCCAGGGCCTTGTCCACCGCGACATTAAGCCGGCCAATATCTTGCTGGAAAATAGTGTCGAACGAGTTAAGATCACCGACTTTGGTATTGCCCGCGCCGTCGACGACGTGAGCGTAACGAAGACCGGCGAAACGGCCTGCACCCCGCAATACATGTCGCCCGAGCAAGCCGAGGGAAAACGGGTCGATCATCGCAGCGATCTGTTCAGCTTGGGAAGCGTTCTGTATGCCATGTGCGCCGGCCGCGCGGCCTTTCGCGGCGAATCGTCCCTGGCCGTGCTCCGTCGCGTGTGTGACGACATGCCGCGTCCGATACGCGAGGTGAACCCGGACGTTCCGCCGTGGCTGGCGAAGATCATCGAAAAACTGTTGGCCAAGCACCCCGACGAGCGTTTTCAGACTGCCGCGGAAGTTTCTGAATTGCTGGAAGAACATCTGGCTCAATTGCAAAGCCGGTTAAGTGCTGACGATTCGCAGCCGCCTGTCAGTATGGAGAGCAATTCAGCGTCACCTCGCTCGCGGCGCATCGGTTTGACAATCGCCGTGGTTTTACTCATTGCTGTAGGCAGCCTGGCAGTGACCGAATCCGCTGGAATCACTCGCTTTAGCGGTTTATTCGTGTCCGCCGCTCGCCAGGAACCGACGCAAGACGCCCCCGGGACAGCGGATGAGAATCGCAACGACCGGGAATCTTCGGCGCCGAAAAAACCTGCCGAGGATCATGCGCCTGCGCCTTTCAAGGCCGCTGATTTCAAGACCACGGATGAGAATCAGCTCAGTTCTTATGAAATCCTCACCTCGGACCAGTGGGAATGGACCGAGCCCGAAAACCTCGGTCCCGGCGTGAACACCGAGGCGAGCGAGACCAGAGGGCAGCTCTCGGCGGACGGCTTGACACTCCTGTTTGTCTCAAATCGCTCTGTGAAAAATCAAAACGAAAAACCGGGCCGTGCCGAACTCTGGATGAGTCGTCGAGACTCTCTCGATCAGCCGTTTGCGGAAGCGGTTCGTCTCGGACCGTCCGTCAAAAGCAGCGACGAACAGGATTTCCCAACGATTTCAGGAGACGGGCTCGTCTTGGTGTTTTTCGCACGGGCCGGCGTGGTTCCACCGGACCTCTGGATGAGTACGCGGGAATCACCGAACGACGATTGGTCGCAGGCCGTCAATCTGGGGCCAAACATCAACGGCCCAGTCTACGATTCGCTTCCATTCCTTTCCGCCGATGGTCTGTCACTCTGGTACAACACGCACCGTCCACCGCGCGGCCCGTGGACACTGCGCAGAAGCACGCGTGCGTCCCGCGAGCGGCCGTGGCCAAAATCGCTCATCGTCATCTCAGGCGAGAATCACGCAACAGACCCGATCGTGATGAGCGGAGTGAGCTTCGCCGCGGACGGTCTTAGCCGGTTATATTCTCATTTGGGCATGAGGCTCGATACGCGGCCAGACCGAGACCGTCCTTGGTCGGAAGCCGTCTCATTGGATCGCCATGTGCAAACTCGAGGCAACAGGGAGTACTCCAATCCGTTCCTCTCGGCAGACGGGAAAACGATCCTGTTCAATTCCACGCGCAGCGGAGGCTTTGGCCAAGCCGATCTGTGGATGATCCGCCGCGTCAAGAAAAAATAGGCCGTTGTAGGAGCCGACTCCCGTCGGCGATTGAGAGCTCAAGTGGGGCAGGTTTCCCAACCTGCCAACAACAGCGAGCACTTCTCGGCAGGTTAGGAAACCTGCCCCACGACTCTCGTTGCCGGTGTGTGAAATCGCACACTTTGACATTTTTCAGAAGCCACCAACAACGGCAGCTTTGACGATGACGATTTGTCCGACGTCGTCAGCATCACGTCGTCGATCGGTTCCATGATCCAGGACACCGGCAACAGCGGCGAGTGGAACTGGAGTTACGACGCCACCGACGACCTGCCGACGACCCTGGTCACCATCACCGCCACCGACATCCTGGGCGCAACCGCCACCCAGACTTTTCAACTAACCGTCAACAACGTCGCCCCAGCGTTGACGATCGACACCACCGCCGTGGTCATCAACGAAGGCACCACGGCCAGCAAGAGCATCTCAGCATCCGACGTGCCCGCCGATACGGTCAGCGTGACCGCCACGCTGGGAACGATCACCGCCGATGGCGACGGCGGCTGGAATTGGAGCTACTTCGGCGACGATGACCTGGATACAACCCCGGTCACCATCACCGCCAGCGACGAGGACGGTGGAACGACGACCGCCAGCTTCAACCTGACGGTCAACAACGTCGCTCCCACGGCCAACGACGCCAGCTTCGACGTCGTTGACAATTCCGTCAGCGGCACTGCGGTCGGAAGCGTGACTGCCAGTGATCCCGGGGCCGACACGCTGACCTTCAACATCACCGGCGGCACGGGGGCAACCGCGTTCGCAATCGATGCCGACAGCGGTGCAATCACCGTGGCCGATGAGACACAGCGCGACTTTGAAACCACACCCAGCTTCACGCTTGAGGTCACGGTGACGGACGATGACGGTGCTACCGACGTAGCCAACGTAACCATCAACCTGATCAACCAGGCCTCGATCACGGGCACGGTGTTCGTCGACGCCAACCAGAACGGCTTGTACGATGCCAACGAAATGGGAATTGACGATGTCATTCTCGAACTGCTCGATGAAATGGGCACGGCGATCCTCGACGAGCTTGGCATGCCCGTCACTGCGACCACCGGCGACGGCGGGTTTTACCTATTCGAGGATCTCGATCCCGGCACGTATCGGGTACACGAGCAGCAGCCCACCGGCGTGGATGACGGCGCCGAACATTTGGGATCGCTGGGCGGCCTGATCGTGAGCAACGACACGATGCAATTGACGCTCGACCAAACCGACGCCTCGGACTACGTTTTCGCGGAGATCGGCCAGCAGGTCAGCGGCGGTGACACAGCCACCATCGGTTTCTGGCAAAACAAACACGGCCAGAAGTTGATCGCCCAGGGCGGCACAGCCTTGGCGCAATGGCTCACGACAAACTTCGGCAACGTGTTCGGCAACGCGTTTGACGGTGCAAGCGGCGCCGACGTGGCCAACTTCTACAAGGACCAGTTGTTCAAGCAAAAGGCGAAAAAGTCTGCCGGTTCCGCCAAGGTCGACGCTCAATTCATGGCGGTCGCGCTGGCGACGTATTTCACCAACGTCAACTTGGCGGGCAACTCGGCCGCCGACTTCGGCTTCAGCGTGACCGCCACCGGCATCGGCACGAAGATCGTCAACGTCGGCACCAGCGGCGCCGCCTTCGATGTGGCCGACAACACCGATCTAACCATCATGCAACTGCTGCTGGCCACCAACAGCCTGACCGATACGCCCGACGGCGTGGCTGGCTTCGCCTCGATCTACGACACGAACGGCGACGGAATCATCGACGCCTCCGAAGCCTCGCTCAGGTCATTGGCCAACGACATCTACAGCCTGATCAACGAGCAGGGCGATCTATAAAGCGGGTGGGCGAACTGAAGGAGACGGGAGAAATCCTGTTCGGCAATATCTTCCGGAGTGGTTGTGGACGGCCAATCGCTTGGACTCGACTACACGTCGATCGAAGAAGTTCGCCGCATCACTGCTCCAATCGCCGATGCCGGCGGGCCATGTACGATCACCGAGGGCAATGAATTCACGCTGGACGCCAGCAATTCAAACATCCCCGATGAATCGGTCAGGGGCCTGGCGACCTACGAGTGGGATCTCAACAATGATGGTGATTTCAACGATGTTGTCAGTTCGAGCCCGATCGTCGCCGTGACCTGGTCAGATCTCGTTGCCCTGGGAATCGATGATGGAGGGACGTACCCCATCGCTCTGCGGATCACCAACGACAGCCGCCCAAATACGACCGAGTCATCAGCATGATTTGGCTGCGGTGATCTGTTCATCGAGTCGAGTTATAAAAGCGGAATCAACAAACGGCTGCAAGACGCGTTCTTGTTCGAGTCTTTGGTTATGCTTTGAGCAGATTATGAACGTGGCGGACTCTGCTTCATCGAGATAGGACGGCAAGCTTGGAGTGGTGCGGTTGCCGGGGAGTGCCCGAGAGAATGCTCATGGACTTCCTCGGCGGCGCTGGTGGTCGGTCTGCCCGCGACAAAGGGGAGAAACTTGGCGAGGAGGATGTCGAGCCGCCCACTCCTGAGGGCGATGACAAGGGTTGATTGACCCAGTTTTGACCCAGTTAACTGGGTCAATCAGAAACGCCGCCGCAAGTGATTGGTAATTCAACACTTACGGCGGCGGGGCTGGTCAAAGCGGAGGGCAAGGGACTCGAACCCTCAACCGGTTACCCGGCACCTGATTTCGAGTCAGGCTGCTAGCCAATTCGCGTACCCTCCAGCGTCTAATAAGATAAGTGTACGCGCAGATTGCCCGCTGGCAAGCGCAAATAATCGGGCCGGCGGGGGCGACCGGACCAGGCGAAAACCGACCCAAGCGTTTGCACGGCCGAAAGACGTAAGCTACGGTTGCCTGATTCGACAGACAATGGGTCTGCTGCGGTAATGCCGGGCCGGGTGCTCTGTTCATCCGGCAGATGGCGGTCGCGAGCCATGGGGGGAAATACTGTCGTGAACACTACCACCGAAAAACACGACCGCATCCTCAACGCGCTGCGGCAACGCGGCGGGGAGCGTGCCCCGGCGAATCTGGTCGCCGCCGACTTGATGACTAAGTCGCCCGAGTGTATTGGCGAATCAACCACGCTATTGGAATTGGTCGAGTTGTTCCACACCCATGAGTTCCGGCATTTTCTGGTGACCGATCCGATCGGAAGATTGGTAGGCGTGATCAGCGATCGCGACGTGATCCGTTTCTTAGCACCCGATGATTCGTCAGATCGCCAAGCCATGGCCGACGTGCCGGCGAGCCGATTGATGAGCACCGACCTAATTACGATCGGGCCAGACCGACCGACTTCCGAAGCCGCGGAGTTGATGATCGAGCACGGCATCAGTTGTCTGCCGGTGCTCAATCAGGGCGAGGTGGTCGGCATCGTTACGAATACCGATCTGCATCTGCTCTTGCAACTGCTGCTACAGACTACAAGACTATCGCCGCTGGAAGAACCGATCGCATCGGCTGCGACCAGCCGATAGGATCGGTTCAACCGGGCTGCGCGCCGGGCGCGCTGTTAGAGAGTCGTAGCGGGCATGGCCAAAGCGCTTGATTTGCCGATTCTTGCGGATGAATGCCGTGTGTGGCGCCATGCGGAAACGATGCGCTTCGCGAAGTGCAATCGCCGATATCTTTGGTGCGATCTCTTGCACCGCATAACGCATCGACTCCGAGGTATTTCCCAGATGAAAAAAGACACCTTCCGAGTGGTCACCCGCGGCGCGGACGGCCAATTGCACATTCGAGATTACGACCAGGAATCGTCGATCAAGCGGCTTCATACCCAAATCGGCGTCGATGATTGCAGCACCGATTTGGACCTCCGCGGCATGCCGGTCTTTCGCGGTCTGATCGGGCCGATCCCCGAGGGCAAGAACATCGTCCGCTATGAATCGCCCGAGGTGTTCGAGACGCTGACCAAGGACTGGGGCGCCGAGACCAAGCCGCCACGCAGGCGGCGGTCGCGAACGTAAGGTCGGCTCCGCTCGCGGGGCATTCAAGCGCCAGGGACGATGCGGCAGGCAGAGATCCTGCCCGGTAAGCGCAGGCCGACGAGTCTCCGGCTATCCTGCCTAATCGACACAATCCGTACCGGCGTGAATCGTTCGCCTGGATTGCGAAAATGTTCGGTGATCTTCCGCGACACCGGTCCGATAGTGATTACTGGGCCGGTATCGACGGATTTGCCGGATGTTGCAGTTGTCGGTCGTTTTCGAGGGCAGGCGGATGGACAGGGAGGTCACGAAATCGACCGTCGTGGCGGGCGGCGCCGACAGGTCTCGCCTTGGCGCATGGATCGTCGTGGCGGCCTTGTGTCTATGCACGGCGAGCATGGACGACGCCGACGCACAGGACTCCGAGCCGGTCGCCGCGTCCGAGGAAAAATTCGAAGACCTCGATCTGGAACAGCTCAGCAAAGTCGATGTGGTCGTTCCGGCGCTCGACGTCGTGGTCTCCACGGTTTCTCGTCAGGAGAGCACCGTCGGCAAGTCACCCGCGGCCGTGTTCGTTATCACGGGCGATATGATCCGCCGTAGCGGGGCTCGCAGCATTCCCGAGGCGCTGCGAATGGCGCCCGGCGTTCAGGTGGCTCGCATCGACGCCAGCAAGTGGGCCATTTCGATCCGGGGCTTCAACAGCCGCTTTGCCAATAAGCTGTTGGTACAGATCGACGGACGCACGGTCTATACGCCGCTGTTTGGCGGTGTTTACTGGAACGTGCAGGACGTGGTGCTCGAAGACGTGGAACGAATTGAGGTGATTCGCGGACCGGGGGCGACTGTTTGGGGTGCCAACGCGGTCAATGGCGTGATCAACATCATCACCAAGAAAGCGGCCGACACCCAGGGCGTGTTGATCTCCGGCGGTGGCGGAAACGAAGAGCGCGGCTTTGCCACGGTGCGCTACGGCGGCCAGCTCGGTGCCGACACCCATTATCGCATCTACGGAAAGTACTTCGACCGCGATCGCGGCTTTTCGACGACCGGCATTTCCGACGACTGGCGGATGAGGCGGTTCGGCGGGCGGCTCGATTGGCAACCGACTTGCTGCGACACACTCACGCTGCAGGGCGACTACTACAACGGATTCGCCGGACAGCAGGCGGTCATTCCCGACGCGATGTCGATCAGCCGCACGGTCGACGACGACGTGCATCTTGTCGGCGGAAACGTCCTGCTGCGTTGGACGCGGGAGATTTCCGACGAGTCGGACTGGGCCTTGCAGTTCTATTACGATCGTACGGAGCGGAGAGACACCGTTCAAGGAGAAAACCGCGACACCTACGACATCGACTTTCAACACCGGCTGCCGGCCGGGCCCTGTCACGATTTGATCTGGGGTTGGGGATATCGCTGGAGTCGCGATGTGTTCAACACCGACCCGCTGACGCTGGACTTCGGTCCCGGACGCACGCTTGACCTGTTCAGCGCATTTGTGCAGGACGAGATCACACTGCGAGAGGATCTTCTCTATCTGACACTGGGTGCGAAGTTCGAGAACAACGACTTCACCGGCTTCGAGGTCCAGCCCAGCATTCGAGTCTTGTGGACGCCAACGCCGCAACAGTCGGTCTGGGCGGCCGTGTCGCGGGCCGTGCGAACGCCCTCGCGCGTCGACCACCGCTTCTCGAACAACTTCCCGATTTCCCTGATGCCGCCGACGTATCTGCGGATTCTCGGCAATCCGGCCTTCGAGTCGGAAGAGTTGATCGCCTACGAATTGGGCTATCGGGAACAGACGACCGACGATTTTTCCTGGGACGTTGCGCTGTTCTATCCCGACTACGACAAGCTGACGGCCTATCTACCCCAGACGCCGATCTCGCCGCCGCCGGTGCTGATCCTGCCGCAAATACCGACCAACCGCATGACGGGCGAAACCTACGGGGTGGAGCTGACCGCTGCCTGGCAGCTTACGCCGTGCTGGCGGGTAAGCGCCGCCTACAGCTTCCTGCAGATTCAGCTTCACGCCGAGGCGGGCACTGGCGCGGGCAGCGAAGACGGCGAAGGCAAGAGCCCGCATAACCAGGTTTACTTTCAATCGTCCTGGGATTTGGCGCACGACATGGAGTTCGACCTGATGGTCCGCTACGTCGACGAGTTGTCGGCGATTAGTGTTCCCAGCTATCTGACGATGGACCTGCGTTGGGGCTGGCGGCCCTGCCGCGATTTGGAGGTGGCCATCGTCGGCCAGAACCTGTTGGATAGCCATCAACTGGAGTTTACCGGCACCGACACCATCGGGACCGAGGTTCAACGCGGCGTGTATGGAATTGTGACGTGGCAATATTAGGGTTTGTGGGAAAACAAAATAGAAGCGGCACATCACCTTGTATCACGTGGCACGCCAACAAACCGAGACTACGAATGCAGGCGGCGCACGTCGATTCGGCGGGCCGGGTCGACGCGCAAGCGCGCTGCGGCGTCGATGCAGCGGTCTGTTGATGATGGGCCTACTGCTTGCCTTGGCGTCACGTGCGCCCGCCCAAGAAGACGCGCCGCTGATCAATCGCGAATACCCGATCAAGGCGGGCTATCTCTACCAAATCGCAAAATATACGAACTGGCCCGACTCCGCGTTTGCCAACCGCGACGCGTCGCTGGTGATCGGTGTCATCGGTAACAACCCTTTCGGCGAGCGGCTCGATGAGATCGCTCGCCGCAAACGAGTGGGCAGGCGGCCGATTCAAATTCGCTATCTGCGCCCCATGGACGACCCGACAACGTGCCATATTTTGTTCGTGGGTCGTTCGGTTCGTCCGGACGCGCGCGCGGCGGCCATCAAGGCGGTTCGTGGCCGACCGGTGCTGCTCGTTGGCGAAACGACCGACTTTATCCGACAGGGCGGGACGCTGAGTTTTTTCGTGAGTAAGAATAAAGTGCGATTCGATCTCAGCCAGGAGCAAGCGCAGCGCCAGGGTGTGAAGTTCAAGTCACCGTTACTCGACCTTCGGGCGCGGTGGCAAAAGGCGGGCATTGTGACGCGATCGGAACGGTAGCCGTGTCGCTTCCGAAATAACTGGGTTACTGGCCTGGGGCAACAGCAGTCGAGGGCGACGAGCGATGCGACCGTTTCAAAACTTTTCGATCAACACCAAGATAAGCCTGCTGGTAACGCTGGCCGTGGGTATTGCGCTGTTGCTCTGTGGCGCGGCCTTCTTGGTCCACGACTTTCACACGATTCGTGCCGCACGCGTGCAGGAATACGACTCGCTGGCGGAAGTCCTCGGCGCGAATCTCACCGCAGCCGTTGTCTTTCACGATCCCGATACGGCAGAGGAGTTGCTGTCGTCCTTGCAGAAACAGGAGACGGTCGAGTTTGCGGCGGTTTACGACAAGGATGGCCAAGTCTTCGCGACGTATGGTGATGCGCAGGACAATGACTTTTCCGACGTTCTGCCGCTTCACGTCGGGCATACCTACACCAGTGAAGGGCATCTCTGCCTCGTTCGCGAGATCCAACAAGACGGCGAGCGGATCGGCACCGTGTTTTTGTACTCGCGCATGGACGATCTGCGGGCAGTGCTGATCCGCGAAGTCGAAATTGTCCTGGTCATCATGATTGTCTCCCTCGCCGCGGCGATGTTCGTTTCTCGGCGGGTGCAGCGGGCGATCACCCGTTCGACCCTCGATCTGGCGGAGGTCGCGCAGCAGATTATCACTCAGAAAGACTACAGCCTCCGCGTCAACAAGACGTCCAACGACGAGCTGGGCTCGCTTTGCGACGAATTCAACGCCATGTTGGACGAAATCCAAAAACGGGACAACGAGTTGCAAATTGCCCACGATCAGCTCGAACAGCGCGTCGCCGAACGGACCGCCAAGCTAACCCACGCCAACTCCCAGCTGAGCCGGGAAGTCGCCGAGCGGGCCTGCGCCGAGACGGAATTGGAGTCGGTCCACGGGCAACTCGTCGACGCGGCCCGGCGCGCCGGCATGGCCGAGGTGGCCACCGGTGTGCTGCACAACGTGGGTAACGTGCTGAACAGCATCAACGTCTCCTCGACGCTGCTTTCCGAGCGACTGCGCGATTCGCAGTTGAGCGACTTGCGGCGGGCCGTCGATCTGATGAATCAGCACCTCGACGACCTGCCCGCATTCTTCACCGAGGATGAGCAGGGACGACAACTGCCGCGGTTTCTCGATCTGTTGGCCGAGCATCTCGTGCAGCAAAAGCACGAACTGGTCGAAGAGGTGCGCGTGCTCAACAACAACGTCGACCACGTGAAGACCATCATCGCCATGCAGCAATCGTATGCCGGCGTGGCAGGAGTGATCGCGAAGGTGAAGATCGCCGAATTGATTCAGGACGCCATCCGGATGAATTCCTCGTCGCTGGACAAGTACCAAATACAACTCACCTGCGACGTCGGTGAAATGCCGGAATTGGGGATCGACAAGCACCGCTTGCTGCAAATCCTCATCAATCTGGTCACCAACGCCAAGGACGCCCTGGCGGCCAGCGACAGATCGGACCGACAGCTCATCGTGCGCGCCCGCCGGCAAGGAGACGACTGGGTTCGTATCGACGTCATCGACAACGGAATCGGCATTGCGCCGGACAATCTGACGCGCATCTTCTCGCACGGCTTCACGACCAAAAAACGCGGGCACGGCTTCGGACTGCACAGCTCAGCCAACGCCGCTCGCGAAATGGGCGGAGCGCTCTCGGTTCACAGCGACGGACCGGGCTGCGGAGCGCGGTTTAGTATCGAACTGCCCGTGGTTCCGATGGAAGTTCCGGTTGCTTCCGTCGACGCATAAGTTTAGTCTTGGGACTAGCCGCTGGGCGCTAGCCCAATGCCGCTTACTGTGGCCGCCGTCAGGGTGAGCCGCAAGGCGCTAGCCGCGGGTTTTGTGCGGGAAAACGTAACGTAGATTCACCGGCGGCTAGCGCCTTGCCGCTTACTGTGGCCGCCGTCAGGGTGAGCCGCAAGGCGCTAGCCGCGGGTTTTGTGCGGGAAAACGTAACGTAGATTCACCGGCGGCTAGCGCCTTGCCGCTCAAAATTCCACAACCACGACGGGAATGACATCATGGCCAAGATTCGTTGGGGTGTGTTAAGCACGGCAAACATCGGCACCGAAAAGGTAATACCCGCGATGCAGCAGGGTGCCTATTGCCAGATCGATGCGATCAGCTCGCGGAGTCTCGAAAAGGCCCAGGCTGCCGCTGCGCAACTCGGCATTTCTCGGGCTTACGGATCGTACGAAGAATTGCTCGCCGACCCGGACATCGACGCGATTTACAACCCGCTCCCGAATCATCTGCACGTATCGTGGTCGATCAAGGCGTTGCGAGCCGGCAAGCACGTGTTGTGCGAAAAACCGATTGGGCTTTCGGCAGCCGAAGGGCAAGCGTTGGTCGACGAGGGCCGACGGCATCCGCAACTCAAGCTGATGGAAGCCTTCATGTATCGGCACCATCCGCAGTGGAAGCTGGCCCAACAGCTCGTCGCAGACGGCAAGATCGGCGAATTGCGGACGATTCAGTCGTTCTTTTCCTATCACAATGTCGACCCCGACAACATCCGCAATCAGGCCGACATCGGCGGCGGCGCATTGATGGACATCGGCTGTTACAACATCTCGCTCTCGCGGCTGATCTATGGCGCCGAGCCACGGCGAGTGTTTGGCATCGTCCAGCGCGATCCCGAGATGAAAATCGACCGGCTCACCTCCGGCATCCTCGACTTCGGCAGCGGAACGTCGACCTTCACCTGCTCAACCCAACTCACGTCGCGGCAGCGGGTGAACATCTACGGCACCGAGGGCCACATCGAGATTGAAATTCCCTTTAACGCCCCAGCAGACCGGCCTTGCAAGGTGTGGCATCAGCGCGGTTCAGAGGAGCCCGAGCGGTTCGAGCTGGAAACGGCCAACCAGTACACCATTCAGGGCGATCTGTTCTCGCAGGCCGTGCTGGAAGACACCGACGTGCCGACGCCCATCGAAGACGCCGTGGCGAACATGCGGGTGATCGAAGCGATTCTTGCCAGTGCGGAGGAGGGAAGGTGGGTGGAGTTGCCTTCTACAATTCACGCGGCACGCGGAGCATGCCCTACAGAATCTCCAACACCGACTCCGGCGGCCGGCCGAGACGAGCGTGGCTGCCAACCACCACAATCGGCCGCTGGATGATCTGGGGATGTTCGGACATGCGGCGGATCAACTCGTCCGTGTCGTCGGTTTCTTTCAGACCCAACTCGCGGTGTTCCTTGCCGCGGATCAGGCTCTTGGCTTCGATGCCGAGCTTTTCGATCAGCGACCTAAGCGTTTTTTCATCCGGCGGAGTTTCCAGGTACAGCACGATCTCGGGTACGATGTCGTGCTCCTCTAGCAGCGCGAGCGTCTGCCGGCTCTTCGAGCAACGCGGATTGTGATAGATGGTGACTTGGGGCATGAGGCGGTTCCATTGAGTAGCGTGATTCGTATCAGCCGCGGGGCGTTAGCCCCCGGTTATCGTCGCACCAACTTGACCAAGCACTGGTTCATCCCTTGCGGGCGACCAGCCGGGCTTCGTGGCGGCCCTCTGCTTGCCAACCTTCATGGTAGCGGATGACTTCCAGGCCGCGAACCAGGCCGGGGAGTTCGCCATCTTCGAGCAGGAACCGCGCCGGAGGTTTCGTGTTGCGCTGGAGGTTGCTCGTTGTCGGCTGGGCAAATACCAACAGCCCGCCAGGGGCCAGGGCATCGGCGAACGAATCAAACAACGATCGCTGAAGATAATAAAACGAAACGATCAAATCCCACGGCCCGGCGGGGAAGGGCTCTGTCTCCAGATCGACGATCCGCGAGGTGATTCGCACGCCCGCGCTGGCCGCTTCGTCTTCGGCCAGCGAAATCGCCTCCTCGGAAACATCGGCCAGCGTAACATCCAGCCCCCGCTGTGCCAGCCAAATCGCATGTCGCCCGGCGCCGCCCGCCACGTCGAGTGCCCGTCCCGATGTGGGCAGCAGGTCGAGCGACGTCAGAAACGACGACGGCCGTTCTGTCTTTTGCCCACGCTCTCGGTAGCGGGCGTTCCATTTGTCGCGATCGGTTTGGGACATGGTTTTGAGAGGGAGGGAAGGAGAGAGGGAAGGAGGGAAGGAGGGAAGGAGGGAAGGAGGGAAGGAGGGAAGGAGGGATATTTCCGTCAGATGAAGTGCTGACTACTACAGCTGAACACTGCTGCGTACTCAGTACTCAGTACTCAGTACTCTGTACTCAGTACTGAATGGCACTGATATTTCTCTAACGTGTTTTGCCGTATCGCCTTCGGGCTTCGTTTCTGGGTTTGGTCATGAGGGCGTACGGCTTGGGTCTTCGTTTTCGTTGTCGTGGTTCGAG
>JADFKK010000114.1 GCA_022564995.1 Planctomycetota bacterium | reverse complement strand
TTCTCACCATCGGGCTGCCGGCCTCGCCGGGCGCCGCGGTCGGAACCTTGGCCTTTTCGGCCGACGAAGCGGTCGAGCGCACTCAGGCGGGCGAAAAGGTGCTGTTGGTCCGCAAAGAAACCAGCCCGGAAGACATCGACGGCATGCACTCGGCCGTCGGCATCTTGACCAGCACCGGCGGCATGACCAGCCACGCCGCCGTGGTCGCCCGCGGTTGGGGACGCTGCTGCGTGGCGGGGGCCGGCGAAGTTCTCATCAACGAGCGCGCCCGCAAGATCACCATCAAGGGCAAGACGTTCAGCCACGGCGACACCCTGTCGATCGACGGCTCGACCGGCGAAGTGATGGTCGGCAGCGTGGCGACCCAAACTCCGAAGCTGTCGAGCGATTTTGCGAAGGTGATGAAGTGGGCCGACAAATATCGCACGATGCGCGTGCGGACCAATGCCGATACGCCGGCCGACGCCAAGCGAGCCCGCCAGTTCGGCGCCCAAGGCATCGGGCTGTGTCGCACCGAGCACATGTTCTTCGAGGGCGATCGGATCGTAGCGATGCGCGAGATGATCGCCGCGGAGGATCTACCCGCGCGGTGCAAGGCACTGAAAAAGCTGCTGCCGTATCAGCGCAAGGATTTCATCGGCATCTTCACGGCGATGAAGGGCCTGCCGGTTACGGTGCGGCTGCTCGATCCGCCGCTGCACGAATTCTTGCCGCACGACGCCAAGAGCCAAGCCGAGTTGGCCAAGGCGCTGGGCGTCAAGCCGTCGGTCATCAAGAACCGGGTGGCCCAATTGCACGAGGCCAATCCGATGCTCGGTCACCGCGGCTGTCGCTTGGCGGTGACGTATCCGGAGATCCTCGAAATGCAGGTAACGGCCATCGTCGAGGCGATGATCGCCTGTAAGAAAAAGAAGATCGACGCCCAGCCGGAGATCATGATCCCGCTGGTCGGCACGGCGACGGAACTGTCGAGCCTGCGCGAATTGACCGAGACGACCATCGCCGACGTCATAACGGCCAAGAAATACAGCGGCAAGCTCGACATTCCGATCGGCACGATGATCGAAATTCCACGGGCCGCGCTGACCGCCGATCAGATCGCCAGACACGCCGATTTCTTCAGCTTCGGCACGAACGACCTGACGCAGATGACGTTCGGCTACAGCCGCGACGACATCAACACGTTCTTGCCCGATTATCTGGATCAGGAGATATTGCCCGCCGATCCGTTCCAAACGCTGGACGTCACGGGCGTGGGCCAGTTGATCGAGATGGGCGTCAAGAAAGGTCGCAAGACGAAAAAGGGCCTCAAGTGTGGCATCTGCGGCGAGCACGGCGGCGACCCGGCGTCGATTGTATTCTGCCACAGCGTGGGGCTGGACTACGTTAGCTGTTCGCCCTTCCGCGTGCCCATCGCCCGCCTGGCGGCGGCGCAGGCGGCGTTGGCCGGCGCGTAGCAGTTTGTAAAGCCGCGACCAGTGGTCGCGCCCCGCGGCGCATTGGCGCGACCAATGGTCGCGGCTTTACAATTCCGGGGCGTGGCAATAACGCAACCGGCGCGTTGCGAAATCGCTACGACGTTTGTGCGGATCTTTGCAACGGGCCAACATTTCGAGGGGCAATTCTCGCCCTGCGACCGGAAAAATCCGCAGCCGATGAGCGATCTGTGGCTTCGGGCACTCCGTTTGCAGATGTCGGGGTGTCGCGATAACCGTTGCGCCGTGATAGGCTGGATCGCTGCGCTGCCACCAGCCACCCGAAAGCGGAAAACCGGCAAGTTATTTATCGGCGGCACACGCACCGAAAGAGCCACCTTAATGAACAACGATTTTTCGACCATCGGCAGCGATCCGGCCGTGCTGGGTGGCACGCCGGTGTTTGCCGAGAAAGTGCCGATCGTGCGGCCCGTGCTGCCGAAGTTCGACGCGCTGGCCGACGACATGGCCGAAATCGTCGGCAGCGGAATGGTCACCAAGGGCAAGCACCTGCGGGCGCTGGAGCAGGCCGCCGCGGAGCATCTTCAGGTGCGCCATGCCGTGGCCGTGTCGAGCTGCACCAGCGGCCTGATGCTCACCTACCAAGCCCTCGGGCTCACCGGCGACGTGGTGGTTCCCAGCTTTACGTTCATGGCCACGGTCAGTTCGATGATTTGGGCCGGCCTGCGGCCCGTGTTTGCCGACGTCGATTATGGCACGACCAATCTCGATCCGCGGCGAGCGGAAGATGCGATCACGCCCAACACGTCGGCCATCGTCGCGGTTCATAACTTCGGCAATCCGGCCGATATCGCGGCCCTGAAAGACTTGGCCGAGCGGCGCGGGCTGAAGCTGATTTTCGACGCCGCCCACGGCTTCGGCTGCCGATACGAAGGCACGCCGGTGGGCGGACAGGCGGACGCCCACGTCTACAGCCTAAGCCCGACAAAATTGGTCATCGCCGCCGAAGGTGGCATTGTGGCCACGAACGACGACGCGCTGGCCGAGCATATTCGCATCGGTCGCGAATACGGCATGAGCGACTACGACAGCCGCTTTGCCGGGCTGAACTCTCGCATGAGCGAGTTTAGCGCGTTGTTGGGTTGTCGCAGCCTGGCACTGCTGGAGCCGGGCATTCTCCGTCGGCAGGAGGTGTCAGAGATTTTTCGTCGAGAACTGGGCGATTTGCCGGGCATCGATTTTCAGGCGGTTCGGCCGGTCGATCGCTGTTCATATAAGGACTTTTCGATTACAGTGGTAGAGTCGGCCTTCGGCCTTTCCCGCGACCAGTTGCGCGCGGCGATGGAGGCCGAAAACATCGACACCCGGCGATATTACACACCGCCGGTTCACCGCCAGCAGGCTTACCGAGAGTTTGCCCCGGCGGAAGAAAGCTTGTCTAATACCAACGTCTTGTCTCAGCGTTGCTTGAGTCTGCCGATTTGGTCGCGGATGGACGACGAGGTGGTGCTGGGAATATGCCAAGCCGTGCGACGGATTCACGGTTCAATCGGCAAGGTCGCCGCTGCGATTCGATAGTCGATGAAATCGAGCTGCCCATGGCACCCGAGATACGCGACCGTCTTTACTCCACGTTCTGATTGACAACACTTTGAGTTTTCCCCAACAGGGAGTCACCGGTGCGGACCACTGATCGATTTCACTTGACGCCAGGCATGATCGTGCGGATGGTCGCTGACGCGGCGATGATCCAAGTCGCGCTGATCGTCGCGCTGACCGTGCGGTGGATGTTCACCGCCTCGTTTCAAGGCCAAGATTACCAGCCCGGCGAGTTGGCTGACTTGGCGCAGCGATACCTCGGGATCTATTGCGATCGCGCCTGGCCGCTGACACTGATCAGTCTGGTGGTGTTTTATCTGAGCGGCTTCTACACCTATGGGCGTTTCTATCAGGGCCGTTACAAAGCGCTGGTCGTCGCGCAAGCGATCAGTCAAAGCTACATACTGTATGCATTCGTTTCGTACTTTTTCAGCGGCGCCGATGCAGCTCGGCAGATTCCTCGCTCGGCGTTGATCCTGGCCTGGGGGATCAGCCTGGGATTGTTGGTCGGCAGCCGTGTTTGGGCTCGCCTTTATGAGAAGATCGTGCGGCCCGAACACGAGGCCCGCGCCAAGGCAAAGCGGGCCGGCGAGCGCCGCGTGCTGGTCGTGGGCGGAGCGGGTTACATCGGCTCGGCCTTGCTGCCGATGCTGCTGGATCGTGGCTACCACGTGCGTCTGCTCGACATGATGTTCTTCGGCGACGAGCCGATTCAGAGCTTCGTCGATCATCCGAATCTGGAGGTCATCCGTGGCGACTTTCGCCACGTCGAATGTGTGGTGCAGGCGATGCACGACGTCGACTCCGTGATCCATCTGGGAGCGATCGTCGGCGACCCGGCCTGCAACCTTGACGAGGATCTGACGATCGACATCAATCTGTCGGCCACACGGATGGTCGCCGAATTGGCCAAAGCGGCCGGCGTCGAGCAGTTTATCTTCGCCAGCACGTGCAGCGTTTACGGCGCCTGCGACGAGATGCTCGACGAGCGCTCGTTCGTGCGGCCCGTCTCGCTCTACGGCCATACCAAGCTGGCCTCGGAGCAGGTGTTGCGGAAGATGGCGAACAGTCGTTTTCATCCGACGATCGTCCGATTTGCGACGATCTACGGCCTGTCCGGACGCACGCGGTTCGATTTGGTCGTCAATCTACTTTCGGCCAAGGCGAAAATCGACGGCGAGATTACCATTCACGGCGGCGATCAGTGGCGCCCCTTCGTCCACGTCGAAGACGCGGCCCGCGCGCTGGCCATCGTACTCGAAGCCCCGCGGGCGGTCGTCTCCAACGAGATCTTCAACGTCGGTTCCAACGACCAGAACTATACGATCGAGCAAATCGGCCAGATCGTCCACGAGCAGGTCGTCTCGGCCGAGTTGATTGTTTCCGATGGTGACGGCGACCATCGTAATTACCGCGTTGATTTCAGCAAGATTCGCAACCACCTGGGCTTTCGACCACGGTGGAGCGTGGAACAGGGCGTCCAGCAGGTGCTCGAGGCAATCGCCAGCGGCGAGATTGTCGACTACCAAGAGCCGAGATACAGCAACGTCAAGTTCCTCAGCAACGAGGGAACCGAGCACATCGCCCGCGACCGTTGGGCACGGCAGCTCATCGAAGACCTGGCCAGCGGGTAGCAACCATGGCACATCGCCGGCAGGCCACCAGACTCTCGGCTGGGGACGATCGGTCGTTATCTAGGAAGCAGCGATGAATCGTTTCTACCGAAAAGTCGGTAAACGGCTGTTCGATCTGGCGATGACCTTGCCGACGGCGGTCTTGCTGCTGCCGCTGATCGCCACCGCGGCGATCCTGGTTCGCCTGACGCTCGGATCGCCGGTCGTGTTTCGACAGTCGCGAGGTGGGCACCAGGGCCGGCAGTTTGTGATCTGGAAATTTCGCACGATGCGGGACGTTTGTGGCGCGGACGGAGCGCCGCTTTCCGACGGGCTGCGGCTGACCCGATTCGGCAAGCTGCTGCGGTCGTTGAGCCTCGACGAGTTGCCGCAGCTTTGGAACGTCATTCGCGGCGACATGAGTATCGTCGGGCCGCGACCGCTACGGATCGAGTATCTCGATCGCTACACGCCACAGCAGGCCCGCCGGCACGAGGTGACCCCCGGCATCACCGGCTGGGCGCAGGTCAACGGCCGCAACGCAATCTCCTGGGAAGAAAAATTTGAACTGGACGTGTGGTACGTCGATCACCAAAGCTTTGCCCTGGATCTGTCGATCCTCTGGCGAACGTTCGTCGAAGTGCTCTCCCGCAAGGGCGTCAGTTCCGACGATCACGCGACGATGCCATTTTTTACCGGAACGAAGACGCCGGCGGAGCGATCGCCTTGACCGACGACAGACCTTTCAACATCTTGCTGACCAGTGTCGGACGCCGCGTGGAATTGGTCCGCATTTTCAAGCGCGCGCTGGAATCGCTCGATGTTTCGGGCAAGGTGGTCGCCATCGACGCCGACCCGCTTGCGCCCGCATTGCGGTTGGCAGACACGCCGCTGCTGGTCCCGCTAATTGTCGACGAGCAGTACGTTCCGACCCTGTTGGACATCTGCCGCCGGGAGCAGATCGCTTTCGTGTTCCCGCTGATCGATCCCGACGTATTGCTGCTGGCCCGTCATCGCCGGCAGTTCGAGCAGATCGGCACGCGCGTGACCGGCATGACCCGCGAGCCGATCGAAACGGCGCGCGACAAATGGCAGACGATGAAGTTTGTGCGGGGCCTTGGGCTGCCGGCGCCGAGAAGTTGGCTACCCGAAGACGTCACCGCCAGCGAGATGGACTACCCGCTGTTCATCAAGCCGCGATGGGGTAGCTCTTCTCAACACACCTACCGGGTCGAATCGGCCCGGGAAATGGAGTTTTTTCTCGATCGAGTTCCCGACCCGATTATCCAGGAGTTGTTGCCCGGTCCCGAGTACACGACCGACGTGACGTGCGATCCCGAGGGAGAGATTCTCGCCGTCGTTTCCCGCCGGCGCATCACCACGCGCGACGGTGAAGTGGCCCGCGGCGTAACGCTCTACGATCCGATCGTAACGGCCCACTGCGTGACCATGGCCAAGGCGATGGGAGCGGTGGGGCCGATTTGTATCCAGACCATGTTCAAGGATGGCGTGGCACACGTCACCGAATTCAACGCCCGCTTCGGCGGCGGGTTTCCCCTCAGCGTGGCCGCGGGGATCAACGCGGTCGAGTTGTTCATCGCCCGCGCCGTCGGGCGCGACGTCGAAGTCCCGCCGCTGGACGGCTATCGCTGCGGAGTGTACATGACGCGATTTGACGAATCTTTCTTTCTCAGCGAGGACGAACGTGGCAACATACCGCGCTATCGTCCTTGATCTGGACGACACGCTCTATCCAGAGCACCAGTACGTCAGGAGCGGATTCCACGCGGTGGCGCGCTACCTGGAGACCGAAGCGGGCCTTTCCGCTGAGGAGACGTTCGCTCAACTGATCGCGCTGCTTGAGGCCGGCGTGCGCGAAATGACGATGAATCGCTGGTTGCAGGATCGCCAGCTCGATGAACAGCGCTGGATCGGACCGATGCTCCGCTGTTACCGCGAGCACGATCCACAAATCGAGCTTTCATCCGAAGCGACTGAAGTGCTGGAAACGCTGCACGGCCGTTATGCTCTGGGGCTCGTCTCCGACGGCCGGCTGGCGCAGCAGCAAAAAAAAGTTGCCGTGTTGGGTATCGACCGCTGGATCTCGGCCATCGTGCTGTCCGACGCCTTCGGACGGGAGCACTGGAAGCCGAGCACAAGGCCGTTTGAAGAAGTGCTGGGCCAATTGGGCGTTTCCGGCGAGTCGGCCGTTTATGTGGCCGATAATCCTACCAAGGACTTCCTCGGAGCCCGGCAGTTGGGAATGGGCACGATTCGCCTGCGGCGCGCCGGCGGATTGTATAGCCATTTGGAGCCGCCGACCGAAGCACACGCTCCGCAGGCAGAGATCGCCACGTTGGCTGAGCTGCCGGCGCGGCTCGATTCTTGATCGTGAGACGTCATCGCATGAGCCAACCGCACGACAACCGCCTGCCGCTCGACGCTGCCATGCCGCCGTGGCGGACGCGCGCGATCGAGGCGCTCGACTTTCCCTTGGGCAAATTCCTTGACTACGGCTGTGGTGGATGCGGGCTGATGGAGTGCCTTGAAGATCGCTGCGACGAGTGCCACGGCGTCGACGTCGACAAGGCGGCCTACGCCGCGGCCGAAAAGCAGCACACCAACTTTCTACTGAGCGAGATCGGTCAAGACGGCAGAACGAAATACCCCGACGAGTATTTCGACACAATCGCCATCATCGAGGTGATCGAGCACGTGCCGGACGAGAGCGTCACGCTGCGCGAGCTGGCGAGGATTCTCAAGCCGGGCGGAAAGCTACTGCTAACCACGCCGCACCGCGGGCTGCTGACGTTTCTCGACGTCGGCAATTTCAAATTTGTTTTTCCGCGACTGCACCGTTTCATTCATCTGGTGTTGATGCGCAATCAGGAATACTACAAGGAGCGTTTCGAGCGGACCAAAGAAATACAACTCGTCGGCGACGTGTCGGTCTCGGGCGACCGCCGGCCGTGGCATCGACACTACAAGCCGCAGCAGATCGAGTCGTACTGCCCCTCGTCGCTGCGGCTGGACCAACACCAGGTCTATTTTCCCGGGCTGCGGCTGATGATGCTCCTGCGTCAGGTGCTGCGAGTGTTCTGCCTGGGGCGTTTTTCGCCGTTTCCGCCGCCGTTTTCTTGGGCCGAACGATGGCTCAGCACAATGCAGTCGCGAGGCGGCGACCAATTGGTCATGCTCATGGAAAAACTTGAGCGGCAGGGCGCCAGTACCACAAATTAGAAGTCTTGCGCTCAATCACTCACGTATGTTTCAAGATCGATCGTTTCCAAGGAAGCAGGGGACTGGGGGCTAGTGCTGCGTCAAGGCTAACAATTGGGGTTGGATGAATCAGCCGCGACGCGTTAGCGTCTGGTTATCGCGGCGGAACCGTGGGCTAACGCCCAGCGGCTAATCCCAAGATTAAGAATTTCACGACCTAACGCCGTAGTTCTAAGCGAGGAATCCACTCTTGGCCAGCCGCAAATCAATTCGAGACAGCGGGCTGCTGATTTTCGGCGCCTCGGGGTACGCGCGCGTGGTCCGCGACGTCGCACGGCTGCGGGGCTTCGACGTGGCCGCCTTCGTCGAGTTGGCGCCGGACAAATCGACCTTCCTCGATTTGCCCGTGTTGTCGCAGGAGAGTCTGCTGGACGAATTGTCGGGGCGATCGGTTGCGATCGGTGTCGGCAATCCGAGTCGCCGGCAGAACATCTCGGAGAGACTAATCGAAGTCGGAGCAAAGTTGGTGACATTGATTCACCCCGAAACCGTGATTGCCGAGGACGTCACGATCGGCGAAGGCAGCATCGTGTGCGCCGCTTCGGTCATCAATCCCGGAACACGAATCGGCCGCAGCGTGATCGTCAACACGGGCGCGATCGTCGAGCACGACTGCGTCCTGGGCGATTTCTCGCAAATCTGTCCGGGCGCGACGCTGGGCGGTAACGTCCGCGTCGGCCGCGGAAGCTGGATCGGAATCGGTGCCACGGTCATCGAGGGCATTTCAATCGGTGACTGGGTGATGATCGGCGCCGGGGCCTGCGTCGTCGGCGACCTGGAGGACGAGGTCGTCGCCTACGGCGTGCCGGCAAAAGTCGCCCGCCGAGCACGCTACTTCCCGGAATCATCAACGGAAGCGATTTAGTTGTAGGAGGCGACTCCGTCGGCGATTTTCTCGGTCCTCGCCGAAATTCAACCACGAGTTCCCCGTCGCAAATCGCTGGAATGTCCGGGCTGGTGTGTCAAGCAACCGGCAAAAGCACTAGAATCCGCCTAATTGGCCCGGTGGCTTGCCTTCACTGACGGTGCGGTACAAAATATCTACACGGGACCAAAAGCGAGCGAACTCATGTCGAAAGAATCAGGCGAAACACCACCGCAATCCGGATCCCTTGTCGATCTTCCTCGCGACCTGCCGTTCCACGAGCGGGTTCGCCAGATGCGTGAGCAATCAGGCAGCATGGACGCCATGTCTATCGAGGCGTTTGTTACGTTATTGCGCGATTTCTACGGCGAAGGATCAGTGATCCGAGTGCGGCATGCATCGCCAGAGAGCACTTGCGAAAAATTCTCACGGCTCGCCAAGCAATGGCAAGAACAGTCAGCCCCCATGTCGTCATCTACAGCCATGGTGCTCATTCCGGCTTATCAACACATCATCGGAATGGGATGGGATGCCGTGCCGCTCATGCTCCGTGAATTGCGAGACGACCCCGACCCCGATCATTGGTTCTCGGCCTTAGAGGCCATCACCGAAGCAGACCCTGTGCCCGAAGAACAGTGGGGCAACATCAAGGCCATGGCCGCTGCGTGGGTCGAATGGGGCGAGCGGGAAGGCTGCATTTAGCAGATGGGCTACCTGGATCATACGGCATCGTTCCCGCATCTGACCTCCGCCAATAGTGCAAAAAAGAGCGACGAAACCAAGAGCTACAACTGCATAGCTTGGGCAGCCGGTGACACGGCAAACTGGTGGTGGCCTATCGTCGGGCGCTACTGGCCGCCTGGCGTGCCTCGCGAGGTAACCTTGGATGCGTTTATTCAGGCATTCGCGACCGTCGGTTACTCGCCCTGTGCCGACGGTGCGTTTATAGACGGCACTGAGAAGATTGCTATTTACGCCGATCTCGGCGAGCCCACACACGCTGCTCGCCAACGAGAGTACGAGAAATGGACGAGCAAAATTGGCAAACTCGAAGATATAGACCATGACACCCTACAAGACGTTGGGGGACCGCTGTACGGGGAGGCCGTAGTCTTCATGGAACGGCCACGGGCGGACTCTTAGAACGCCGCCGAGTTAACAGCGGCCAGCGACACGTGACGCCACCTCACTCCTCGGTTACACTGAACTCTATCGCGAAGGCGGGCCGGACGTTCGCCCGCGATGGCGTTCCGGTTGATCGTGATCGGAATCGGTGCCACGGTCATTCAGGGCATTTCAATCGGTGACTGGGCGATGATCGGCGCCGGGGCCTGCGTTGTCGGCGACCTGGAGGACGAGGTCGTTGCCTACGGCGTGCCGGCAAAAGTCGCCCGCCGAGCACGCTACTACCCGGAATCATCAACCGAAGCGATTTAACCGTGGCGCCGGCGTCCCGCCGGTGAACCACACAGGCGGGACGCCTGTGCCACGGTGAGCTTTGGTCGCCGTCGGAGACGCCTCCTACATCCGCCGCTGGGCCAAGACTCGCTCGAATATCGCCTCGAGCCGCGCGGCGAGCTTTTCGCGGGCGAATTCGGTTTCGGCCAGCCGCCGGGCGTTGTGGCCCATTTGCTCGCAGAGCTGGGGGTCGGCCGCAAATTCTTCCAGCGTATCGGCCAACTCTTGCGGCCTCTGGGGGTCTAGCCCGCGCCCGCAGTCGTTGTTTTCGATCGTCTCGCGCAGCCAGCCGGGCACGTTGATCAGCACGGGTCGACCGGCGGCCAAGGCGTCGAACATTTTGTTCGGCGTCCAGGTGTGTTCGGTGGTCGCCTTGTAGATTGTCAGGCAGACATTGCAGCCGGCCACCAAACTCGCCACCGTCGCCTTGTCGGGAACCGGATCGGAGAAGATGACGTTCTTCAGATCGTAGTGGGCAACGAGTTGCTCCAGCTCGGCCCGTTTTCCGCCCGCCCCGTGCAAGACGATGACGATCTGGTCGTTGCCGCGCTGCTGCAAAATGCGGGCAGCTTCGATGGGATACTCCAAACCGTTAGCGAGCCCCATCGCCCCGAAGTAAATCGCCGCAAAACGCTCGCCCAGCCCCAGCCGCTCGCGCCCCGGAGCGGGGTCGACGTCGGGCCGAAACAGGTCGATGTCCGAAGCATTCGTAATCACCGAGACTCGCTCATCGGCGATGCCCGTGCTGCACACCCCGGCCTTCATGCCGGGCGACAGGGCGACAATATGATCGGCGGCCCGATAGATTTTTTTTTCCATCCGCCGCAAATACCAGATTGCCAGAGGGTTGGTCAGCGCGCCGATGTTAATCATCGCCGTCGGCCACAGATCGCGCACCTCGAACACAAACGGCGTGCCGAAGTGCCGACTCACGGCCATCCCCGCCAGCCCAATCGGTAGCGGTGTGTGCGTGGCAAACACAATGTCCGGCCGCGCGAGTTGCTTGCCGACCTGCTTTGCCAGGCGCGAAAACTGCAAAAAATTGGCCATCCGCCGGTATCCGCTCATGCCGGTTCCTTTGTGTCCGCTGGCAAATCCGGCGGCAATCGGCACGCAATGAATCCCCTCGACGTCGACCTCGAAATACTGCTTGCCCGGCGGGGTGGTGAGCTGCTCTTCGTTGTCGATCCCCGAGCAGATCATCGTCACCCGGTGTCCCTGGCCGACCAGGTATTTGGCGAACTCGTAGCTGCGCGTGCCGCTGTAGCCGCCGCGGGTGATAAAATACTGGTGCATGTAGAGGATATGCACGACGCGATTCCTTTCCTCGGAGTCTTACCAGGCGATGCCGTCGTAAAGCGGGTGGGTCACGTCGACGTCGTCGACCCCGGCCAAATCGACCACGCGCTTGCCGGCGGCCAACCAAGCGTTAACCGTTGCCCCGTCGATCGTGCGATGATTGACGACGATTAAGTCGCAGTCGTCCAGCTCGTCGAGCGAGGAAACCAGCAGCGTCTCCATGTGGCGCAGCGCCGCCTGAACCGCCTGCTTGTTGCTGCCCAGCAAACGCTCCGGCTCGACGCCCGGGTCGTAGATTCGCAGGGTCACACCTTCGCCGATCAGCCGCTTGGCGACCGTCACGTAGGGGCTTTCCCGCATGTCGTCGGTGTCTGGCTTGAAAGCCAGGCCGACCATTCCCACGGTGCGCGGCGTATGGCTCAGCAGCCGCAGCACCAAAGATTCGATCTGGTGTGAGTTGCTGGTCGGCAAGCCCTCGAGCATCGGCAGCCGCAGCGAAAGCACCGACGCCTTGCGAATAATCGCCCTCGTGTCTTTTGGCAAGCACGATCCGCCATAAGCAAATCCCGGCCGCAGGTAGCGTGGGCTGATGTTCAGTTTCGTATCGGCGCAGAACACATCGGCCACGCGGCGCGCGTCGATGCCGAGCGCCTTGGCCATCGAGCCGACTTCGTTGGCGAAGGTGATCTTCACCGCGTGAAACAAGTTGTCGCAATACTTCACCATTTCCGCTTCGCCGGAGCGCACACGGAATCGTGGGGCGTCGTAAGCCTCGTAAATCGACAGCAGCCGGTCGCCGGCGCCCTGGTGATCTTCGCCAATGACGATCTTCGGCGGCGCGTCGAAATCGGCCACCGCCGTGCCTTCGCGAAGAAACTCGGGATGAAACACTAGCGCAACGTCCTCGCCGACGCGCAGATCGCTGGCCTGCTCGAGAATCGGCGCCAATCGCCCGGCCGTGGTGCCCGGTAGCACCGTGCTGCGGACCACAACCAGCGGCCGGTCATCACTGCTGCGGATCGCTTCGCCGATCTGGCGGATCGCCGTTTCGACGATCGAAAGATCGATACCGCCGTCGGCTTGCGAGGGCGTGCCGACACAGATCCACACCATCTCGGCGCCGGCCATCCCGACAACCGGGTCATCGGTCGCATGAAGGCGGCCGTCTTGGTGTCCGGCGGCCAACATGTCGGCCACCTGCGGCTCGGTGATCGGCGTTCTGCCGCGGTTGATGTCGGCCACTTTCGACTCAACCGGCTCAACCGCCGTCACTTCGTGTCCGTCGCGCAGCAAGCAGGCGGCCGAAACGATGCCGACGTAACCAGCGCCGAATATCGTAATTTTCAAGGGAGGGCCTACCCGGTGAGAGATCAAGTTAGGGGTCGCAGATCAATAAGTCGCCGAATTTCACGAGATCGGAAATCCGAAGCACGAAATCCGAAACAAATCATAAATCCGAATCTCAAATGAAAAAAACGGTGCTGGATCGGATTTTTTATGAAATTCGTGCTTTGGATTTGTTTCGGATTTCGTGCTTAGGATTTGAACGGTAAAACTCGGCAGACTACTTTTCTATGCGAATCTTTAGAATCGACGCTTCCCCGCTCAGCGGTATTACAGCTTCACGGCGTCGCGAGGTCACCATCCAGTATACAGCGCAGCAGGATTCTCTCGGCCTTGCGGTTCGCTGGCGCCAATTGCAACGTCTGGGTCGCATTGGCCGCTTGCAACGTCCAGGTCTCTCCCGCCGCGCCTGCCTTGGCTAACGTCGGCACGATCGGATCGCCGGGTGAAACAACGGTTACGATTCGCAGCGGCAGCTCGCAGCGCCACTCGGCTTCGAGCGTCGGGATCGGCAGCTTCTCGCCGTAATAGTCGGACGTAAACCCCTGCACGTCGCCCGGCTCGTCGCGCCCGCGGATGATCTCCAGCCGCTGGGCCGATCCGCCGGATGACGAAATGCTCAGCGAGATCGGGCCGGCGGGCGTTTGCAGCGTGGCACATGACCGCGCGGAGTCCAGCGTCACCGGCGCGTCCATCAGATGCCATCGCACGGTCGCGCTGTGTTGCCCTTCGCCGAGCAGATCGTCGACGATCACCCACGTGTCATCGTCCAGAGCAATCACACAACGCCGGTGCAAAACGCTGCACGGCCGCCGGTCGTAATCCGCATGTTCCGCCTCGAACCAGGCCGGCGAACCGTCCGCCTGATAATGCCGCATCCGTCCGCGCGGCCAAGGCAGCCACAAAAACCGCGAGACGAGCTCCAGCGGGTCGTCGCCGTCGATCTCCACGACGTTGTGGGCCCGCGCGGAAATAAAATACCGCTCCATCTCCGGCCGGCCCGGCACATAGTATTGATACGAGCCGCAATCTCGCAGCACGTTCTGCCCGCGCCACCAAAGGTCTAAGTGTAATTGATCGCACTGGGCCGGACGGTCGCGGTGTGTGTGGGCCCGCAGCATCACCCAACTGTGCTCTTTCCGCAGCGTGTAATATCCGCCAGCAGTGAACGCTTGCGACCGTATTTCACAGGGGCGTTCATGGGGCGGCTCACCTTCGGCCGTCAGTGCCTCGGGTCCGAACAGCCACAGCAGATCTTCATCCCAAGCCCCCGGCGGTAACAATCGTTTGCGATGCACGAGAAAATGAACGGCCTGCACGACCGGCCGAAAGTCGAGAAAATCGCATTCGGACAGCGGCAACACATAGGCCCCGTCGTTGTTCCCATATTTCGGTAGTTGGCCCGTCTCGACGTCCATCATCGCGTGCAAGAAATCGCCGCAGCGGCCGATCCGCTCGTAGATGTCGCGATCCAGCGGCTCGGCCGAAAGCTCGCCCAATCGCAGCGCCAGCAACGCGCCGTGCAGCATCACGCGTTGGTAGTTCATCGAATTCTGCACGTAAGCGCCGTCGTCGTAGGTCTGCCGGCGAATCTCGCTTGCCAACACCTCGCGCCCCCGCGCAGCCCAACGCGGCGCCTCGCGCAGCTCGGGAAACAAATGACCGATCAGCATCAGCCCGCAGGCTTCGGAAATGGCGTGGTTGTTCTTCTGCGAAATCGCGTAATTCATGTGATCCGCCACCCGATGACCGGTGGCCCAGGCGAGCCTGGCCATCTGAACGTAGCGCTCGTCAGTCGTAGCGACATCGCTGGCCAGGCTCCAGAAGCCGAGCAGGATGGCGATCAGCCGCACGGAGCTTTCCTGTCCACACTTCCATTGAAAACCATCAAACGGCGGGCAGGCCTCCATCCACGAATCGACCCACCGCCAGAAAAGCGCCCCGACGTCGCCGTTCTCCGCTGTTTTGTCGTCGTCCAATTTGGCACCCCACGCCGCCGCCCGCGCCAAGTCGATCGCCCAGGCCGCCCGCGACGGCTCCCACAACATCCGCGGATCGCCCTGCTCGGGAAGATAGTCGGGTATTTCCGACCAATGCTTGTGCGGATCGCTGCGCGCCTTATCAATCGGGTTGACATACCAATCGATCTTCTCGGGCGACGGATAGCGGAAAAAATAGACGCAGCGATCTTCGGCCAGAAACCGCAACCGCTCGCTCATCGTCGGCCGCCGGCCAGACTGCGCCTGCCGCAGCGCCTCGGGAATCTGCGGCGGCTGGCCCAGCGGAAACAGAAACGGCGGCGCATGTTCGCGCTTCCACTGCGCGTAATCAGCGGCGCCCGCCGGCACACTGTCGCCGGTGATCTCGTCCCACGAGATATCATCCCACGAGCGAGAAGGGGTGTTTCCCTTGGCCCATCCCAGCCGCTTGCGCAGCAAAACCCCCGCCCGCAGCCAAACGATGCGTGGCCCCAGGCAGCGGAGGATGTAATAGCCCTTTTTAAGCGAATTCACGAATAACTTCGCACCCCAAACCGCGCTGGCATCCTGCCGATTGGAACGGCCGCGCCGCCCCCACCGCAATATACCCCGTCCTCGCCATCCTGCCAATTCGCCAGCCTCCCCGTAGGCCGCCGGCTTGCCGCGGCGCATCCTCCGTCGAAAAACACCGGCCCATCCGCTATTTCCAGGATGAGGCCGATTCTTTCTCTTCGTTCAGGCTTGCCAGCGGTGAAGGCTCCAATTAGCCTGGAGTGTAGTGATGCGTCACGTTCTTGTATAACGGCAACTTTTGAGGTGACAACCATGAAGACTCAGCTAATTCTCGGTGCGATGTGCGCGACGGTGATTCTGGCGTTCGTTTCGGCTACGGTGAGCACGGCAGAGGCCGGTGGCCCGTGCGGCTGTCGGGGCTACGGCATCTACACTCACGACCGCATTCCCTATTTCTCCCAGCATCCGCCGGTGTATTACAGCTACGTCGTGCCGCGTCCTTACGGATTCAGCCCGTATGCGTATCCCGAGAACGTGATGACGCCCGAGAGAGCACCGCTGGCCAAGCCGGCGACGCTCATCAACCCGTTCGTGCCGCAGAAAGCGAGCGGCCCCGCGCCCAAAACGGCCAGCACCACGAGCCGCCAGGCGCAGGTCGTTTTCCCCACGGCTCTGCGAGCGGCCAAGTAGGCCAAATCGCAAAATCGTGTGAGCCAAGTTGGCCTAGACACGCCAGCGAGATTCGCTACCCTACCCGCCCTGTTCTTTAAGGGACATCGCCACCGATGCGCCCGTGAGCAGGCCGCCGGGTCAGGATTTCGCAGAGTCGAAACTTCGCAGAAAGGACGCTGCCGATGTGGCGCTCATCGCTTTGGATTATTGCCGCGATCACACTGGCCGGCTGTTATCAGCCCTATCCGTCGGCGCCGCCGCTCGATCTATTTCAGGGACCGTCGCGGGTGCCGTCGCCGGGCACTCAGATACCGGCCGATCAGAATTACTACAAGGACCGAAACGGCGCGCATCGGGCGTCCGCCGCCGGATCTTCGAGTCGTAACGAGCCGGCGGAGCAGGGCCTGGGCGGCATCGAGCGATCGGTAGTCATCGACAAGCCCGCCGCGGCCAAGGGTTCCGTTGCTGATGTCAACTCCGTTGCTGATGTCGGCGCCAAAGACCACGAAGACCACACGGGCGCGAGTCGAGTCGTCAAGGTTGGCTTTCACGCGAAGGCCGAAACCGCGGACCAACAAGTCAGACATGCCGCCAATGGCCGCCCCGCGCCGCCGACTTCGCCTAGTGTGATTCGTATTGTCGAGCCAACCGGCACGCCAACTTTACCGGCCAGCAGCAAGGAGGCATCGTCGCGCGAGCCCGGACAATTTACACCGGCCAAGGGTGCCGTGAACATTACGGATTTGCCTCAGGCCGATCAGTGGACGGGGATCGGTAAAACCGCCAGCAGCGGCACAACGGTTGTTTCCATGACCTCGCCCGCGACGACTGGTAGCTACGGATACGACAAAGACTATTCGTGGCTCAAGGGCAGGCTGGAATATGCCCGCAGCGCGGATCGCTGGAAGCTGCGTTATGTGCCCATCGACGCGAAGACCGACGATCACGGCGGCAGCGTGGTGTTGCCGTCGGGCGCCAAGCTGTCCGGCTTTCAGCATGGCGATTTCGTCAGAATCGACGGCAAGCTCGGCGCGCGAGCTGAAGCTTCCGATGGCTTCGCACCGCAATATGACATTGCGAACATCAAGAAGCAGGCCGAATAGAGCGTTCGCAGGAGTCGCCTCCTACATCGGATCTCCGACTTTTCAACGGGCTATTAGTTGGACAGCGCCACTTAGGGCTGTGATAACACGGCTAAGGTCTGAATGTACTTCGAGTTATGACGGCTTCCCGGTCCTCCACTCGTCCTTTGCGACCTGGGCGGCCTTCTGTTCAAACATTGACGTTCACCCGATCTTCGACGAAAGGGCCGTCGCCTCAAGCAGAAGGGATTGAACAGAAGATCACGAAGGTCGCAAAGGAGTGAAAGGGCTCGGCTTGTGTCATGGTCTTGTATTCGTGGGACTGGAATCGCGGAGGAAATGCTTCTGTTCGTTGCTCTTTTGGACTCAAAGTGGCAATGTTTGACCGGTTTATCTGGCCTTATCCGTCGAAATATCGACAAAATGGTTGATTTGCCTGCGCTCCTCGAATAAGGTGTTGCAAGAGAGTTCTGTATTCCATGGCACGGCGCGCTCATCCGCACCGAGCTTTGACCTGTTGTCGAGATTTGCCAATTCTTCGGTTAAACGCTGCTTTGAGCGTTTGCTAATGAGCACCATCTAGGTCGCATTGATCCCCAAGTCGGGATGTCTCACGCACCTGTGCTCGATTTTGTCCGGTCGAATTTTCGCCCCGGGCATTGCTTCACATATCCTTGCCCGCTGGTCCGTCAAGCGAAGACGGCCGAGTGAGTTTTATCCGACCCTATGCGCGGATTTCCCATGGCGCAAAACCCATTTCGCTGAACAAGCAGACTACGAGGCTCATGAAATGAATTCCCAAAAACCGGCTGCATTCCTGCTGCTAGGCGGTGTTGTTGCCGCCTGCCTTGTAGGGCCGCTCCGCGCCGAGTTGATTGTCAATCACAACCTTGGCCCACTTCCCTTCGGCAGCACGAACGTGACGGGAGATACATCGACCGGCGCGAACAACGCCGATATTTATGCCGGCATCACGAACCCCGCCTTCAATTGGGGCAACGAGGTGATCTATTCATTCAGCTTGAGCAGTCCCTCGTCGCTGGTCATCGCCGCCAACGCCTTGGCGGGCGATCCCGATTTCTTTCTCCTCAACTCGCTGGCGACCGGCCGCCCCGGGCTCAAGAACGAAGCGCTGGGAGCGATCAAGTCGCCGGCTTATCTCGACACCCAACGAGTATTCAACTTTGGCGCCCTGAGTCCCGGCACCTACTATCTCAGCGTCGACAGCTTTATCGGCGCCGACGGCGGCATCGTGCCCGGCGACGCCGCATTCGACGTCGATTTGCACGTTTTTCCCTACAGCCCTGCGCCAGCCCCGACCGCAGTGAACCTCGGCCGGATTGCCGGCCTGGGCGAACCGATCGAGATCGACACGTTGGTGGCCGACTTCGACACTGAGCTGGCCCTGTACGATTCCATCGGAGCCGCGCTGCGTTTCAACGACGATGACGAGCGGGCCGCGGCATTTCAAAGCGCCCTTCGCTTTGAGGGCGGCTTGCCCCTGGGCGAGTATTTTATCGCCGTGGGAGGCTTCGACGCCGTTTTCGAAGATGCCTTCGTGGCCGTTCCCGGCGACGAATCGGGCAATTACGCCTTGGCCTACAACGGCGGCGTCGTCAATGGATTTCTGGACCCCGCAGAGATTCAGTATTACCGGTTTACCGTAGGAATACCCGAGCCCTCCTCGATCATCCTGTTAGGCTGGGCCGTCGTGCCGGTGTGCTGCGCTCGCCGCCGGCGTAAGTTGAATACGGACACAAACGGGTGAGCCTTTTCTTGGACGGGATTTCAACGCAAAGACGCCAAGACGCCAGGGCGCAAAGACCTCAAAAGAGATACGTTCTGAAATATCGCGAGGAAAAGCGGCACCTGTTGAAAACTTCTTTGCGCCTTCGCGCCCTTGCGCCTTTGCGTTGAAATCCCCTCACCGACGACTCACCAGCCTCACCGACAACGAAACTCCTCAAACCCAATCCGCTCCAAATCCGCCGACATGGCTGCAAACTCCGCGTCGCTCAGATCCACAACCGGCGGCAGCGTTGGTCCGCAGTCGATGCCGACCAGTCGCATGGCCGCTTTGCTGGTGGCCAGCAGCGAGGTGCCGTGGCGCAATAGCACGGCGACCAACTCGCGAGAACGATGTTGCAAGTCGCGGGCCAATGGCAGGTCACCCGCCTCGAAGGCCTCGATCAGCCGCAGGTAAAGCGGCGCGGCGAAATTGTAGGTGCTGCCCACGGCGCCGCGCGCGCCGAGTGCCAACGCGGCCAGCAGCGCCTCGTCGCGGCCGAACAGCATGTTGTAGCGACCGTCGTCGAGGGAGAGACACCGCCCAAAGTCGAACAAGTCGAGGTCCGTGTATTTCACCCCGGCCAGCGTTGGCAGGCGATCATCGGCGGCGGTGAGCAATTCGTAGATCGAAAAGTTCAAGCCGGTAAGCGACGGAATGTGGTAATAGTAAAACGGCGTTTGCGGGGCCGCCGCGGTCAGTTCGACAAGATAGCCGACCAATTCTTCGACGTTGGCCGGCCTGATGAACGTCGGCCCCATCGTGGCGATTGCCGCCGCGCCGCGCTCTTCGGCATACGCGGCCAGCCGCTGGGCATCGGCCAGACTGTTATGGGCCACATTGACAATCACCGGCAGATCGTCGCCCGCCGCGCCACTCCACCGCGCCACGATTTCCATCCGCTGCTCGACCGTGAGCGACAGACTTTCGCCCGTTGTGCCGCAGACAAACGCCCCGCCGACGCCATTGCGACCGAACAAGTCGGCCTGTTGGTCGATCGCCTCGACGTTAATCGTGCGATCAGCATGGAGCGGTGTGTGCGGGGCGGCGATCAGGCCGGAGATGCGTTGTGGGGGCATGAGGGGGTGACTCGGAGGTCGTGGGGAAAATGACAATCGGACGCAGGCTCCCATCATAGATTCCGCGGCAGAGGCACGCTACCGTCGAACGCGAAATCGTCCTCGTACTCCTACTCGTACTCCTACTCGTACTCGAAAGCGGGGCTCTAGCGCGCTGTCAAGACTAAGAGTTGGGGTGATCGCAATCAGCCGCAGGGCGTTAGCCCCCGGTTATCGCTGCACCAACCGTGGGCTAACGCCCCGCGGCTAATCCCAAGATCAAGCCTTGACGAAGCTCTGGGCCGTCAGAGCCCGCATTCGAGTACGAGAACGAGTACGAGAACGAGTAGGAGTACGAGGACGAGGACGAAAGCAAGCTTCAAACGATTGCACCGAGCCATCCGGGCTGCGATGATAGAGTCCTTCCGTTGACTCGTTTTCCCCAAGCACAATCAGATCGAAATCCCATGAAAACCCGCCTCTCCCTGCTGCTCGCCTGCCTGTCCATCCTGACGCTCTCAACGCTTGCGGTGGCTCAATCTCGCCGCGGCCCCTTCACCACCAGCCCACGCTCCGTCCGCTCGCGCGACGTCGACCAACAGCACATCCGGCTTGACTTGCATTTCAACTGGGAACGCCGCGAGATGAAGGGCCGCGCCACGCACACGCTCGTGCCGTTCAAACCGCTACGGCGAATCGTGCTCGACGCCGCCGAGATGAAGATCGAGAGCGTCGCCATCGCCGGAGACGGAAAGATCAAGAAAGACCGGCCGCTCCAGTTCAAGACCTTTAGCAATCGGCTGGAGATCACGCTGCATCGCGAGTATCGCGCCGGCGAGGAGCTCATGCTGGTGATCGATTATGTCGTCACCAAGCCGCGGCGCGGCGCCCACTTTGTCGTGCCCGACGAAAGCGAGCCGAGCCAGCCGCAGATGGTCTGGACGCAGAGCGAGCCGGAATACGCCCGCTATTGGTTTCCCTGCGTCGACACGCCCAGCGATCGGCTGACCAGCGAGATCATCGCCACCGTGCCGAAGAAATACTACGTGCTTTCCAACGGCAAGCTGAAAGGCAAGAAGGACAACGGCGATGGCACGACCACCTGGCATTGGCAGCAGAAGCAATTACACGTGCCGTATCTGATGTCGGTCGTGGCCGGCGAATTCGAGGTGCTCGAGCAATCGTGGGACGGCATCCCGGTCCTATCGTACGTGCCCAAGGGCCGGCTGGCCGACGCGAAGCGCAGCTTCGAGAAGACGCCGGCCATGCTGAAGTTTTTCTCGCAGAAGATCGGCGTGCGTTACCCCTGGCCTAAATACGCCCAAATTTGCGTCGACGAATATGGCTGGGGCGGCATGGAACACACCTCGGCCACCACGCTCAACATCGGCACGCTGCACGATGAGCGAGCCCACCTCGATGTGTCGAGCGACGGCCTGGTCGCCCACGAGCTGGCCCATCAGTGGTTCGGCGACTTGATGACCTGCAAGGACTGGGGCGAATTGTGGCTCAACGAAAGCTTCGCCACCTACTTCGCCACGCTCTGGCGCGAGCACGATCTGGGCGACGACGAAGCCGCTTGGGCCCGCTGGGGCGAGGCCGAATCGTACCAGAAGGAAGACAAACGATACCGCCGTTCGATCGTCAACTATCGTTACAACGCCCCCGGCAACATGTTCGACCGGCATTCGTATCCCAAGGGCGCCCGCGTGCTGCACATGCTGCGGTTCGTGCTGGGCGACGAGTTGTTCTGGAAATCGATCCACCGTTACACCACCGTCAATCGCTTCCGCACGGTCGAGACGGCCGATCTGCGGCGGGCCATCGAAGACGCCACGGGGCAAGGGCTCAATTGGTTCTTCGACCAATGGGTGCATCACGGCGGGCATCCCGATTACGAAGTCGATTGGGCCTGGGACGAAGAGACTAAAAATGTGCGGCTGACCGTCCGCCAGACGCAAAAGGTCGACGACGTGACGCCGCTGTTCCGCATGCCGGTCGAGATCGAATTGGCCGGGCCGAACGAAACGCTGATTCGTCGCGTCACGGTCTCGAAGGCCGCCGAGACATTTCATTTCGCCCTTTCGCAGCGGCCCACGCGGGTTTGTTTTGATCCGCGGGATTGGATTCTCAAAACGCTCAAGGCCAGCAAGAGCAAAGAGGAATGGCTCGACCAAATCGAGCGCTCCCCGCACGTGATCTGTCGCGTGCGAGCAGTGAAATCCCTGGCTGATTTTCTCGCGCACGAAGACGCCCGTGCGGCGCTGCGGCGGGCCGCCCAATACGATGCCTTCTGGGCCGTGCGGATGGAAGCGGTCAAAGTGCTGGCGAAGACTAGCGGAAAGGAGACGCGCGCGGCGCTCCTAAAAGCCGCCGCCGCAGACACCAAGAGCATGGTCCGCCGCGAGGCGATCAAGGCGCTCGGAAACTTCGCCCACGACGACACTCGCAAGCTGCTGCGAAAAACCGTAAGCGACGATCCATCGTATTACGCGGCGGCCGAGGCGCTACGGACGCTGGCCAAAGTCGACAAGCAGAATTGCGCCGTCGATCTGCGGGCCGCTCTGAATTCGCCCAGCCATCGCGAGGTGATCCTCTCGGCCGCTTGCGACGAGTTGGTCAAGCTGCGCGACGGGCAGGCCGCCGCCATGCTCGGCGAATTGCTCAAAGGGCCGCTGACGCCACAGCGGCGGGTGGTGATCGTCGGCGCGTTGGGCCGATTAAAGCCCGACGACGAGCAGGTGCTCGACCAATTAGAAAAACTCCTCGACGACGACCGCCGCAACGTCCGCCGTAGCGTCGTCAGCGCTCTGGCCGAAATCGACAACCCCCGCAGCCGCAAGCTGCTGCAAGCCCGTCGGTCCAAGGAAGAACACCCCCGGGCGATCCACGCCATTGATGAAGCGCTCAAGAAGCTCGCTGGCCGCCGCAGCGATCTCAGCCAGCTTCGCAAACAACTCGACGAGCTGCGCAAGCAGAATCAGCAACTTCAAGACCGCGTCAAGAAGCTGGAGAAGCACGGGAAGAAATAGAAAGAAGCGACGTTGGCGCGGCGTGAATTCGCGACCCGCATCGGCCGCGGGCTGCTGGCCACGATGTTTTCCGGCAGATCTCCCCCCTGCGATATAATGGGCCTGCTGGATATAATTGGCCTGATGATCCGACTTACTGACAAGCTGATCGACACCGACGAAGTGCTGCGGAGCGTTGCCTCGGCGCAGGCTGGTGCCGCGGTGCTGTTTCTCGGTACGACGCGCCAGTTCACCGGCGAGCGGCAAACCGCTTCGCTCGATTACGAATGTTACCCCGAAATGGCCGAGAAAAAGATGGCCGAACTAGAGGCCGAAGCCCGGCGTCGCTGGCCGATCGTCGAATGCGCGATCGTCCACCGCCTGGGTCACTTGCCCCTGGGCGAGGCCAGCGTGGCCATCGCCGTCAGCACGGCCCATCGCGGTGACGCCTTCGCCGCCGCGCAGTGGCTGATCGACACGCTCAAGGAAGTCGTGCCGATTTGGAAGAGAGAAAATTGGAGCGACGGAACCACCGAATGGGTCCATCCGGGGCTTGGCGAGCAACGTCCAATAACAAATGACAAATAACAAATGACAAATCGTGACCGTATTTCTCGCGTCGAAACCCAGTGCGCC
>JADFKK010000419.1 GCA_022564995.1 Planctomycetota bacterium | reverse complement strand
GAAGCCGGTCCAACTCCGTTACGCTCCACCAACCCCAGGCTTTGTTGTTCAGATTCCCGAGGGGTTCAAGTCCAAAGGACTTCCAAGGATCAGCCGTCTTTTTACCCACTAATTCTTCTGAGGAACCCGTTTTTCTTGGCTGCCTTTGTTTTCTTGGCTGACCCAGTTTGCTTGGCGGTCTCGTCGCCCCGTCTCATCAAGAAAGGTCGGCTGTGTACGATTCCACGCACCAGAACGGAGAAACGGTAGTCGTTATTCTCCAGGTTCCAGACGACGTCGTCAACCGCGACCGAATCGGGCAGTTCCAAACCGCGCCCCAGGGCGTAGGTGAACATCTTTTTCGTCAGCAGTTCGGCAAATTTCCGCTTGCGCTGCTTCAGAACCTTGACCAGTTCCAACGGACCGCCAAAGGCATCGCCCGGCGGCAGCACGCCTCCCGACTCGACCGGCCGGCCCTCGGCCTTGTCGCGCCAGCGGCCGATGGCGTCGAAATTCTCGAAACCAAACCCCAGCGGATCGAGCGTCTCGTGGCACGAGGCACAAGCGGCCGACTCGCGGTGCAGCTTGAGTTGGTCTCGTAGCGTCGTGGCGCCCGACTTCTTGGCCCCTTCTTCCAGCGACGGCACGTTGCCCGGCGGCTCGGGCAGGAGCAGCCCCATTATGTTGTTGACGATCCAATTGCCGCGTTTGACGAGCGAGGTGCGGTCGGGGTTGGAGGTGAGCGTGAGGATGCTGGCATGCGTCATCACGCCGGCCCGCTTGGTTCCGGCCAGCGACACGCGGCGGAACTTTTCGCCTTTGACTCCGGCGATGGAATAGTGCTTTGCCAATCGCTCGTTAAGAAAAGTGAAGTCCGCGTCGAGAAAATCGAGCAGGCTACGATCTTCGCGAAAGATCGCTGCGCAAAACATCTCCGTCTCGCGCAGCATGTCGGCGCGGAGCTGGGGCGAAAAACTGGGAAACAGCTTGGGGTCGGGCGTCACCTCGGCCAACGCACCCAGGTTGAGCCACTGACTGGCGAAGTTCTTCACCAGCGCGCCGGCCTTGGGGCTTTTCAGCATCCGCGCGATCTGCTTGTCGAGAACAGCGCGTTCGTGCAGCTTGTTCGCTTTCGCCAGCCGGAACAGCTCTTCGTCCGGCATCGTGCTCCAGAGGAAATACGACAACCGAGCGGCCAGTTCAAAGTCGCTCAGGTGATGCTCGGCCTGAGGGTTGTTCGGCTGGGCGTCGTATTCGATGCGGAACAGAAAATGCGGCGAAATGAGAATCGCCTGCAAGCCGGCCTGAACGCCGCGCTCGAACGAATCGCCCCGTGTGTCGGCCAGCTTCACCAGAGCGACCACGCGGTCGACCTCGGCATCGTCGACCGGGCGGCGGAACGCTCGCGGCATGAGGGCGGCGAAGATCTCACGGGCGGCCTGCTGGGCGGTTTTTTTCTCCGAGGGCCGCGCTAGCAAGATGCGCCGGCGCGCCTCGGGCGAGTCGGTGCTGATCGCCGCGGTGGCGATCTTCTCCGCCGCGGCCACGTACTTCTCCAACAACAGCGGCGGAAGGGAAAGCACGTCGCCGATGTTGCTGAACCCGTAACCGACGTCGTCGGCGGGAAAATCCTTGGCCGCCTGAATGTCGACGCCGAGCAGATCGCGCACCGTGTTGTTGTACTCGGCGCGATTGAGCCGCTGAATGGTGACTCGTCCCACGTCGTCGACCAGATCGGGATCGACGTGGTAGAGCTTCAGTTCGAGCCACTCGACCAGCTTCCGGCGCTCGGCCGGCGTCGGCCGCTCGTCGTGATCTTTGGGCGGCATCCCGTCGACGCCCAGATGCTTAAACGCCTTTTCCCAGGTGCCGCGATTTTCCAATACCTGCTCGGCCCGACGAAAATCGACAAACGAGACGTCGCCCTCCGCCTCGTCCTCTCCGTGACATTCGATGCAGTATTTTTGAACGACCGGCAACACAGACGACTTGAAGGCCTCGTCGGTCGCAATCCGTTTCTCTCTTGCGCGCCCTTGGGCATGCAGCGAGTTAGTGAGCAGGGCTAGTGACGCGAGCGATACACAAACCGCAGCGGTTAGACGCCCCAGCCGGTGTGAAGAACGTGAGTTCCGCATGATATTTGTTCCGATCTCTCTGCTGCAGGTCAAACAAGCTCTCCAATCACATTCTTTTGGACCAACCGTTGTGGACGGCCGGCCTGATCGGCGACGGGCTTCGACTTGGGATCGATGCCGAGGTTGTGGTACAGCGTGGCAACAATCTCCTGAAAGTGGACCGGACGGTGTTCGGCGAATTCGCCCGTCGAGTTCGTCGCGCCGATCGCTTGTCCCGTCTTCATGCCGCCGCCGGCCATGATCGCGCAGCTTACCTTCGGCCAGTGGTCGCGGCCCGCGTTCTTGTTGACCAGCGGCGTGCGGCCGAATTCGCCCCAGGCAATCACCGTCACGTCGTCCAGCATCCCGCGGACGTCGAGGTCTTCGATCAGGGCGCTGAAGCATTGGTCCAGCTTCGAGCCGTGATCGCGGACCAAATCGAAATTCTGTCCGTGGCTGTCCCAACGTCCGTAGCTCAGCGTCACGCAGCGCACCCCGGCTTCGACCAACCGCCTGGCCAGCAGGAGTTGTTCGTTCACGGTCGGCGCACCGTCGTATTGATACTTGTAAGGCTTGCCGTCGCCGTAACGCTCGCGCACGCGCGGGTCTTCTTTCGACAGATCGAGCGCGGTGAGAAGCTTGCTGCTGGTCAACACGTTGAACGCCTGCTGCGTGAAAACATCGACGCCGTCCATCAGGCCGCTCGTGTCGACGTCGCGACGCATGCGGTCGAGACCGGCCAGCAGGCTTTGGCGGTCGTCGAGCCGGTCGAGCGTAATGCCGTTGAGCTCCATGTTCGCCAGCCCCAGTCCATCGGGCTTGAAGCAGCCGAACGCCGGTCCGAGGAAGCCGGGCGATCCCGGATCGGACCACGGCGCGTGTTGCGTCTTGTCGGCCAAGCCAACAAACGCGGGGACCGACGGGTCGACCGGCCCTTGCACTTTCACCGCCACGGCACCGATGCTCGGTCGGCCGCCGAGAAACTGCAGCTCCCGTTTCGGCCAGCCGCACATGCACTGCCAGGCATCGTGACCGCCCGCCGAACCGACGACGGAGCGAATGACCGCACAGCGGTCCATGATCTTCGCGATGCGCGGAAACACTTCACAAATCTGGATGCCCGGCACCTTCGTGTTGATCGGAGTGAACTCGCCGCGAATCTCGACCGGCGCGTCGCTCTTGACTTCCCACATGTCCTGATGGGGCGGCCCGCCGGCAAGAAAGATGTTGATCACTGATTTGTGCGAGTTGGACGACGACGATTGGCTTTGGGCTCGCAAAACGTCGGCCAAGCTCAACGTCGTCGCTCCCATGCCGAGCGCCCCGATACGCAAAAAGCCGCGGCGGGGGATTCGATCGCAGAAGCCTTGGGTGGGTCGTCCGAGGATGCTCAACATGACTGCACCTCCAGGGGTTTTGGGAGAGGGAGTCGTCGGGGGCGGGAGGGTCTCGCGGGAGGCCGTTTCGCGATCCGGCAACAGGGGATTGCAAACCATATGTGGACCCGTATATCCAAAATATCGAGATGGCGTTGATTTGTCAACCACGAAATCAAGGCTGTGTGTGAGCAGGGGTTGCGGGCAGCCGTGGCAGTCGCTGAATTCGCAAGAATTCAGCATTTTCCCTGTGTGGACTGAATTCTTGCGAATTCAGCTACGTGAGGGGCGAAACCTGCCCCACGCTTGGCCCGGCCAGCGGATCGCCTTTGCGTTGTAAGACAAACCGCTGCCACCGCGTGGCGAATCAAGTCGCAGATGTCACCGCGCTTCAACGGATCGCCGCCGGTGAGGACCAGATGTGGTTTGCGCGGGAACGTGGCAATCTGATCGATCAACGCCTTCGACTGCTCGCTCGTCCGTTCCTCAGGATGCGAGCACTCCTGTGCCGATGCCCGGCAATGTCTGAGTCATTCATCCGCTGCATGTTGCAGCTCTCGGCTTGCCCGGGCGAGCGTGTCGACAGCCGGCCGGGCTGAAGCGCTGGCCGACTGCCAAAGCTCCATGGTGTAGGGCGTGGTAACGCAGGCCGACCGGCGCCCACAGCGAGGTGAGCGGCGAGACGCCGGGGACGTTGACCGAATCGTCTGCCGTTCTGCGGTCGTCGGATCGGGGCGTCGATAGGTGAAGTCCATCACCAGCGACGAGGCGTGGCGGTCGACCCAACGGCGCACGGGAGGAACGACCCAGGCGACCCGCTCCCCAACTGTATATATTCCCCGTCCCGCTCGGTTCCATAATCTCCGCCTCGATGATGGGCCAGGTGAATGTAATACGCATAGGACGGCAACAGACATGGAATGCCGCGGAGCAGATTCCAGACGACGCGAAACGCCCGAAACATTCCCTCGCGCAAGTGGGTCAACTCGTGCGTAAACAGCACGGCGCGATAGATGGCGAAGCAGGAGCCGAGAAAACAGAGGCCGCTCAACCACCAGGCATCGACGTGCCGTACCCAAAAGAAACAGAAATAGCCGAACGCGATCGAAGCGAGAAAGTCGCACCAATAAAGCAGCGGCTTCGGTTTGAACAAGTCCGCGACGATGCGATTGGCTTCATTAAGTGATAATTCAGCGCCTGATTGTCTAGTATTTGCCATGATGATCTCCTACATTGTCGAGTCACGGTTTTGTCGAGCGGCACGAGCCCTGTTGGAAGAAAACCGGCGTGCCGCGGTAAGCGGACGTTTCTGGCGGATGACGAATCGAATGCGACGCCGGATCGCGCCGTGGCGGGTAGCTGGCCGGATAGTCGTTGATCGCTCCGCGATCGAAACGTTTCGTTCGCGGAGCGAACAACGACTAACTATCACAATTCCAAGCCGCTGAAATACCATCCTGGAAAGCGGCTGCCGATGGCGGCGAGCGATAACGGGGTTTTAATTCCCCGTCAAGCCCAATGCAACGCCGCCGGCCGTTCTCGCGACATATTTTCAGATCCGGTCGCGGCTTTCGGCCGCATTTTGCCACGGCCTGTGTCTTCCCGTTCCAAATCCCAAATCCCAAATCCAATCCTCCATCCAGGTGCCAAATCGCCTCTTACATAATTCCCCTGCCCAATGTAGCAGGCGTCTCCGACGGCGACCTTCCGCTTTCCGCTTTTCCCCCGACCCACTTGCCATCGCCGCCCGCGCCACGGTACGATGCCGTCCGTGTACCCCCCGACCATCTGCCGGGTGCCATTCCCTGAAAGAGTCTTGTGTGACAAGGGGGTTCTGGTGAGGGAACGGGCGTATTTTCCTTGTGAAACGATGGGGCCGTTTTTTTCGGGTTGAATCGGGTTGTTGGACGTTGGTTGAATTGTTGCGCT
>JADFKK010000113.1 GCA_022564995.1 Planctomycetota bacterium | reverse complement strand
TGAATCTAAACGAGCGATCCGCGCATCGGCCGGCAGCACCTTGCCACGCGTCTTGGAGACGCAGCGCGCTCTGCTCGACGGGGCACGCCAAAAACTCATCGAACTCGGGATGACCGAGCAGCAGCTTCGCGAACTTGACCGAACGCAGCAGGCCCGCAGCCGAATTTACATCTCTGCGCCGATCGGCGGCACCGTCATCGAACGTCTCGCCACCGAAGGCCAGTACATCAAGGCGGGCCAGCCGATCTATCGTGTCGTCGATCTGTCGACGGTCTGGCTGATGTTGAAACTTTTTCCCGAAGACGCCGCCAACATTCGCGACGGTCAACGGGTCGAAATGGAAGTACAGTCTCTCCCCGGGCGCCGCTTCAGCGGTCGCGTTGCTTTCATCGACCCGAGAGTCGATCCGAAGACGCGCACCGTCGCGGTTCGCGTCGTCATGTCCAACGAAGACGGGATGCTCCGCCCGGGTGACTATGCGACGGCGCGCATCGAGGTCGACGAGTCGATCTCGGGTCGCGACGTGCTGGTCATTCCACGCAGCGCGGTCCTGTTGGCCGGTGACAACAGCGTGGTCTATGTCGAAACGGAGCCCGGACGGTTTGAGATCCGTCTGGTCGTGCTGGGGCTGATGACCGAGGATCAAGCGGTGATCGTCGAGGGCATCAAACCGGGTGAAGAGGTGGCGATTTCCGGAAATTTTCTGATCGATTCGCAGATGCAATTGTCCGGGAATCCATCGGTGATCGATCCTTCCCGAGCAAAGATCAGGCAGCAGAAGAAAAAAGGTCCGCTGGAACTGGAGAAGATCGAAGTCGAAGCGCTCGCCGGACGTGCCGGCGTGGACCTGGAGCGACTTTATGAAGCATACTTCCAGGTGCAGGCCGCTCTGGCGGCGGACCGATCGGTGCCGGCGAAGCAGGCGACGGCGCTGCTTTCGGCGGCGCGATCGCTCTTGCAATCTGGCGACGTTCCAGGTGACGTAAAATCGCTGGTGCAGGTCGTTGCCGACAACACCGACGGCCTGGCGGACAAGGAGATCGCCGAGGCCCGGCTCAGCTTTAAGCCGATCAGCAAGTCGGTGATTCAACTCGCCGCCCGGGCACGCGGCACCGACGCCCGCAGGCCGTTCTTACACTTCTATTGTTCCATGGTCAAAGGCGGCCAGGGAGATTGGCTGCAACCCAATAAGCCGCTGGCCAACCCGTATCGGGGCAGCAAGATGCTGCGTTGCGGCAAACAAGTGCATCAATTACCCGTCGCCACGCGCTCCGAGCAACGAGCGGTTCGATAAAAGGGGACATTCTACTTTATTGATGCCCGTTGGCTGCTCGGGTAGCCCGATGAGATGCCGAGACCATTGCGAGCATCCGCTGGAAACACGCGTTGCCACGTTGTCGCTTTGCGAAGGAGCCAAAAAAGTAGAATGTCCCCTTTTATTGTGCAAGGAGCGATTTGGTGATTGACAAAATCCTTGAATTTTGCATTCGTGAGCGGCTGCTCGTTTTGCTGGTGACGATGGGCGTGATTGCCTTCGGCTGGTATTCCACGAACAAGGTTCCGCTCGACGCGATTCCGAACGTGGGCGAAAACCAGGTGATCGTGCTCACGTCTTGGCCCGGCCGTTCGCCGAAAGACGTCGAGGACCAGATCACCTATCCCTTGTCGGTGGCGCTGGAGTCGGTGCCGGGGGCCACCAGCGTGCGCGGCAAGAGCATGTTCGGCACCAGCTTTGTGCAGGTCACTTTCGCCGACAGCGTCGACTTCTATTGGGCCCGCTCGCGCGTCTCCGAACAATTAACCACGGTCTCCTCGACGCTGCCCGATGGCGTCTCGCCGACGCTGGGGCCCGATGCAACCGCGCTGGGACAGATTTACTACTACGTGCTGCAACCGCCGCCCGAGGGCATGAATTTGGCGGAGCTGCGATCGCTGCAGGATTACCACGTCAAGGTTTCGTTGCAGTCGGTCGAGGGCGTTTCAGAAGTTGCTTCGATCGGCGGTTATGTCCGCCAGTATCAGATCGAAGTTGACCCGGACAAGCTGCGATTTCACGACATCCCGCTGAGCAAAGTCATTGCCGCGGTGCGCGACTCGAACATCGACGTCGGCGCCAAAACGGTCGAATCGTCCGGCATGGAGTTTATCGTCCGCGGCAAAGGCTTCATCGGATCGGACCAAGACCCCGCCAAGACGCTGACGGAAATCGAAGAAACCGTCGTGGTCTCGCGCGCAGGAATTCCCGTGCGGATTCGCGACGTCGCCGGCGTGCAGATCGGGCCCGACTTCAGGCGCGGGGCGCTCGATTGGAACGGCACCGAAGCAGTCGGCGGCGTGGTGGTCATGCGCCATGGCGAAAATCCGCGCGAGGTGATCCAGCGGGTTCGTAAGAAAATCGAGACGCTCGAACCATCGCTGGGCGGCGTAAAAATCCACGGCATCTACGACCGCACCGTGCTCATCGACGAGACGGTCGGCACCCTCGCCAGCGCCCTGGGGCAAGAGATTATCATCACCATGGTGGTCATCTTGCTGTTTCTGCTGCACGTTCGCGCCAGCATCGTGGTGGCCACGACGCTGCCCGTGGCCGTGTTGATGGCGTTTATCGCCATGAACGTATTCGGCGTCGACGCCAATCTCATGTCGCTGGCCGGCATTGCCATCGCCATCGGCACGATGGTCGACATGGGGATCATCGTCTCGGAAAATATCTATCGTGGGCTGGCCGACTGGGAAGGCGCCGGCTCGCCGGGCGGCCCGAAACATCGAGTCCACGTCATTCGTCAGGCCGCCTCCGAAGTGGCGCCGGCCGTGATCACCGCCGTGGCCACCACCGTGGTCAGCTTTCTGCCCGTCTTTCTGCTGACCGGCCGCGACCATCGGCTGTTTGCCCCGTTGGCCTGGACGAAAACATTTTCGATCACCGCCAGCCTACTCGTCGCCGTGCTGCTGATTCCGCTGCTGTGCCGGCTGCTGCTGTGGACCGCCCGTTGGCCGCGCAAGGCCGCGCTGCTCAGCGGGCTGACCTTTGGCGGGCTGCTCTCGGTCACCAGCCTGCTCGTCTGGGGTGGGCGGCTGGCGCAATGGTCGTCGCTCAGCCCCGTCGTTGTGTCGCTGCTGGCGGGAGTCGTCGGCCTGATGGTCGGATATACGATCACGCGAGAGCGCGTTCGACCGATCGACGAAAACCCGGTGAGCCGGCTGATCGCGGCCGTTTACGCGCCGACGCTGCGGCTGCTGTTGCGGCATAAGCTGGCCTTTCTGACGTTGCCGACGATGATCGTAATCCTCGGGGTCGGCGCCTGGATCGGACTGCCGACCGTGCTCCGTCCGGTCGAGCGTGTTTGCTCTACACTCGGTGCGGATCTCAACGAAGTGCCCGGTTATGTGCAGATGAAACACACGTTTACGGGCTTGAAATCCGACGACTGGATCGCGCTCGACGAGGGAAGTTGGTTCTATATGCCCTCGCTGTATCCGGCCGCCAGTTTTTCGCAGGCGATGCAAGTGCTGCAAACCCAAGACGCACTGATCAAAGAAATTCATGAGGTCGATCAGGTGCTGGGAAAGATCGGTCGGATCGAATCGGCGCTCGACCCCGCGCCGGCCGCCATGATCGAAACCTACGTGATGCTCAAGCCGCGAGACCAATGGCGCGAGGGAGTGACCGAGGAAGACATCTGGGACGAAATCAACGCCGTCGCTAAATTGCCGGGAGTAACGCCGGCCGCGCCGCTGCAACCGATCCAAGGCCGTGTGGTCATGCTGCAAAGCGGCATCAAGGCCTCGATGGCGGTCCGCATTTACGGCGATTCGCTGGAGGAACTCTCCCAGGCGTCGCTGGCCGTGGCGAAGCAAATCAAGAAAAACCCCTTCGTCAAAGCCGGCACCGTGAATCCCGACATTGTGATGGGCAAGCCTTATCTTGAGTTTGAAGTTGATCGGGAAGAGGCCGCGCGCTACAACATGACGACCAAAATGGTCACTCAGGTTGTCGAAGCGGCGTTGGGCGGCGTGACCGCGACGACGACCGTCGAAGGCCGCGAGCGATATCCGATTCGGATTCGTTACCAGCGTAACCTGCGCGAGAGAATCGACGAATTGGGACGCCTTCCCGTTGTAACACACACGGGCGACGTGGTTCCTCTGGAAAGGCTCGCCAAGGTGACCACGAGTTGGGGACCGGGGGCGATCAACAGCGAAAACGCAAGGCTCGTGGCCCACGTCGCTTTCGCCCCAACCGGCGCGGCCGGCGATCTGGAAACCGTCGAGGCCGTGATGGCCGATCTCGATCGGGCTCGCGACGACGGCACGCTGCAACTCCCGCCGGGAACTTTCGAGTGGGAGCCGGTCGGTTCGTTCGAAAACCAGATCGAGGCGAACCAGCGGCTGATGTGGCTCGTGCCGTTGGTGATTCTCGTCAACGTGTTCATTATCTATTTGCAATTTCGACGGCTCGCCATCACCCTGGCCATCTTCACCGGCATTCCCGTCGCTTTCGGCGGCGGCATGATTCTGCTCGGCCTCGTCGACATCGAAATGAACACCGCCATCTGGGTCGGGTTCATCGCGTTGTTCGGAATCGCGGTCGACGACGGGGTGGTCATCGCGACCTATCTCGACCAAACCTTCCGGCGTCGCAACCTGAAAACCATCGCCGACCTGCGCGCTGCTACCGTCGAAGCCGGGCTAAAACGTATCCGCCCCTGTTTGATGACCACCTTTACGACGCTGGCCGCGCTGGTTCCGGTACTAATGGCCACCGGACGCGGCGCCAATGTTGCCCGCGCCATGGCCCTGCCCGTGTTCGGCGGCATGTGCGTCGAATTGGTCACCCTGTTCGTGCTGCCGGTAGTCTATTGCGGATACAAGGAATTCAAGATGAAAGCCGGGCTGCGCGATGACGATTCGGAAGCCTCCGAGAGTGACGTCGCGGGCGAGCCGGTCGAAGCGACGATGCCGATCGCCGCGTAGGGAAAATCGGTGAAGTGAATCAGTACACCAGTACACCGGTACACCAGTACTCTGTACTCTGTACTCTGTACTCTTCGGCCATCATTCCGCTGGGCGGATCGGCTCGCAATTCTAACGCCGACGGCCAAGATGCCTGCGCGTCTACCTACTACATTCGGCCGCCAATGCCACATCGACGCGAACCATCGGAAGCTCGCCCGAGGCGAAGCGGTAGATGAACTTCCAAAAACTCACCGCGCCGCCGATGACGGCCAGATGAAACAGCTCGTGGTGACCGATGACGCCCGCGATCAACACCGGGTTCTGAGCCAGGTGGGCCGCGGCTCCGGCCGTGTAGACCAATCCGCCGATGATGCCCAGCTCGACCACGTCGCTGCCGTACCGTCGCCAGATGGCCACGCCGCCGACGAGGCCCGACCAGCCCATCGCCGTATAGACCGTCACGCTCAGCCACGACGGGACGTCCTCGCCGAACGTCAACCGCAAGGCGATTCCGCTGAAGGCCACCGTCCAGATGAACAGCAGCGGCCCCCAACGCAAAATGCCCTTGAACAAAAAAACGTGGGGCGGGGTAAACGTGGCGGCGATCAGCACGAAGATAAAAACATGGTCGAGTTGCAGCAGCACACTGCGGGCCGTGCCACCGAATCCCAGCAGGTGATACACCCCGCTAACAGAAAACAGCGCCACGCAGGCGAAGCAGAACAGGCCCAGGCAAGCCATGCGAGTCGTTCTGCCGACCGCAATTTGCTCGCCGCCGCGCCAGCCACGACGCAGCATCCGCACCGACAGCACCAAAAACAAGACCGCCGCCAGCAGATGCAACCAACTGGCCACCGGTTCGGCGAATCCAAGTGCGGAGCGGATGTTGTATTCGTTCAAAAGCCTGCCTCTTCCTGCCCCCGTGACGTGTCTTTGCGACCGCAACCAAGCGGGGAAACATAGCGGATCGACTGTTTTTACGGTAGTCCAAATCGACCCAGATAGCTATCCCGCCGAAGCCCGGCTACGAGGCACGCCGCTCGATGCCGCAGCCGGTCGAGAATGGATTGGTGGCTGATGGAGTTAGCCAGTCATACCCGACGTTTTGAGTAGCCGCTCGCGCGGGTCAAGAGGGGATTCTAAGGCTTCCGCCACGACGCAGCGACCTTCGATCGATGTTTGATGCCGTCTGCTCTGGAAAGAAAGCAGGCGATACATCCGGTACTGAACCCCACCCGCCCTCGTCGTGCAGACCGTTCACAAGACAACTTGCCCACCGAACGACGAAGAAAAACACCTCAGGAAAAAGAAGGGAAATTCTTCGGAAAAATACCCGTACGCGCGCTTGGCGGTTAGGGCCATATAGATGTTATGCAGAGTTTTCCTCCGGGAGAAGCCACGACGTTGAGAGCACCGAGTGTATGAAGGGATGATCAGTTTCGTCGCAAACATTGCCAATCGTAACCGTGATGTCGTGTCTGTTACCATCAGACAATAGCTCGATCAGTTGCTTGCCTTCGGGCGAGGGCCGACGGACATAGCCGTGCAAAGTTCGGTTGTCCCGTGTCCGAAGATCGACGCTCTGAAATTGACGCCGCTTATCGGAGAATTCACCGTAGTAAGACGTGCCAAGAGATGCACGCACCCGCGCGATAATCGGTTCTGACGTGCCAAGTGCGAGGTACGTTTTCGGTGGCATGGACCAATAGCCGACTGAAGCTTCCCATTCGATCTGAATGCTTCGATCGCGCACACACAAGTAATGATCGCCACTCGCCTTTTCACCTTTAACAAGCACTGCGGATCGAATTCGCCAATGTTCATCGTCGATTTGACGCGTTGAAACGACAGTTACCTTGTCGACAATTGTGTGGAGTTGTTCGCCATAGAAGCGACCCATTTTTTCGCGAATCGCATCTCCTTTGGTTGTGAATTTATACCGCTGGTCGTACGGAGCATTGATGTAGGCGAGCAGCAAGTCTTCAAATTGTGGAATCAATGCGGTGTACAAAAGCGTGTCGCCACCCAAGTTCGGTCCCGTGAGGAACACAGGCACATCATGATCGGGAAGGTTGTTTAGATCGATTGCAGTGCATGCGAGATCAAAGGCTTGGCGAAAAGTGGTTTCGGCAAATACCGCATCGTAGAAGGCAACCGCGAATTTCGTGGCTGATTCGTCGTCAATTCCGCGTGACATGCCGACGACATAGTCAATCTGCTGACGAATCTCCGTTGCCTGAACTTCGGAATAGCAAGCGTTCAGAACGACGCACTTCAAGGAGTCTTTGAAGTGATGAACCAGTTTGGTTAACGGCTCCGTCTGTGCTGCGTGCGTCTCACCTTTGTCGTCTTCAAAAGCGAGCCCGCCGATTCCACCACCATGCCCGGAGAAATGGACAACGGCAGGGCGAAAGTCCAACAACGCGCGGCGAAGATCGTCCACTGTCACCGCTTCGTTTGTTTCAATGGTCCAGTTCTCGCGGTTTCGTGAACGCTCAAGGGCCTGTTTGATTTGCTTTACCTCGTTGCTTAGTCGCAAGCGATCTTGGTCGACTGGACTCGCGGCTACGAGCAGTACGGTGGGCATGCGTTGCGGCATCCTTTCTCTGCATAACTTGTTATTCGACACAAAAAATGTGTGTAAGCAGGGCTGATCCACAAACTATGTAGATAGACCCTTGACGGGGGGCTGGCTGAGATGTAGACGCCGGGATTTCCCATTTGGGTTGAACTGAGTTGAGCCTCGCACCGCTCTAGGGCTATTTCGCTCCCCATCTTAACATCGCGCCCCCTCGCGTCTAGCGCCGGCCGATTCTTCTGGCATTTTCTTGCCGCTGCGGAGGTTCGAGCCTCTGCTTTGGTCCGTCAAACTCGCCACGGCGCACGCCAGGTCGCCGAACTGGTTAGGGGCGGCGGAAAAGTAACTTTCCGGATTAAAGAACGGGTGGCTGGTGGCTGAGCTTGCGTCGCGGGACGTCAGGGCTGCTGTTGAATCGGACGGTTGGGTTTTGCCGCTGGGATTTTAATTAGCCCAGGCATTTATGCCTGGGGATGAGGGAGGCATCGTAACTTTTTTTTCAGCCCCTTTAGGGGCTTTCATGGTCCGGAAAAACGCCGAATCGCATGTTCGCGGGCGTCGTGCCCCTGAAGGGGCGAAGAGAAGATGGCGTGGCGTTCGAGTTCCCAGGCATAAATGCCTGGGCTAGTTAAAAGTGATGGCCCTTCACTTCTCCCGTAAGACGCAATCTGCCAAATTGCCAGCCTCCTTGTCCACCTGCGCTGCACGACCGCCCACGACGTGACGCATGGCGGGGTCGACGGCTAGCCCGGATAAATCATCAGCCGCGGGGCGCTAGCCCCCGGTTCGTGCAGATCGCGGTAAAAACCGGGGGCTAGCGCCCCGCGGCTGATTGACCGTCTGTTTTGTGCGGCAGCGACGCAACGCGAAATTTCGGAACGTCATGCTCCGGCGGTTCGCCGATCGACCACTTCGTGAACGTAGATCACGTTGTGGGCTTCGTCGACCAGCCCGGTGCCGACGATCGCCACGACGCGGTCGCCGGCGGCGAGGATTCCGTCGTGGCAGCCCCAGCGGTCGACGAATCGCAGCAGCTCGGCCCGCGGTTCGATCGGCGCGCCGGAGAGCGGTGTAACGCCCCAATACAAATTCAGCCGCCGCAGCGTGGTTTCGCTGTCGCTGACTCCCACGACGGGCGGAAACCCGCGCTGCTTGCCGACCGCCAAGGCCGTGGCGCCGCTTCTCGTGGCCACGACGATCAGCTTGGCGTCCAATTCGGCGGCGATCTGAACCGCGCCGCCCACCACCGCTTGGGTTACCGCATGAACGGCGCCGGCGGCCCGCTCGCCGTGTTGCTTCGGTACACGATCGCGAAAGAGCGGCTCGGTTGCCAGGGCGATGCGGTTCATCATCCGCACCGCTGCGACCGGATGCTGTCCGACGGCCGTCTCCGCCGAGAGCATACAGGCGTCGGCCCCGTCGAGAATCGCGTTGGAGACGTCCGCCACTTCCGCCCGCGTCGGACGCAACGACTGCTGCATGCTGTCGAGCATCTGCGTGGCGACGATGACCGGCTTGGCGTGCCGGCTACAAAGCTCAACGATCCGTTTTTGCACGACCGCGATTTCGGCCACGTCAGTCTCGACGCCCAAATCGCCGCGGGCCACCATCACTCCATCGGCGGCCTTGATGATTTCGTCCAATCGCGACAGGGCCTCGTGGCGTTCGATCTTGGCGATGACGTGGGCGCTGCTGCCGTGACTGTTGAGACACTCCTTGAGTTGTCGCACGTCGTCGTCGCTGCGAACAAAACTCAGACTGACAAAATCGACGCCGGCCTCGGCGGCCCACTGTGCGTCTTCGTGATCTTTGTCGGCCATCGCCGGGAGTTTCAGCCGAGCCCCGGGCAAATTGACTCCCTGCCCGCTACGGACCTGGCCGGCTTGAGTTACACGGCAAGTCACCACGTCGGCCGAGGTCTCTTCGACAAGCAGCGTCACACAGCCATCGGCCAGCGCCACGCGGTCGCCGACCGCCAAGTCGTCGATCAACGCGGCGTAGTTGGTCACCAATTCGTCATGCCCGCGGGCCGTCTCGCCCCGCACGATCTTGACGATCATCTCAGCGTGGCAGAGCAACTGGCCGCCCGGCAACTCGCCGAGTCGAATTTTCGGGCCGGCCAGATCGACCAACACGGCCAGCGGCCCGAGGCGCGTGGAAATGTCGCGGATGTGACCGACCGTTTCGCGATGCTGCTCTCGGCTGCCGAAGGCCATGTTGAGCCGGAAAACGTCCACTCCGGCCTCGACCAGCTCAGCCAGCTTTTGCGGCGACCGACAGGCCGGGCCGACGGTGGCGACGATCTTGGTTCGGGCTCGAGGTTGAGTCGGCATGAGGTTGTGTTTTCGTGTTGTCGCGTCGACGGATCATGCGGACACCGATCAACACGCGGTCGACCCCGCGAGTATAACAGCGGTCGGCCGCCATCCCAGCCCCCGGCGTCGTCGGCTGCGGTCACGGTTGCAGGAACTCGTGCTGCGGGTTTCCGGCGCGTGGGGGAGTGAAGGTCAACGGCTGGCGTTTTCGGAAATCTTGCAATTCGGGCGAAATTGCCTAAAAATCCTGGGGTGAGGTCGGGATTCGCTTGACGAGCGGGGCCGATTCGATGATAGTACGCTGGTGGAAGCAGAGAGAGAGGCCAACCAGAACCACGTTTTACAGGAGATTCGTCATGCGCCATTGTCTGCCTACCGCGGCCCTTATCGCGATCGTCCTCTTCCCACTCACCACTCGGGCCGATCAGGCCTCGGCCGAGGCGACGCTCAAGGAGAAGGGCCTGAAGAAAGTCAGCACGTTTTTCACTCTGCCCGGCGAGTCCGAACTGAAAAAGGCGATGCGCGACGTCGTCCGTCACAAGCGGCTCGCCTTCAAGGAAGCCAAGGCCCTGCGGGCGGAGGAGAAAAAGGTCGATGCGATCAAGAGATTTAGAATTCAGTCTTTGCAGCAGCGCCGCCAACTCAACGCGCTTCTCGGCAGAGAGAAGAACATCAAAAAATACAACAGGATGGTCACGGCGTTCAACGAAGTGGGCGATCGCATTCGCCTGCTCGATGCCCAGCTCGACGGAAACAAAGCGCTCAAAGCGGCCCGCGGCAAGCTCAACGTCGCTCGCGAGGCTTACATCGAAGAGTTGCTCAAGCTGCGACGACTGTACGACACGACGAAGGAAAAATATGCCGATCTGGCTGTCGACAACGACGTGAAGGCGGCCATCGCCGAGGTGAGCAAGGCTGCCGGCAAGCCTCATCAGCTTGGTCCCACACGGTCCTTCTTGCGCAACGACGTCGTGCTGAAGAAGGTCGAAGATACGGTCCTCTCTGAGAAGATCAACCTGCAGGCCGACGAGAACGGCGTGATGTTCGTCTCGGCCGTGTTCGATGGGAAGTACACACAGCTACTGGCGGTTTCTACTTCATCGAGCATGGTCTACTTGCCCCACGACGTGGCCAAAAAACTGGGCCTCGATCCACCGGCCGACGCCCCGACGGTCACGCTGGAATTGGCCGACGGCCGTCTGGTCGACGCCAAGCTGGTCAAGATCAAGGAGTTGCGCGTCGGCAAGTTTATCGTCAAAGACGTCGAGTGCGGTGTGATGCCCGAGGGATTCTCGAAGGGTCACCCCGCCCTGGGCCAGAGCTTCCTGCGCAACTTCAACTACAGGATCGACAGCGACGCCGCGACGTTGACGATGACGAAGATTGACACGGACTGATCGTCGGCGATCAACTCAAGAAAACCTCGAAAACCAACCACACCCAGGCCGTGCCGACGAGCCCGAAAATTGTCGTGTTGATCAACGTCACATATCCGCCGTTCTTGTATATTTCCGCGGCCGTCAGGTAACCGCTGCCGGCAAAGATGACGTTGGCCGAGCTGGCCTGCGGAGTCAGGGCCGAGAAAAAATTGGTCGCCAGCAACAACATCATGGCCAGCATCGTGCCCGGGATGCCGGCCGCCAGACCCACGGTCAGGAAGATGGGAAACACCGCGACCATGTGAGCGGTTTGGCTGACGAAGAAATAATGAATCAGCACGTAAGACAGCAGCAGCACGACGTACACAACCGCCGCGGGCCAACCGTCGATCGCTCCGCCGATCTGGCTGCCGATCCACTCCATAAACCCGAACTTGTCGAGATAGCTCGAAAGCGTAAACAGGGCGGCAAACCACACAAAGGTTGCCGGTCCGTTGCTGCCGCGGATGTCTTGCATCGTAATCACGCGCGTCGCCATCAACACGAACAGCCCGCCCAGCGCAATCACCGTTCGGTTGATGCCGAGCACCGTCGACAGCGCCCAGCAGGCCACCAACACGACGAAAGTTGCTGCCATGATCCATTCGTGGCGACTGACCGGGCCCATCTTTTTCAGTTCTGATTTTGCCGCTTGCGGCGCGCCGGGCGTACGGGTTACTTCCGGAGGGAAGAATCGGTAGAGCAGATAAGGAACGACCGCCAGGGCCAACAACGCCGGCAGCGACGAGGCGAGAAACCACGTAGCGAAGGAAATGTCGATTTCGGGGTCGATGCCTTTTGCCAACTCCACGCCCAGCGGATTGGCCGCCATGGCGGTCATCCACAAAGACGACGAGATCGATAATCCGGCGATACTGTTCATCATCAAGTAAGCGCCGAGTTTGTTGCGCGTGCCGTCTTCCGGCACCGAGCCGGCGCTGCGTGCGACCGACTCGGCGACGGGGAACAGAACCCCGGATCGCGCCGTGTTGCTGGGAAAGGCCGGGGCAATCAGCGAGTCAGTCACGGCGAGCGAATAGCCGAGCCCCAACGTCGAACCGCCGAACTTGCTGATCACCAAATAGGCGATCCGCTTGCCGAGCCCCGAACGCACAACCCCTCGGGCAATCGCAAAAGCCACCACGATCAGAATGATGGTGCTGTTCGAGAAACCCGAGAAACCTTCCTGGTAGGTTAAAACGCCGGTCAGAATGGAGACGGCCAGCGCGCCGAGCGCGCAGACGAAAATGGGCATGACGTCGGCCAAGATCATCGCAATCGTGGCGATGAAGATGATGAACAGCCTCCAAGCATCGACGCCCAATAATTCCAACTCCTGCTCGGCCGCCCCCGATTCGGCGAGGGCGAGTTGGTTTCTGATCCGGCGAACCTGCCGCGCCTCAAGGGGCTCTTTCTGTTTTTTCAACTCTCCAACGATCTCGTCATCGCTTTTTTCGGCTTCGCCCTTCAGCAGCCTGACCGTTCGCCGCACCGGATCGAGCCGCAGGTTAACATGGCGCGCAATAAAACGCGACTTATTCGCTTGCGTGTGGTTCAAGCCATCTGGCGCCGGGAGAAACCAAGCCACCATAGCCAGGAGAACAATCGCACCAGCGTGCATGCGCTTTCCGGGATTCATGTTCTTCGACCAGAATCTACGTGACGTTTTCCTGCACAAAACCCGCGGCTAGCGCCTTGCGGCTCACCCTGCCCGCGGCCAAAGTAAGCGGCATTGCGCCAGCACCCCGCGGCCGATGAACGATCTGAGCCATCCCCGGCTGAGTTACTTCGACGTGGATTGTAGCTGCCGCAGCGCCCGCGAGGCATACCCCCGCACGCGGCTGTCGGGGTCTTTGAGTGCTTTGCGGAGCCGCTGTTGGGCGTCGGTGGTCGCGACGGCCTTGCGGTCGAAGGCGAGCATATAAAACAATCGCACGGCCCGATAGCGAACTTCCACGTCGTCATGTTCGATGGCCGCTACCACGCCGGGCAACACGGCGGACCGAATCGCCTGCATCGCAGGTTCGTCCGACGAACGACTCGGCAGCGACGGGGCCAACGCGTCGAGCGCGCGCCCGGCGCCCCGTCGAACGCGCGACGAATCTGCTCGCAGCGACTGCACTAAAATCGGCAGCGCCAGCGGGCCGATGCGTGCCAGGGCGACGGCAGACGCGCGTCTGATGGACTCGTCGGGGTCGCCCAGCCGCTCAGCAAGCGCCGGAACGGCCACGTCGCGGATCGCCGTTTCGGCGGCGGCAATTCTCTCAGCCGGGGCGGTGGAGCCGGACAACTCTCGCCGGTTCGTCACTTCGCCGCACCAGCCAAGGGCCGAAACAACGCTTGCTCGCGTGCGGGGGTTCGCGTCGTTGGCCATGGCGGCCAGGCGCCCGATCATCTCGTAGCCGATGGCACCAATCGCCCGGGCGGCGCCGCGCCTGGCGTCGGCGTCTGCGCCGCGCAGCGCCCGCAGCAGCGCTGCGTCGAGCGGCTTGGCCGCGGCGCCGAGCTGCGCTAAGCCCGCCGTCGCCCGATAGCGGGCTTGTGCCTCACTGCCGGAGAGCGCGCTGCCGAGCGTCCGCACGGCAGCGGAGTTCGGCGCGCGTTTCATCGACCGATCCAGCTTCAACAGGGCCAACGCCGCATCGACTCGCAGCACGAGATCCTTGTCCTTGAGCGCCGCGGTGAGCACCGAGCGCGATCTCGCGTCATCCGCTTCGATATCGCCGAGCGCCCGCACCGCGCCGCGGCGATAAAACTTGTAATCGTTGACCTCCGCTTGCTGCTCAACTTCGATCACTTTGGCCAGTTGTAGGGCGGCGATTTTGGCTGCCGGGCCAATGCGTCCGAGGGCATAAATTGAATAGCGAGCGACATCAATGTCGTCATCGACGATCGCCTTGACGAGCGCCGCCACGGCGATTTTATCTTGCGGGGCGATGCGCCCCAGCGCATAGGCCGCCAGCCGGCGCGTCTGTTTTTCAGGCTGCGACAGTTGGCCGACCCAATGGGCGGCGCTCTTGTCTTGGTAAGCGGCCCGTGCCTGCCAGGCCAGCGAGGAACCGGGCAGCAACACGCACAGCAAGATCGCCGGCACAAGGCGGCATGTCACGTCGTGCTGCACAGAACGAAGCTCCCGGCGATGGCTGGTAGTGACCCGCTTCAGCGGGCCGAACCGACCGGCTGAAGCCGGTCACTACGAACATATCCCGCCCGGCAGGCGGGATCTACGTTGTTACTTCGCCTTTGCGATCTCAGCGGTGAGATACTCAAGGGCCTTTTGCAATTGGCGATCGACAAATTTGCCGTCTTTCTTGCCGTCGGATTTGTCCTTTGCCTTCGGTGCCGCGTCATCCGCCAGGGCCACCCGCACGATGATCAACCGTGGGAAATTCCCCTTCGACTGCTTCTGCCCTTTGACTTTGGGATCGGGGTTGACGGGTGGATCGGGATTGACGGGTGCCGGCGTCTTTTTCTCCTTCGCATCCGGCACCTGCGGATCGGGGTTTATCGGCACGCTGGGATCAGGATTCACCGGCGCCGGCTTGACCTCTTTCTTCTTCGGCAACACGATGTCTCGCTCGCGCCGGACGCGGGTCAGTTGGGCCGTCTCGGCATCGTCCAGCCGCAGCGCAAAACCCTCGCTTGGCGATACGCCCCATTCGTCGCTGTCCTTCGCGCCGGAAAAGCGGTGGATGTTCTTGCCGCTGGGGCGCATGTAGCCGGCGGTGGTCAGTTTTAAGGCGCTCTTGCCGCCTTCCAGGCGAATCACGTTTTGCACGCTGCCCTTGCCGAAGCTCCGCTCGCCAACCACGATCGCCCGCTTGTGGTCTTGCAGGCAGGCCGAGACGATCTCGCTGGCGCTGGCGCTGTAACGATTGACCAACACCGCCATCGGAAAGCCCTCGTAGGTGCCTTTCTTGTGGGCGTCCCACTTGCGCTCGCGGCTGTTTCGCCCCGCCGTGCTGACGATGCGTCCCTTGGAGATAAACATGTCGCAGATTTCGATCGCCGAACTCAATAGCCCGCCGGGATTGAATCGCAGGTCGAGGACCAGCCCTTGCACATTCTGCCGCGACAGTTCATCAAGCGCCTTGCGCAAGTCGGCCGCCGTGCGCCGCCCGAACGACGTCAGGCGGATGTAGCCGATCTTGCGATCGTGGTCGAGCATATAGTCCCATGAGTCGTCGTCCTGGCGAGTGTCGCCGAGCACGGTCTGCAACTGAATGACTTCGCGGGTGAGTTTGACCGTGTGCTGTTTGGTTTCGCCGGCGTGGATAATCGTCATCTCGACGCTGGTTCCTTCCTTGCCCTTGAGCCGTCGAACCGCCTCGTCGATACGAAATCCCTTGGTCGACACGCCGTTGATCTTCACGATGCGATCGCCCGCCTGCACGCCCGCCCGATAGGCCGGCGAGCCGACCAGCGGGCTGATGATCTTCAGCGGCCCGCCCTCGGTGGTGATGCGAATGCCGATGCCGCCGAACTTGCTCTCGATCCTTTCCTCAAAACCGCGGAGCTGTTTCGGGTTGATGTAATGGCTGTAGGGGTCCAACTCTCTCAACATCCCGCGGATGGCCGCCTCGATCAGCTTGCGGCGATCGACGTCCTTCACGTAATTTCGATCGACCTGATCGAGCGTGTCAACAAACACCTTGAACAGTTCGTAATCGATCTGTTGCTTCTTGGCCGGCTCGGGCTTGCCGTCCGACGACTCGGCCGCATTGGCAGAAGGGACCAGCAGCGCGGAGAGCAGAACGAATATGCAAAGAGCGTGAAGAGTACGTCGGACCATGAAAGGATCTCCTCTGTGACAATTCCGTCGGACACGCCTTGGTGAATCGCAGTGGCGAGCCCCGGACGCTAGTCCGGGGGTTCGACGCACCTGTGCATTATAAGGAGGCGAGGGAAGAGGGACAACAACGATCCGAGGGGGGAAGAGGGCGTCCGGGACGCTTTTTTGGCGGTTTTAGCTTGACAAAGGGAGGAAAGGAGGGAAGGAGGGAAGGGGCGAGTGGGAGACTCATGGGCGATGCAGACCTCGAAGTCTCCCCCACTCTCCGTCCCTCCGTCCCTCCCTCCCTCCGTCCCAAGACACTCCCTCTCAATCAGGCACGCTCACCTGAATCTCATCGCCCTCGACGCGCACCTCGAAACAATCCGTGCTGACCTTGGGATTGTCGCACCAGGTGCCGTCGCAGACGCGGAACCGCCAGGCGTGCCAGGGGCAGACCACCACGCCGTCCTCGAAATGTCCATCGGCCAGCGAGGCCCCCATGTGAGGGCACAGGTCGTTGATGGCGTAGTAGGTTCCGTCCTGATTGAAGACGGCGATCAGTCGCTCACCCAAAGTAAAGCGGGCCGCCTGGCCCTCGGGAATTGCGCCGACTTTGGCGACGGTGGTGAACTGGGTCATAGGATGAACGAGTGGCCGGGGATAGTTGGACAGGTAGTTGCACCATTCTAGGCGCTCGGCGGATGGCGACAAAAGGGGAGTTTCTGGGCGCTGCGGCCAGTCGTTCTATCCAGAATCCGCGCCATCGCCTAAGATGGAGCGCAATCGGGCGTTTTCGTATGGCGCCGCCCTACGAGAGGCTTCAAATCCTAAGCACGAAATCCGAAACAAATTCGAACGACCAAAATCCAAAGGTCCGATGCAAGAGTGAGGACGTTTTCGAGTGTTTCGTCATTTCGTATTTTAGATTTGTTTAGGATTTCGTGCTTAGGATTTAGGATTTCAGATAATGGCGGGCAGTGCCCACCCTACGACTCCGGGGCGGAAGATATGATCAACCAATCTCTCAAAGACACCATCATCAACCAGGTTCTGCCGCATGTGCAGATGCCGGCGCAGTACATGGGCGGCGAGTTGAACATCGTCGTGAAGGATCATCGCACACTCCGCGGCAAGCTCTGCATGGCCTTTCCCGACACCTACACGATCGGCATGAGTCATCACGGCTTGCAGGTGCTCTACACGCTGATCAACAACCGCGACGATTGGGTCTGCGAGCGGGCGTTCACGCCCTGGGATGACATGGAGCAGCAGTTGCGCAGTCGCGGGCTGCCGCTCTATAGCTTGGAGACGTTTACGCCGCTCGTCGACTTCGACATATTGGGCTTCACGCTGCAATACGAGATCTGTGCGACCAATCTGCTGACGATGCTCGACCTGGGTGGCATTCCGCTGCACGTGACGGAGCGAACCATGAGTCACCCGCTGGTGATCGCGGGCGGGCCGTGTGCGCAGAACCCGGAGCCGCTGGCGCCGTTTATTGATTTGTTTGTCAGCGGGGATGGCGAGCCGAGCTTGCCTTTGATTTGTGATGAGTGGATAAAATTGAAAGAGGAAAGCAAAGCCGCAAGCGGCGGGACGGCAGAGCGAGAAGAGTTGGTGGCCCGCTTGGCGTCGAAGCTGCCGTTTGCTTATGCGCCACGATTCTACGAACAGGAGTATGTCGATGGGCGGCTGGTGGCGACTCATCGCACGCGCGACGACGTGCCGGAGACAATCGAGCCATCGGTGATTTCCGATCTCGATGGAATCCCTCTGCCGACGCGGCCGATTGTGCCGTTCGTCGAGTGCGTTCACGACCGCATCGCCATCGAGATCATGCGCGGCTGTCCCTGGCAGTGTCGCTTCTGCCAGAGCACCGTGATCAAACGCCCGCTGCGATTCCGCAAGGTCGAGACGATCGTCGAGGCCGCCAAGGAGGCGTACAAGAACACGGGTTACAACGAGATGTCGATTCTTTCGCTCTCGACGAGTGACTATCCGCACTTTGAAGAGTTGGTCAATCGGTTGCAGGAAGAGTTCGGTCCGCTGGGCGTCAACATCTCGATCCCCAGTCTGCGCGTCAACGAACAGCTGCGCAGCGTCTCGAAGCTGATCCCGCCCAAGCGTCGCAGCGGCATGACGCTCGCCCCCGAGGTAGCCCGCGACGACATGCGAGAGCAGATTCGCAAGAAAATCACCAACGAAGACCTGGAAGAAGGCTGCCGCGAGGCGTTCAAGAACGGTTTCCAGCGCATCAAGCTGTACTTCATGGTCGGACTGCCGGGCGAACGCCAGGTCGATCTCGACGGCATCATCGAGCTGTCCGAATCGATCGCCCGCATCGGCCGTGAAGTCCGCGGACGCTCGACCAAGGTGGTGGCCAGCGTGTCGAACTTCGTGCCGAAATCGCACACGCCGTACCAGTGGAACGCGATGCAAACCCGCGAGTATTTCAACTGGGCGCACAGTTACCTGCGCAAGAAGGTGCGGATGAAAGCCGTGCAAATCAAGATTCACGACGTCGAGACCAGCCTGATCGAGGGCGTGTTAAGCCGCGGTGACCGGCGGGTGGCCAAGGCCATCGAAATCGCCTGGCGCAACGGAGCCCGGCTCGACAGTTGGTTTGAACGCATGCGGCCCGAGCTATGGTGGAACGCCCTGGACGAAGCCGGCATCGACGTCAAGCGGATGCTGCACGAGCCGTATGAACTCAGCGCCCGGCTGCCCTGGGATCACGTCAACGTCAAGAAGGGCCGCACGTATTTAGAAAAAGAGTACAACCGCGCGGTGGTGCAACTCGAAGCGATGGCGGAAGCGAAGTAGATCCCTTCCGGCAGAAGGGAGCTACCATTTATGGGCAACGTAGGCCGCGGCGCATTTCGCTCGCCGATCGTGTGGGCGCGACCAGCGGTCGCGGCTTTATGATGGACTACGCCAACACTTCTTGCAGCACGTTTCCGTCGACGTCGGTCAAACGAAAATCTCGGCCTTGGTGGCGATAGGTTAGCTTCGTGTGGTCCATGCCGAGGCAATGCAGAATGGTGGCCTGCAGGTCGTTGACGTGGACCGGGTTTTCGATCGGGTGATAACCGAGCCGGTCGGTCTGGCCGTAAACGTGGCCGGCCCGAATGCCGCCGCCGGCCAGGAGCATGGTAAAACCGAAGGGGTGATGGTCGCGGCCTTGCTTGCCGGGTGTGTTTCCGCGGCGGACTTCGTTCATCGGCGTGCGGCCGAATTCGCCGCCCCACACGACCAGCGTCTCTTCCAGCAGCCCGCGGCGTTTCAGATCCTCGAGCAGCCCGGCGAACGGTCGGTCGGTCATGTCGCAGTTGATCTTGAGGTTCTTGTTCAAGTGCGAGTGATCGTCCCAGGTCGAGTGATAAAGCTGTACGAATCGCACGCCCCGCTCGACCATCCGCCGGGCCAGCAGACAATTGGAACCGAACCAGTTAGTTTTTTTGTCGTTGATGCCGTACAGATCGAGCGTCGCGGCAGTTTCTCGCGAGAAGTCGAGCAGCTCCGGGGCGGCCGATTGCATTCGATATGCCAATTCGTAAGCGGCGATCCGCGCGGAAATCTCGCGGTCGCCCGTTTGCTCCTGCCGCAGACGATTCAAATCGCCGATGGCGTCGAGACGCCCACGCTGCGCCGGCTGGCTGATACCGGGCGGATTGTCGAGATGCAAAATCGCCTGACCGCGGCTGCGAATGGTCACTCCCCGATACGTCGACGGCAAGAAACCGTTGGTCCACAGCGAGGCCCCGCCGTCGACGCCTTTGCCCGAGCTGGAGAGCAGCACGACAAAGCCCGGCATGTTTCGCGCGGGGCTTCCCAGGCCGTAAGTGACCCACGACCCGGCGCTGGGATGCCCCAGCATGGTCGTTCCGCAGTTCATCAGCAGTTGGGCCGGATGGTGATTGGCCGCGTCGGTGTGCATCGAGCGGATCATGCACAGGTCGTCGGCCCGGCCGGCCATGTGCGGCAGATAGTCGGAAAAATCCATGCCGCACTGCCCGTGCCTGTTGAACTTCCGCGGGCTGGCCATCACGGTGGCGCTGCCCTTGATGAGCGGGTCGTCGAGATTGTCGAGAAACGACGCGGGAACTTTTTGTCCGTGGAGCCGTTGCAACTCGGGCTTCGGATCGAACAGATCAAGCTGGCTCGGCGCGCCGGCCATAAACACAAAGATCACCCGCTTCGCGGTCGGTCGAAAGTGAGGCGGCTTGGGTCGCAACGGATCGACCTGGGCGCTGCGACCTTCCGCCGAGAGCAAATCGGCCAGCGCCATCGCGCCCAGGCCACAGGCACTTTGGCTCAGGAACCGCCGCCGTTGTTGCAGATTAGAAAATTGCGACGAATTCATGGCTGGTAGAGAGGAAAAGGTGAAAGCGGAAAAGGTGACAGCCACGTGACAGCCACCAAATCTAGTACAACTGCCGGCGGCAAGCAATGTAGGGCGGCCGGGCTGTCGCCCTTCAACCTTCGTCTTCGGCGTCAGCGTCGCGCACCGCGGCGGCGTCCTGTTTCGCGGCGGCGGGGTTCCGACCGCCAGAGAATTCAGTGCCACCCAATGATGGCCGCTAGAAGATGGGTGGCCCCGTCTATCTCGGTCGTTTAGCCCCGCCACGCGCAACGGCGCCCCTTTAGAATCCAATCATTGGGCCGAGTTTCGTCAATAGATCGATTGCTACCGCGCCCACGCTGCCGACCGATTTGGCAGCTTCTCGGATGCCATCGGAACTCAACTCCCACCACTTCCGGCGTGGCTCGGCTCGTATCGCTTCCTTGGTGAGCGTCTCCAATGCGTCGGCCGTCTCGTCGGCCTGTTCCGCTGGCAGTGCCTCGATCATCAGAGCGACCTGCTGCACCAGTTCTCGGAGCGTCGCCTTGATGTCGTCGGAAACATCGCTCGCCGAGGCCGCCCGATTGAAACTTCCCTCGATCTTCTCGGCCGTCACTTGGTTAATGTTTTCACCGACGATCAGCGTCACGTTCCCCTTCGCATCGCCGAGGGTCGTTTTGTAAGTCTTGGACATGTCGTCTCCTTTCCTTCCGCTCTCGAAATAGTCACCGTAATAGTTATGGATATCGCCAGTGACTTGCCTCACGTTTTCGTGGCGAACTCCGTCGAGCAGTTCGCTCACTTGGTACTTGCGGGTTGCACCTTCCGGTCGGTAGGCGTAGTCCGACCCTTCCTCTTCTTCGAGTTCGATCAGATGGCTGTACAAGACATCCAATTCGGGATGGTCCGGCAGCGGCACACGGGCTGCGGGATTACTTTCTCCATGCCGATCGTGTACGAATTCAAGGTCGTTGATCACCACGTTGAGCGCCGATCGTCGTCGGGCGTGAGGACCATCGACTTCAATGTCAACGCAGCGGCCATCGACGTCTCCCCGCACGTGGATCTGGCAGCCGACCGCCCGCAGCACGGCTCCCGCATGCCAGCAATTCGGCGCTTCGGCCAGGTTGCGATGGGCTTGTACGATGAACCGTGGCATCAAGCCTGAGGGCAGGAAGTCATATCGAAAGCGAAATCGTAGCGGCTTGGCGGGCGACCGGTAATCCTCCGGCGAGGTTCGAGGGAGTGCCTCGGGTATCAAATAACGCTCGTCTTTAGTGTCCGCAAGCGGAAAGCACAAACCGACGTCCTGGTGCTGCATCATGCTCAAGATGAACTCGTGTCGATCGTGCGGATAGAGCTCCTCGTCGAGCAGTTCGTCGAGCTGCCCGCGGGCGAATTCGCCGTCTTGATCGCGGATGGCCGGACTATTGAGCAGCGTGTAGATGGCTGTGGTCAACCAGTTGGGGTCGAGCAACGTAATCTCACGCAGCGCAGCCGGCGCGCCGCGATCCAGGCCGTGGGCGACGACGACGCCCAAATCGTGCAACAGCCCCAACAACGCCAGTTGCTCGTTTCGATCCGTGATCGACTCCGCAGCCTCCTCCGCGGTGCTGTCGGGATGCTCGCACAACTGCCAAAAATCTCTCATCGGCAGAACCCGCTCGTCGCGGGCCTTCTCCGCGACGGCCGTCTTCACCCGCAGCCACGACTCGGGAAAGGAATCGTGGACGTGTGGCAAAAGGTCTTTTCGCGTCACAACGTCCGCGATCCGCTCTCTGAGCTGCGCGATGCTGGCGGCGGCGTCCTCGTTGTCTTCGCAGGAGGTGCGAACGAATTCGACGATGTTGGGATAATTCCGCCGCAGCTCGACTTCGTCCAGTCGCAGGTTGTGGCATTGCGGATCGTCGCATTTGTTAATCACCACGATCACCGGCGAAGCGCCGCCGCGGGCCTTGATGATCTTGAGCCACTCATACACCGAGCGGTCATCCTCGCGGCGGTCTTCCAACACCAGCAGGTACAGGCTGCGAGCCGTCAAGAAGAACCGGTGCGTCCCCTGCATGATGACCTGGCCGCCAAAGTCCCAGACGTTGAGCTTCACCGGCGATGGCTGCGGCGTCCACGGCCGCGTCACGATGTTGATGCCCGGCGTCTTCTTTTCGTCGGGGTCGCGAGGTTTGTTTTCGATCAGGTAGCGGATCAGCGACGTCTTGCCGACCGCTTCATTGCCGACCACCAGCAGCTTGGCCTCGTTGAGTGGCCGCAACGTCTCTTCCGTCTCAGCCGCGCGAAATCGGCGGAACGCCGCCAGGATCGTCTGGGCGTCTGTTGACTCAAGCACCTCTGCCGGCAGCAAGGCACTCAGGTCTCCATTCTCTCTCAAGTCGAGAAACCGGCGGTGACCGGCGCCGGGTGACTCCGCCCAAGCCTGGAGCACCGCGCGGGCCCCTTCGTCTCCGATCTCATTGAGGTGAAGATCGAGCAACGTGAGGCCGGTCAGGGGCGCCAGCGCGCAGGCCCCCTCGGCTCCGATGTTGTTGCTATAGAGATTGAGCGACGTGAGGCCGGTCAGGGATGCCAGCGCGCGGGCCCCCTCGTCTCCGACGCTGTTGAACCCAAGAATGAGCAACGTGAGGCCGGTCAGGGACGCCAGCGCGCGGCCCCCTTCGTCTCCGATGTTATTGTTCCAAAGATTGAGCGACGTGAGGCCGGTCAGGGACGCCAGCGCGCGAGCCCCCTCGTCTCCGATGTTGTTGCTACGAAGCATAAGTGACGTGAGGCCGGTCAGGGACACCAGCGCGCCGGCCCCCTCGTCTCCGATGTTGTTGTTATGAAGATTGAGCGATGTGAGGCCGGTCAGGGACGCTAGCGCGCCGGCCCCCTCGGCTTTGATGCTGTTGTAACTAAGATCGAGCGACGTGAGGCCGGTCAGGGACGCCAGCGCGCGAGCCCCCTCGTCTCCGATGTTGTTGCTCGCAAGATTGAGCGACGAGAGGCCGGTCAAGGACGCCAGCTTTGTCACGCCCACAGCAAGTTCTTCGTCTAGCTGAACAACGTGACCGGCCGGCCACCCGTCGTCGATTAGCTGTCGGGCGTAATCGCCATGAATGCCCGGCCCGATCAGCGCCAACTCCTGCCACTGTTCGTCGTGGGCGCGGGCGAGCCATTCGTCCAGCTCGTCGAGCGAAATCGAACGCACGTCCTCGGGTGTGGAATCTGTCATCCGTTTTTCCGATTCGTCACAGGCGCAAACCACCGGCTCACCAGCTTCCGATCATTGTAGCGCGAAGCTACCTCGCTTGCACCCCCCCGCGTCCCTCCCGCGGCCTCAGCCCGTGTGGTTCAATCCATTCTGAGGCGGACGGATTTTCAACGCCAAGACGCCAAGGCGCAGAGACGCAAGGACTTTGCGCCTTCGCGCCCTGGCGTCTT
>JADFKK010000418.1 GCA_022564995.1 Planctomycetota bacterium | reverse complement strand
CCCTGCTTGGCCAGCCGGTCGAGAGTCGGCGACTCGATCTCGTCGTTGCCCAACGAGCGGATGGTGGCAAAGCACTGGTCGTCGGCAAAGATAAACAGGATATTGGGCTGTTTGGCGGCTTTCTCGTTCGCCCCCAGCGCACCACCGGCGGGCAGCGCGATCGAAAACAGCAAGAACAATCGTCCCATTCTTTGCAAATTCATGTCGGGTCCTTACGTCAATAAAATCTCACCATCACGCATGTAAAGCCGCGACCAGTGGTCGCGCCCCGCATCACATCGCATCGCCCCCAGTCTAGGCCGCCGCCGCTGCCGTCGCAAGATTCCGCCACGTTGTTGGGGAACTCTTTGGCGGCGGTTCCGTCGAATTCTTGAGTTGCGGGCCACCCCGCGGCCATAATTGCGATGGCAAACTCGCCCCGGCGGGCACGGCTGAAACCAACCCCCCGCGTCTCGGGTAGAATCAGACGGGTTTTCCAAGGTTTCGCTGCCCCGGTCGAATATCGTACAACAGGTTTCCAGCCCATCGCCAAGGTGCCATCGCAAGCAAAGGAGTCGTATTCGTGTCACAAAAATTCTCCCATTCTCTCCGCCGCCGGATCATCATCGCCGGCGCCGCCGTGGCTGTGCTGACCATCGCCGCAACCGCCCGGGCGGAACGTCCCTCGGCCACGAAGCTGCTGCCGATCGAGACGGTGGCCTTTGTGCAAATCGCCGACGCCCCGGAGTTGGCCGAACGGTTTCTGGCAACCGGCTTTGGCCGCATGGGGCAAGACCCCAAGCTCAAGCCGCTGATCGGCGCGCTGTGGGGCACGGCGGTCAAGGAACTGGCCAAGGCGGAAGAGGAACTCGGCGTGTCGATCCCCGAGATTCTGAAAATTCCACAAGGCGAGGTCGCTCTGGCGCTGATCGGCTCCGACGACGCTCGTCCGTCCGTGGTGGTCTTGCTCGATTGCGGCACCCACGTCAGCAAGCTGGAAAAGATCATCGAACGCGGCGTGCAGGAGATCAAGAAAAACGGCGGCCGCGAGCGAACCGAAATGTTCCTGGGCACCCGGCTGTACCTTTTCGATCTTCCCGGCAACGATCGCCGGGCGGTATACGCCAAGAAGGAAGGCACCATCATCGCGTCCAACAACCTCGACGTGCTCAAGGGCGTATTGGCCGTCTGGGCCGGCAAGGCGAAGAAAGACGCCAAACAACTGGCCGACAACAGAGCCTACATCGCCGTGATGAAGCAATGCGGCAGCGGCGAAGGAGCGACGCCGCAGCTTCGCTGGTTCGTCGATCCGATCGCGCTGGCCAAGAGCGCCACGATCGGCAATCCCGGCGCGGAACTCGCCATCGCGATGCTGCCCACCTTGGGCGTCGACGGCATCCAGGGCATCGGCGGCACGATCGCGCTGGCCACCGAAAAGTACGACTGGCTCGCGCACGTTCACCTGCTGTTGGAAAACCCGCGCGAGGGCGTGCTCACGCTGGCCGCGTTCAAGCCGGCCGACGCCTCGGCGGAGCCCTGGGTGCCCGACGACGTGGCCAACTACATGACGCTCAACTGGGACGTGCAGAAGACGTACACGAAACTCGCGGAAATCAGGGACAGCTTTCAATCCGAAGGGGCCATGTCTCGCAGCATGCAGCGATTTTTTAAGAACCGCTTCGAGATCGACTTCGAGAAGGAACTGCTGCCGCTGGTCGAGGGCCGCTTCACCTACACCTCGCGATTCCGCAAACCGGCCACGCCCAACGGCCAGGGGCACATGCTGGGCATCAAGCTGACCGACGCAAAGAAGGCCGCCAAGGTGCTGGAGAAGCTCACCAAGCCCACCATAGCGTTCCTGGAAAAGAAGCCCTTTGCCGGCAAGACGGTCTATTACGTCAAGGGGCCGGACGTCGAGCGAGCGCCCGAAGACCTGCGTAACGACCCGCCGGCGTTTTGCATTCTCGACGACTATCTTGTCGCGGCCAGCCAGAGGAGCCTGCTCGAATCGGCCATTCGCACCAGCAGCGATCCGTCTCGCTCGCTGGCCGACGCGCTCGACTACAAGCTGATTAGCAGCAAAATTCGCCGCACGGCCGGCTCCGAGCCGGTGATGGTCAGCTTCCAACGGCCGGACAGGGCCATTCGTCACGTCTACGATCTGGTACAGTCGGAACGAGTTCGCACGGCGCTCGCCAACCGCCGCGAGGGCAATCGCTTTCTGGGAGGAGTCGAAAAGGCCCTGAACGAAAATCCGCTACCGCCGTTCGACGTGCTTAAAAAGTACCTGAGCCCCGGCGGCAGCGTTCTGACCGACGATCCGACCGGGCTGCACTGGATGGCCTTTTCGCTCAAGCGAGAGGACTAGGCCCTTTCTCAAAACATCAGCCGCAGGGCGCTAGCCCCCGGTTCTTGCGAGCTGTGTTAATAACCGGGGGCTAGCGCCCTGCGGCTGATGAATCATCCTCCTAATAATTGTACTCCGCTCCGACCAGCAAACCGTGTAGGATCAGGTGGCCGTTGGTGTCGATGTCGGCGATGCCGGCGGTGTCGGAGATGAACTGGGGCACTTGGTCGTCGGCCAGGGCGACGTTCGAGACGGCGACGGCCCGATAAGTTGCGAACGCCCGCCAGCGAGAGGATATCGCGTAATCGAGTCCCAAGTCCAACTCGGCGAGGAAGGAGACGTCATTATTGTTCGAGGCGATGTTAAAGGCGCTGGCCCCGTCGCCACGGTAACCCCGCGAGCGATGTTCGATGCGATTGGCGTAAATGCCGACCTTTTGTCCGGCACGAAATCCCCAGCAGCCGCCCCATTGCCAACGGGCCATGGTGCCGATTTGCAGGCCGATCATTTCGTTCGCCAGATCGATGTTGTAGTGACCCTCTCGCGTCGGGTCGTCGCCGAAGTCGAAGCCGGCATCGACTGAGCTGAAGTCCCAGTTTTCGTCGAAGCGGAAATATCGCGTTCCGAAGATCCACTCCAACTCGAATCCGCAGCACGACATCAGCGACTCGTGAACCACGTTCAGTTCAAAGTTGTGGATCTCGTTTTCGCGGCGGAAACGATGTTCGCGGGCCGTGTCGAACAGATCGCCCAGCAGCCCTCCGCCAGCCATCAGTGTGCCAAAGTCGAGCGGAGTCGAGAGGTTGTTCGTAATCGCGTCACGGGCGCTATCGTTGTAAACGACCGGATCGAGTCCCCAGTAGACGAATTCGAGTCGGTGGTTTTCGCTCATCCGCCGCCCCAGCACGAACTGCCAACCGCCGGTCCAGTCGATCGACGAATCCGTGCTGCCCATCAAGCTGGTTGTCGGCGCCGCGCCGGGATATGTAAGCCACACCGGGTCGGGTCGGTCGCGGGTCATGATCATGCCGGCCAGCGAACCGTACCAACAGCCGCCGCACGAATCGCAACCGGAGTCGCACGAATCACACGAGCCAGCGGTGGTGAGGTCATTTTCCCAGGGGTTGTACGGACCGGCGCTGGGGCTGGGCAATGCAGGATCGGACGGAGGAGCGCCCGGGGTGTAGCCAGACGGACCGACCGAGTCAACGTATCGCTCCAGACTTTCGTTGGCCGCACCGCGATATGAGGAACCGGCAGCCGCCGGATTGTTTTCTAACGAGGCGAATTGCCCTCGGGCATAATAGGGTTGTGGATAGGCCGCCCGCGACATGCCCGGGTAAGCGAATTGCGGCGTGCTCGGATACGGCACCTGAGAAGCCGGCGGGTAGGAAAGCCGGCTGTTCGCTTGCGGCTCGGCCGCGGTCGGCAGCGACTGCATTCGCAGCGACGACATTCGCAGCGACGAGATGGGCGGTGAGCCGTATTGCTGGGCAACGGCCAGGGTTGCCACCAGAAACAGACAGCCGGTGCTAACGAGTGCGGGAACGTACTTCATGATTTGGACTCCAATTCACGGGGTGCAACGATCGATCGCCACCAACAGGCCGGCGTCGACGTTTGACAAACTCACCCGGGGAAAGTAACTGCTTTGGATCGCAGCGACATTCCCCTTCCTTAGGAATCCATTCCGACGAAACAATTAAGACATCCGTCGTCACGTATCGCATCGACGATTTGGGGGCTGTGAGTTTTCTTCATCAGCCGCGGAATGTTGCATTTTCTCAACAGCCCCCCGGGTAAATAGCGCCGTCCGCACGATCGCTCCCCGCCGCGACGCGACACCCGCTTGGGCGATGCAAGAACGAAACGTACAGTTCGCACGAGACGCAGATTCGGCATAACGCGACGCCGCTTTGTCAACCACCGAGATATTCGGTTCGCTTGTTCTGGTTGCGGTTTTTGTTGATACTAGGCTCGGTCTCACGACACCCTGGATTCGTGTTTCTCATCAGCCGCTGGGCGCTAGCCCACGGTTTTTTCCGGCATATCCCCCCACGGAACCGGACGCTAGCGCGTCGCGGCTGATGTTTTGAGACAGAGCCTGTAATCACCACGCCCATGTAACCATCAAGAAAGCCAACGCATGAAGATTACAGGCAATACGTTTCTCATCGCCGGCGGCGGATCGGGGCTTGGGGCCGCTTGTGTTCGCATGTTGGTCGAGGCCGGCGGACAAGTCGTTATGGTCGACGTCGACGAGGAGAGCGGCGCTCGTCTGGCTGACGAACTTGGCGATGCGGCCCGGTTTTGTGTGGCCGACGTTACCAAGGGCGACGAGATTGCCGCGGCCATCGAGGTCGCCAGGCATTTCGGCGGCCCACTTCGCGGGGCGATTAACTGCGCCGGCATTCTCGGCGCAGCGCGGGTCGTTGGACGAGACGGCCCGCACGATCTGGAACTGTTTACCCGCGTGATCAACATCAACCTGATCGGCACGTTTAACGTATTACGGCTCGCGGCGGCGGAAATCGCCGGCGCGCCGCCCACTGCCGACGGCGAGCGCGGCGTGATTATCAATACGGCCAGTGTGTCTGCCTTCGACGGGCAGATTGGCCAGGCGGCCTATTCGGCGTCTAAAGGCGGGATCGTCGGCATGATGCTGCCTATCGCCCGCGAGCTGGCCCGCTGCGGTATTCGCGTCGTCGCGATTGCCCCGGGCGTGTTTGACACGCCGATGATGTCCGCCCTGTCGAGCGACGCACGCGCAGCGCTCGAGGCCCAGGTTCCGTTTCCGCCGCGGCTGGGCCGCCCCGCGGAATTTGCCCAGCTAGCACGGGACATCATCGAGAACCCGATGTTGAACGGCACCACGATTCGCTTGGACGGCGCGCTGCGGATGGCGGGAAAATAGGTCCAGCGCGCATAAAAAAATCCTTCACAGGTGGGGCAGATACCTGTGAAGGCGAGGCTGCCAAGGCGAACCTTAACAGCGTGCATTCGTACGACAGACGAATAACTATGTTTCACACTTCGGTCAGCGATTCCCGGAACGGGGATTGCTGGGGACGATGAACGGTGTTTTGGGGAGAGATAGCACTGGTGGCGTCGGGTG
>JADFKK010000005.1 GCA_022564995.1 Planctomycetota bacterium | reverse complement strand
TCCCCGAGGTTGAGTCGGTATTCGTTCATCCGGGCATGGGTGACGAGGGGATGGGGGTCGGCGCGTCGCTGGCCGTCTATCATGACCCGGAGTCGGGGCGTCAGGCGCCCTCGGGACGATGTCTCGATCACGTCTATCTCGGCCCGGAATACAGCGACGAGGAAATCCTGGAAGAACTCAAGCAGGCCGGATTCGCTTATCAGGAGTGCGACGACGTGGAGACCGAAGTCGCCCAATTGCTGGCGGACGGGTTCGTCGTCGCGCGATTCAACGGCCGCATGGAATACGGGCCGCGCGCTCTTGGAAACCGTTCCATCCTGTATGCCCCGAACGATCCGGCTGTCAACGACTGGCTAAACGAAGCGCTGCAGCGAACGGAATTTATGCCGTTTGCTCCGGCGACGCTGTTCGAAGACGCCGAACAGTGTTACGTGGGCATCGAAGGCGCGACTGACTCCGCACGATTCATGACCATCACGTTCGACTGCACGTCATGGATGAGTGAGAACTGCCCCGGCGTGGTACATATCGACAACACCGCGCGTCCTCAACTGGTGCGCGAACAGGACAATAAGAGCTTCTATCGCATTATCAAGGCGTATAAGGCGATTACCGGCCTGCCCTGTGTCGTCAACACAAGCTTCAACATTCACGAAGAACCGATTGTCTGCTCGCCGGCCGACGCGCTGCGGGCATTCGACATCGGACATTTGGACTATCTTGCCATTGGCAAATACATCTTGAAAAACCCAACCGGAGCCTCGGACCGGGCGCGCGCTGTGGCCAGCAGAGATATGGCAGGCGCCACCAACGCGACCGCCGGCGAGGCGCAGAACTGAAAGAAGAAACAACATGGGCCAACAAGCTAATAGCCGCACGGTTCCCGTATTCGACCGTTGGTCGGAGACTTTTGAGAAGGACCGTATCTCCGGTTTTTTCCAGGAGATGCAGTCGATGGTCGTCGAGTATCTCGACCTGGGCGCAAACGATCGTCTTTTGGACGTCGGCTGCGGCACGGGCTGGGCGGTCGAACACGCAACGCAGCGTTGCGGTGTCGGTTTCGGCGTCGGAGTGGACCTGTCCGGCGGCATGATCGAAAAAGCACGTGAGCGGCGCGGCGAGCACGCGAACATCGACTTTCAAATTGCCGACGCGGAGAATCTCCCGTTCGACGACGATTCGTTCGACGGAGCCATGTGTACGTTTTCGTTCCACCACTATTCGTCGCCCTTAACCGCGCTGGGCGAAGTCCTCCGCGTCCTGCGGCCGGGTGCGCCTTTTTTTGTTCTGGATAACAACCGGCGTAGTTTCTTTGGGATCTACAGCTTGTGGGATTTGTATTTCCGTTGGTTTGAGCCGGGGCATGTGCGATATCTCACGCCCCCGGAACTCACCAAGATGTTCAACGATGCCCGCTACCGCGACGTCGAATTGGTCTACAAGCAGGACCGGCTCTTCCACGGCAAGAAAGTCTTCGGCTCGGCGATGATCGTCAAAGGACTCAAGTAGGCGGCTGGCATCGAACGACCGGACTGGACTCGCAAGAGCGTTAGAATCAATCGACCGTGAATGCAATGCAAGACAGGCCGAGAACAACCAAGAACAGCGGGAGTCGCTGGGCTGTCGCAGGGCGGGTGGCCGTCACCACGGCAATTCTTGGCTTTCTCTTTTCTCGTGTCGATCTTACGGGCTGGGCTGCTACGCTGTATGAATCGCTCAGCGTTTGGCTCGTCGTAGCTCTCGTGTCGACCGGGCTAATGGTTATCGTCTCGACGTACAAATGGCACGTTCTACTTCATGGACTCGGCATTGTCGTCAACGGATGGACTCTGCTCAGGCTGTACTTGATCGGACTGTTTGTTAGTGCGTGCCTTCCCGGAATCGTAGGCGGCGATGTAGTCCGCTGGCACATGGCTGGTAATGTCACCGGCAAACGACTCAAAGTTGGAGCGACGATCCTGGCTGAACGTGCGCTGGGCGTCGTATCGTTGGTCATTCTGTGCCTGTTGGTGGTCGCATTTGGCTGGCAGCGGTTTGCGACGCGTCCGATTTTGGCGCTTTGTGGCGGAATAACGGTCGTGGCGGTGGGCGGAATGGCAATCGCGCTCAACCGTCGCCTCATCGTCAACCTAAGGTTCCGAACTCGACGCTCGCTGCTCGGCCGATGCACTCGACTGGCATATCACCTGAACCGGACATTTCGGGAGTTTCCGCGGCGATCGATCCTCGTGGCACTGGCTCACTCGTTCCTGTTTTACTTGTGTGGGGGTGTTGCGTTATTCTATATTTGCGTCGCGTTTTCCGTCGATATTTCACTCGTCGAAGCGATTACCATCCAATCGCTTATCTGTCTATTATTGCTGATACCAATCAGCCTTGGCGGCCTGGGTTTAACTCAAGCTGGCGATGTATACCTGTTTTCGCTGATTGGGGTCTCCCCCGACATCGCTTTGGGTATCTCCATCGTCCGCCTAATCCTTTATTACACTTACGCGCTTCCTGGTGGGATTGCATTCATGCAGCGACGCCAACGTAATGCGGCAGGCATCAGCGATTGGTCGGCCGATCGTGATATTGAAGTGACCAGCCCAGAATTGAGCGCCGATTCAAGGGTTCGCCAATAAACACCGAATCTAACCGCATGGAGCGCCCGGCAAGCCGAATGTTCCGCGGCGGGCCGTGTTCTGTCCGAACCATCGCCATGACCCAAGAAACGTAACAAATGATGACTCCATCCAATTTTCGCGAGACGCCTGGCATTGAAAAGCGTGACGACGCGACCGTGGTCAGCGAGTTGCCACCCGATTCCAATAACGGTGTCAACGGCGAGCTAGAACAGGTTGTCGATTATTGGAATGCGCACCTCAACTCGACTCAGTTCCTGGGCGATTCGCCGATAGAGGAGGGATCGCCCGAATTCTTCGCCGAAATCGAGGCCGGCTTCGAGCGATTTCCTTACAAGGCCGGATTGTTCGACCATATCGCCCAATTGCCCGGTGGTAAGCTCTTGGAGATCGGTTGTGGATTGGGAAACGACCTTTGTCAGATCGCCCGCCGTGGGCTGGATGCCACAGGGATCGACATTGCGCCCCGCGCCGTGGAACTCGCCCAGCAGCATTTGGCGTCTCGCGATCTGAAGGCAACCGTGATGAGGGCCAATTGCGAGGATCTTCCGTTCGCCAGCGATTCTTTTGACATCGTCTATTCGTCCGGCGTGATTCAGCATACGCCCAACATCAAGGCAGCCGCGGCCGAGATTCTCCGGGTTCTTCGCCCTGGCGGGACGCTGGTGATCATTTTGTATCATCGGTATTCATGGTTCAATCTGTTGTCCAAACTCACACGCACGAATGTTGAATTCGCCGACGCGGACGCGCCGATCATTCGGACTTTTTCTAAGGGACAGTTGCGTCAACTCTTTCGGACGGCGACCGACTTAAAGATCACCATGGAGCACTTTCGCCCGTCGCCGACGGTTCGCAAAGGGGCGCTCGGAGCTTTGTTTAACCGCGTGTTCGTGCCATGCTACGGGTTCATGCCGGAGTGTGTCATACGACCGTTCGGTTGGCACGCCGTTGTGATCGGAAACAAGGCTCACACGAAGTGAATCACGATGCTCGGTGCGACCAAAGGAAACCATTGAACACCATGAAGATGCTCATCACGGGCGGCACGGGATTTATCGGCTGTCGGCTTGCGCTTTCGGCGATTGGCGAAGGTCATGCGGTGCGCGTGTTTACACAGGCCAATAATCCTGCCGAAGAGGCCAACGCTAAGCTGCTTCAAGACCAGGGCGTCGAGGTTGTTTTGGGATCGGTCACCGACATCGACGCCGTGCGGCGGGCAGTGGACGGCGTGGTAGTCGTTTTTCATTTGGCTGCGGCCCAGCACGAGGCCAATGTTGGCGATCAGCGGTTTTGGGACGTCAACGTGACCGGCACGAAAAACCTTTTAGAGGCCGCCGCCGATGCCGGCGTGCCGCGATTCGTTCACGGCAGCACGATCGGCGTCTACGGCGGGACCAAGGGCGTGACCGTGCATGACGATTCGCCCACGACGCCGACGAATATCTACGGAACCACGAAGCTGGAGGCCGAAAACGTCGTGCGGGGCTATCGCGACCGGCTCTCCTGTGTCATCGTCAGGATCTCCGAAACTTATGGGCCAGGCGATGGCCGATTGCTCAAGCTGTTCAGGGGCGTCAAACGCGGCAAGTTCTTTCTCGTCGGAGATGGGTCGAATTTACATCACCCGATTTACATCGACGACTTGATCGAAGGGCTCATGCGGTCGGCTCGAATCGACAACGCGGTCGGCCAAACATTCGTGCTCGCCGGCCCTTCTCCGACGGCAACCCGCGACATGGTGGCGGCCACTGCCGCGGCGCTTGAGATGCGCGCCCCAACGCGACGTTTTCCGATGGCATTGTTCTGGTGGACCGCCATCGGAATGGAGCAGACATTGGGGCGAATCGGTATTCAGCCGCCCCTGCATCGTCGCCGGCTCAACTTTTTCATTCTGTCTTTCGCCTTCTCCGGAGAAGACGCGCGGTTGGCTATCGGCTTTGAGCCGCAGGTTGACTTCGATGAAGGCGCGAAGAGAACCGCCCATTGGTACGCTGAAGAAGGATTGCTCAATTGATGCTACCGCGAAAGGAAACCGAAATGCCAACTCGGCGCCAGCTTGCTGCCCGGCTCGAGCCATTCGACTCGTACTGGCAAGCGCCGGACAACATCGAGCAGGGCTACGCGTCGTTCCGTCAGTATTATCGCAGCAATTACCTCAAGTACATGCCGGAAGATCGCGGCTCCGAAACGCTCATCGTGAGCTGTGGGCCGGGATATTTCGTGTCGCTGCTCAACGACGTGGGTTACGACAAAGTTCTGGGCATCGACTCCGACCCCGAGAAGGTTAAATATGCCGACGAGCGCGGTCTTAATTGTCGCGTGGCCGAGGCCTTTGGTTTTCTGGCCGAACGGCCGGAGTCGTATGACATAATTATCTGCGAGCAGGAACTGAATCATCTCACGAAGGACGAGATGATCGACTTCTTGAAACTTTGCCACAACAGCCTTCGGCCCGGCGGAACGCTTTTCGTCTATGGGCTGAACGGCGCCAACCCGATCACCGGCGCGGAGGCCTTCGCCCAGAATCTCGATCACTTTAACACGTTCACCGAGTACAGCCTCGCTCAGGCTCTGGAATTGGCGGATTTCAAAGAGATTCGCGTCATGCCGCTCAATTTGTACGTGTTTTACAAGAATCCGCTCAATTATGTCGGGATGGCCGTGACCGGATGTCTTCATCTTGTGTTTCGCATCTTGTTCAAACTCTACGGAAAAAACAACAAAACGTTCACCAAGAAAATCGGCGCGGTTTGTATCAGGCCGAAAGGTTAAGGAGTAAGGACGACATCGTGAGAATTCTCACCATCAACTACGAATATCCGCCACTCGGCGGCGGCGGCGGCGTTATCCATCAGCATATCGTTGAGGAATTGTCGAACCGCCACGAAGTCGTCGTGCTTACGTCGGGCTGCCGCGATCTGCCTGCCCGCGAAACGGTCGGCGGCGTCGACGTTCACCGAGTTAACGTGCTGGGGCGTAACGCGAAGTCGACCGCGAGCATGAGGTCGATGCTGAGCTTTTTCCCGGCATCGATGCGGAAAGGACAAGCGCTGATCGACCAGTTCCGGCCCGACATCATCAACGCGCACTTTGCCGTGCCGACCGGTCCTTCCTCCGTGCTGCTGGCCCGGCGAAACAAAATTCCTCACGCGCTTTGTATCCACGGCGGCGACATCTACGACCCGTCTAAACGTCTTTCTCCCCACCGAATTCCCGGACTACGCAACGTCGTCCGCTGGGTTCTGCGGCGAACCGACCGGGTGCTCGCCCAATCGGAAAACACCGCGGCCAACGCGCGAGACATATATGGATATCAGCGACCGATCACGATCATTCCACACGGCCTAAAGCGTCCGGAGCTTCCCGCGTTTGCCCGCGCCGAGTTGGGGCTGCCCGAAGACGCTTTCGTCATGATCTCGGTAGGACGGCTCGTCTCGCGGAAGGCAAATCACCAGCTTATCGAGATGTTGGCCCGGATCGATTCGGCGCCTGCGGCCTTGGTGTTACTCGGCGAAGGCCCCGAGCGACAGCGATTGGAATCGCTGGCCCAAGAGCTAAACGTCCGAGACCGAGTCTTTCTCCCCGGCTTTGTGAGTGAGCAGCAGAAACTTGAGTATCTTCAGGCGGCCGACGTGTTTGCGTCGACGACGATGCACGAAGGCTTCGGCCTGATGTTTGTCGAGGCGATGTTCTGCGGACTGCCGATTGTGACCTACGACCACGGCGGCCAAAGCGACTTCTTGGAGGATGGCAAGACCGGATTTCTGGTGAAGCTCAATGATCGCAAGCGGTTTCAGGAGTGTGTTAATCGGCTGCTTCGGAGCGAAATGCTTCGCGACGAATACGGACGATATAACCTCGAGTTGTCACAGAAATTCACCGTCGAGCAATGTGCTGCACAGTACCTGGCAGTTTTCGAAGAACTGCTATCGAGCCGGGATCTCGCGATGGGCGAAGCTGTCTGCTGATGGCTAACTCATGCGCCCGCTAGCAGCCATCATTCTCCAGAATTCGACCCCACAGACATAGATGAATAGAGATGAATAGGGGCCATTCATTGATGGCAGAAAAACATAACTCCCACGTAGCCGAAGAAGCGGGGTCGCATCCGACTTCGATCAAAACTGCTTCATCGACGCGCCTCTCCGGGGCTTTCCGTTTGATGCGGAAACCGGCCATTATCCTTGCGGCTCTTGTTATCATCGGTGCCTTGGAGCACGCAATTGGCAATGAGCATCTTTCGACGTACCTGTTCCCATTCCAACGGGACGCCTTTATTCAGCTTGGCGGGCTCGGACTGCTTGTAATACTAGCCTTGGCGACCATTCGCCGCTGCTCCCCCACTACGGCGGATCGGCTAGTTCGTTACGCCAAGCGAGCGGTTCCCCGTGTTCTACTTTCGCTTGTCGTGTTCTTTGTTGTGGGCGAAGTGGCCCTGCGCGCAATCTACTGGAACGGAATGTCCTTTAACAATCACGATGGGCCCATGACGCGACGCCACGATCGGGGATTTCGGGCGAATCGATACGAAGACTCCCGTGGACCCGACGTTCGGCACGTATGGCCGCATCGCACCGCCGGCAGGTGACCAAAACAGTGTGGCGCTCTGCGTGGCACCAAACGGCGCAGAAGAGGGCAATCCGGTGCAATCCGATGCCGTGAAAGCAAGCGGTTCGGCCGGCAGCCGTGATGACGTTTCCCCCGAGAAAACTGGGGGAAACGTCGAGAAACAAAGCGGATGGGACAGGATTCGAACCGGCCCTCGCGCGCTGACCGCCCGCGGGCTTCGGCCGTCATTCAGAGGAGTCGTTGTCTGCCCGGTCGACGGACCACGAAATCGACGGGGCATCCTGCTGGCCCACCTTCTCTGTCGATCTTGCCCTACTTCAAATCTCGATTCAACAGACCGTTGTAATTCGCCTGAAGAAATTGAGAGATGGTGCGCCCTGCTACTTCGTGTCCCTCTGGCGACCAATGAGTGTCGTCTGGATAGTACAGAATCACCCCGTTCTTCGCACTTTGCTTGAGTTCGGTTGTTAAATCCAAAAAACCGATTTCACTAGAGACTCCTTGGATGGATTGCGACAACTTCCTAGGCAGATCGTTCAACTCCCAGTCTCGAATCGGTGAGTCCTCTGCGAAGCTGCAGAAATCGCTGTAGACCCTGAACTTCGTGGGAGCGAAGACCACGACGAGCTGGATGTCGCTCTTTACGCAAGACGCATGTGCGTCCGCAATTGACGCCGTCGCAATCTCCAACGCCTCAATATCCCGCGCCGACAATTTATCGCCAGCATATCCAAACAATAGTCGTTGTCTACCATCACTCGACGTAAACAAACCCGATTTGTCCACACGTGGTGCGAAGGTTTCAAGCTTCGCGCTCAGCCAGACGAATGCATTTCTCGCAAATGTTTTTCCCTTCCACGTGTGGTTGGGCCAATCTCTTACAATGCCTCGATATGACCAAACATCCCCCAGGTCATTGCCCTCAAAAAATACCCACACGCAGACGTTTGGATGCAAATCTTTGCCAAATCTCTCAAAGACTTTCAATTCCTGTTGCGGCCCATACATCGATTGGCCAAGATTGACGACGGAAATCCCCAGAATTTCTGCGATTTGATGAGTTAGAAGTTCGTCAGAAGACACGTTTCCCCCTTCAACAAACGAATCTCCGATGACAATGCAGTTTGCGGTATCATAATCCACGTCGTTTCGAAAGCCATTGCGATCGTACCGCACATCGTAAGGCCGTGTGGTTACAACGAAATCATGCCGTCTCGCCAACCGTGCCAGATCTCCACCCATTAATTGCCCCTTTTCATGAAGGTACGGCGGATGTATATGTATGAGTTCACTATCCAGCATGTTTGTTGGATTGTCCCTAGGGTAAATGTAATTACCAAAAACGAGGCGGTAGTCTACCAAATTGGTGAGTGCGGCCAGCTCGACAACGGCCAGGGCCAGCAGTAGCGATAGATTAGCGACGACAAAACGTATCGCTTGCATACGTTTGTTTTGCCTTGATACCACGAAAAACGGCGCCCAGCATGCGAGGTAAGCCATCACAGTCAGACCTAATAGCTGAGGGGGTTCTGCACGCAATTGGTACGCACCAAAGAGCCAAATGACGACAACCGCCGCAACCCAACTAAAGGTGAATGCGCAGGCGGTGCGGCAAGATTTCTTCGTTGCAAGTCGCTCAGACATTCTGTTCTCCGGCGCGATAGAATCTCTGCGATCGTAAGAATTGTGTAACTGAGCGGTGCAGCGCCTGTCGGACCAAGCACTATCAACGATCCCACAAACATCAGGAAGCACGAAAACACAAAACTCAATCTCGCATGAAACTCTACGTTAAACAGTCATTGAATTTATAAGAGCAACCTATTTGAGCAAGCTACTTGGAGCTCCAAAATCAACATTGTACCACCCCGGTGGCCAGATGCAATCGACTTCTGAGGGTCAATCGAGTGGAAGTGTGGCGACCAGCATTCTTTGTGGCTTTGTGCAGATTGACGCAATTTGGCAGCAGCGTCGAAGGAACGGGCGGGCCGGCTTTGTGGTTCTTCGCAGGTTTTGCAAAACTCGGCGGCAAACGACGCCCCAAAATCGCCGTGAGTGGCCTCAAGCGGTGCGATTGGTGCTTTTACACCCTGGAAATTACTGGGCCTTAGAAGGCCGGCATCTTTGTCGCCGGCCTGGGCTCCCGTTGACCACGTCACCGCTAATTCCTAATTCCAGCGGATCGATGCTGGAGTTCTACGGATGCCCAATACCATTGCTCATCTCGGCGTCGGCGAGCTTCTGACGCGGCGTCTGCTGCCCAAAGCCGAACGCAAATGGATCTATCTCGGCTGCATTCTGCCGGATCTCCCCTGGATCGCGCGTCGCGTTCTCTCTGCTCTGCCGACGGGCGTCGATCCGTATGATCTGCGACTTTACGCGGTCGCCCAAAGTTCGCTGCTGGTGACTCTCTTGCTCGCCGGCGCTCTGGCGGCGATCTCCAAGGCGCCGCGAATTGTTTTCGCCGTTTTGACGCTAAACTGCCTGATCCACTTGCTGCTCGACGCCGCTCAGACCAAGTGGGGCAACGGCGTTCATCTGATCGCACCGATCTCGTGGAAAGTCTGGAACTTCGGGCTGTTCTGGCCGGAATCGATCATCACGGCCCTGCTGACGTTGGCAGGTGCCGCGCTCTATGCGTTGGCCTGGCGGTCACGCGAGGACCGCTGCGTTGTGACCGTGCCCCAACGGCATCGACTGGCCACGGCTGCTGCGCTTGGCGCCGCCTACCTCATGCTGCCCTTGTTCTTTCTCGCTTCGGTCGAGCGGGCAAACAATCTCAATGTGCGCACGTTGCGCGACCCGAATAATCGAACCGGCCGCCCTATTCAGCTCGATCGTGTGCGCTATCTTGCCCGGGACGATGGTGATCGGCTGCGGACCTATGTGGGCGAGGAGCTCACCGTCGAGCAGAGCGTCCTCGGGCACGACGCGACCGTGTCGGTTCATGCCGTGTTTGTCGATTCTGGCACGGTGCGTATTGATCGTCTTCACGAGCACTTTGGCCAATGGCGCAATGTTGCTTCGATCATCGGCCTTATCGCGGTCGTGCTATACTGGTGCAGGCCCTGGCTTGGTTTTCGCCCGGGCGATACGAACGAAGGAGCGATGCGGTGAAACGAGACCTCGGTGCATTAGAAAACCAGCAATTCGATCTGGTCGTCGTCGGCGGCGGAATCTTTGGCGTCTGCGCTGCCTGGGATGCCACGCTTCGAGGGCTATCGGTCGCCTTGATCGAGCGCGGTGACTTTGCGCATGCGACGTCGGCAAACTCATTCAAGATCGTGCATGGCGGAATTCGTTACATTCAACACCTCGACGTCAAACGCATTCGCGAATCGAGCCGCGAGCGAACCGCGCTGCTCCGCGTCGCTCCCCACCTGGTCAAACCGCTGCCGATCGTTATCCCTACGTACGGGTACGGCATGCAGGGCAAGGCGATTCTGAGAACCGGCTGCCTGCTTTACGATCTGCTCACCCTCGACCGAAATCGCGGGATCGGAGATCCCGCCCAGCGCATACCGTGGGTTCGGGGCTTGTCACGCGAGGAGTGTTTGACGGAGTTTCCGGGCCTTGAGAAGGATCGGCTCACGGGCGGCGTTCTGTTTTATGACGCGCAGTTTCACAATCCACCCCGGCTTGTCCTGTCCTTTCTCCGCGGCGCCGTCGAGCGCGGAGCCGTGGCGGCAAACTACGTTGAAGCCGTCGACTTCCTGCAAAATGATCGCCGCATCGTGGGCGTGCGGGCGCGCGACACGTTGAGCGGGCGTACGTTCGACGTGCGAGGCAAGGTGGTGCTCAATGCCGCGGGGGCGTGGGCTCCAGGACTTCTATCAAAGTATCTCGATGCCCCGGTCAAGCCGCCGCTGACGTTTTCTCGCGACACCTGCTTTATCGTGCCGCGACGCTTAATCGGCGACAAAGCGGTCGCGGTGCTGGGCGAAACCAAAGACCCGGACGCTCTGATGAGCAGGGCGCGCCGGCATCTGTTCGTCGTGCCGTGGCGCGATTACACGTTGATCGGCGTGTGGCACGTCGTCTACGAGGGCGATCCCGACAAGTTCACCGTCAACGAGCGGGAGTTGCAGTCCTATTTGGATGAGGTCAACGGCGCATACTCAGGGCTCAACCTTAGCCTAGACGACATCTCGATGTGGAACGCGGGCCTCGTCCTTTTCGGCGAAAATAAGCCGCAAGCGGAGAATCTAAGTTACGGCAAGCGGTCGCGGATTGTCGATCATCAAGTCGAGTCGGGACTGCAGGGACTGATCAGCCTCGTTGGAGTGCGCTTTACCACGGCGCGCGGTGCCGCACAGAAGGTCGTCGACATGACTTTTCGCAAACTGGGCCGCCGGCCTCCTCGGTCCACCACGTTGCATGCGCCCGTGTTCGGAGGAAACATCGATCACTTCGGAGATTTTCTAGAACGCACACTTAAGGCGTGTCCGCAGGCGCTGTCGCCGGACGTCATGCAACGGCTGCTGGAAAACTACGGAACCTCCCACACCGACGTTCTTGCGTATTTGAGTGAACAGCCCGAATGGGCCAACCGGCTGGGCCACACCAAGGTCATTCAGGCGGAAGTGGTTCATGCAGTGCGAGAGGAGATGGCGCAAACCCTCGCCGACGTCGTTCTGCGGAGAACGGAATTGGGGACGGGTGAGGTGATTGGCCGAGACACGCTGAAGCAATGCGCCGGTCTCATAGCCGCCGAACTCGATTGGGACGACTCGCGCATCGAGCGCGAGTGCGACCAGATGGAAGAGTATTATACCGGACGAAGTGCCTCACCGAACCTGCGCCCCTCCCGCGCAGCCATCATCTAGGGTGCCCCATGCCGCTGAGACGATCTGGTTCGACGAGGAAAATGCTGCGAGACTGGTTGACGGTAAAGCGCGCGCGCGTATTGGCTGTGGCGGGGCTAATCATCTACGTGAGCGTCGCGTTATGGCCGTTCGGGTGGGCGCTTCCTGAGCGGGTGCGGAACGAGGCCGTCATGACTGGCGAGGGCACGCTTCTTTTCGAAGGGCCCGGATTGGCGTGGGTCCGTCCTCGTTCTTTGTTTCTCGACCGTGCCATCGAGAGTCAATCGCTGCAACTCCGTCTCCGCGTCGACTCTCTCGGTTCCCACCAACACGGGCCGGCTCGCATCTTTTCGATTTCCAACGGGCGTTATTTGCGCAACTTGACCGTCGTCCAAGAGGGGTCCGATCTGGTACTCCGCCTGCGAACTCCGGAAACCTCAGCCAACGGAACGCCTGCTTATACTGTGGCCGGAGCGTTCGACAAGGTCGGCTGGCAAGAATTCACCATCTCGATTGAGCCGGGGCGCCTCACAGTAACGCAAAACGATCAAGTTGTGTTGACGGATCGTCTTCCGGATCACCCGCTGGCCAATTGGAATCCATACATGGACACGGTGCTGGGAAATGAAACGACCGGCGGACGTCCTTGGGTTGGCCAGATCGCCTCGGCCACAGTCATTATTGAAGAAGTGGAATTCGATCTGCTAGCTTCCGACGTGTGTGATGTTCCCGAGGAATTCTGGCGCGGTCTATATTATCACTCGCTGGTTCACCTGCCTTACCTCTTGCGGAATCGCGAAGGGCAGATCGACGCGCTGCTGAATCTTCTTGCTTTCATTCCGCTGGGCATGGTCTTGGCCGCATCGACCACTCCACAGCGGCCCTGCGGCGCCGTTCTCTTTTGTGCGCTCGTCAGTTTGCTGGTGGAAACGGCGCAACTCTTCGCTCCGTTTCACGTACCCTCGACCGGGGATTGGATTGCGAATGTTCTGGGCGCAATCGTGGGAGCGTGGGCGGGCCGCCGTCTCTAACCCGGTTTGTTCACGGGGGCCATTGGGCAGCTTGCCTGCCCTAGCTGGTTGACCCGCATTGCGCCTCTCTGCGCGAACATGAAACCGCCCTCGCACCGTCGCCCAGTGGTCACGGTCGGTGAATACCATGGTAAAGTCTCTGCCGTTCTTGTTGGTCCATTTGTTGGAAAAGTAAAATGAGATGGTCCCTTGGGTTTTCCCCCAGTTTTTCTCGTAAGCGATGGTTGTCCAGGGGCCCCACGGCTCGGGCGCATCAAAGATAGCCAGATTGCCGCGAGCGGCTTCCGTGTGCTCGCTTGTAAGCAAGTACCGCTTCAATCCGGCGTTGTAGCTGACGCTCGCCGTGCGTAGTCCGTTGGGATCTTCAAAAACCGGTCTTCGCGCGGCGATGTCGCGGCTCCACGTGGGCTTGCCCTGGGCGGTTGCGCCGGCGAAAAACTCGTACGCTTCGCGATTCATGATCCGCGACTTTGGAACGCGTGCCAGATCGACGCGTCCCGGCTTGTTGATGGCCCATTTCGTTCCGCGCGGAAAATAGCAATAGACGTATGAATCTCGCGCGCCGGCGTAGTCTTTGCCAAAGTTGCAGAACGTGCCGGCATAGAGCGAATCGTCTTTCGTGAATCGCCATCTGCTGGGCGTCCAAGTCTTACCGCGGTCGGTCGACCGCAGAACGCGCGTTTCCGCTACGAACTCGGCGCCCGATCCGCGCCCCCACCAAGCGTACAGCACACCATCGACCGACAGAATACCGTAGCTTTTCCCTCCAAAACGGGCCGGCACGGCGGGCCGATGGCCTCCCCAAATATTGATGCCGCGATGGTTCTTGCTGGAACCTTCGACGCGGGCGAAACCGAGACTGGCGCGCCCGCGTTCGTTGGTTCCACCAAAACCGCCTCCGTCGCCCCACGACGTGTATTGATGGTCGTCATCCGCCCAGGTGATCGGCCAATTATCGCTGCCCGGTGCCAAGCGTCGCAAAGTCGAAAAGTCGAACGAGACGTCACGGATGACCCCGCTTGCCTTGTAAGGAGCCTGCGGGCGAGCGGCGACCGCATGTGGCGGACCGATGCCGAATAGTAGTATCCCCAGCGGCATGAATCTTAGCATGGCCCAACTCGTTCAAGCAGTGGCCCGACGCCAACGACCCAAGCGGGAGCATCCAAGAGCGATCAGGCCAATCGCGGCAAGGATTAGCGCGCTGGGTTCCGGAATCGGCTCGAAGATGAGTTGATCGATGGAATAAGATTCGGTGAGGGTCGGGGTAATGAGACTCTCCACCAAGATAGACCCGATGCGGTTCTCACCCGGTTCAACTTCGATGCCCCAAAACGCTCGCCCCGGCGCGACATGGACGAACTCGCGTATCAACTCGCCCTGGGTATCGAAAAAGAATGCCTTGCCGATCGGAGTCGCGATGTCGACAAACGTCAGACCGGCTGCCGAAGTGCCGCTCGGCTGCCCGGTGCTGGGATCGACAAACTTGATGAGCAGATGAGCGTCGTCGTTTCGATTGCCAGAGGTGAAGATGGTCAGGTCGGCTTGGCCACCGTGAATGGCCTGACCGCCGTTGCCATCATTGTTGATCACAATACGTGGGTCGCCAATACCATCAATCGCTTCAAAGATCACGCCCCTTGCCTGGAAGTGATCGGTCACTTCCGTGCCAATCGGCAGATTATCGAAACCGAGGTCGATCGCGCTGGAAGAGAAATCCGCGGGACTAGATATGGAAATGTCGGCGCGAACGCTACCGTTGGAAACCGTGAGAAACACCACGATCGCGGTTGCCAGCATCGCACGGTTTGTTGTTCCGCTCATGAGCTTACTCCTCTCCACGTTGACGAGGCCAACTTGCATAGCCTCGATGCCTGTTGTTATCAATTCCGGGAAAACACAAAAATCCTTTCCCGACAAGACTCGTTCTGAGTATGACAAGTTTTCCAGCGATTGCAACAAAAATGCATATGTTTCTGTGCTAATCGCGAATTTTTCGCAATTGGCCACGCATCTCGGTCAGTAGTGCCTCTCCGAGAGGCCAGCCGGCCGCTGGGCTGGCGATCTGCATTTTTTCGGGCGTTATAGGCCAGTTTTCAGCGCATTTTCCACAAATATGGCCCCATTTCCGTGACTCATCTGAATTGCGAGCGTACAATCAGGCCATTGGCCGACTCGCGCAGAAAGATTTCGCGCCGCCTCTTGGCGGCGTTTACAGTATCAGATGCCGCAGGTGCTATCGAACATCTCACGCTTCGCGAGACGCGGCGGTGTTCCAGGATTAGCATTGGCGACGGGACGAAAAGCGTGAACCATCGGTTCGCATCAGGAGGTGGCATCCATGTTGCGATCCGTTCGAAACCGGGTAGGTCGCTGCCTTCGCGTCGGCTACTCCACGATTCGGCGCGTCACCAGCCCGACCACGAAAATGGGCAGCCTCTTGACGACAGGACACTGGCATGTCGCGCGAAAGCGACGGCTTCGCGGCCGGCAATTCGAGCGATTGGAATGCCGGACGCTCCTGACGGGGCTGGTCATCAGCGAGTTAATGGCCATCAATAACTCGGTGCCGCTGGATGAAGATGGCGACGCTTCGGACTGGATCGAAATCTACAACCCGACCGATTCGCAAGTCCAACTGGGCGGATGGCATCTTACCGACGATGACCAGGATTTCGGAAAGTGGACCTTCCCGAACGCGACCATCGGGCCTGGCGAATATCTTCTCTTGTTCGCCTCCCAGAAAGATCGGGCGGTGGCCGGCACCGAGCTGCATGTGAATTTCAAACTTGACGGAGATGGTGAATACTTGGCGCTCGTGATGCCGGATGGAGTTACGGTGGCCCATGAGTATGTCGGCGGGTTTCCCCAACAGCTTGCTGACGTCTCGTACGGAATTCGCGAGGCTACGGTTACAAGCCAGATATTTGTGGGCGAGGCTGCTGCGGCTCGTGTCTTTGTGCCCGTCGATGATGGACTCGGCGACACCTGGACCGGCGCCGCGACCGACGAGCCGTTTGACGATTCGTCTTGGACCTCCGGGATCACAGGGATTGGCTACGCGCTCGATCCCAACAGCCCCCTTGCCTCGCTGATCGAGACCGACGTCGAGGACATTATGCTGGGTCAAAACGGCACCGCGTATGTACGCCTGCCGTTCGATCTAGATCAACCTGGAGTCGTCAACACCTTGACGTTGCGGATGAAGTTTGACGACGGATTCGTCGCCTATCTGAACGGACGACAGATCGCCGAGCGCAACGTGCCGGCCGAGCTCGATTTTGACTCGACTTCGACAGCGGACCGGCCGACGAGCGAAGCGTTGGTTATCGAGACGATCGATGTTACCCCTTACGTCGGCGCGCTGCGCGCCGGCAGCAATGTTCTGGCGATTCATGCGCTGAACGATACACCGTCGAGCGGTGAGTTTCTTGTCGTGCCCGAACTGGTGGCGGAAGTCACCACGGTCGGACCTCGCCAGTATTTCCTGGCGCCGACGCCGGGTGAAGCCAATGTCGAGGGCGCGTTGGGCGTTGTGCAGGACACCAAATTCAGTGTCGATCGCGGTTTTTTTTCCGAAGCGTTTCAAGTCGAGATCGCGACGGAAACCGCCGGCGCAGAGATTCGATACACGCTCGACGGCAGCCGACCGACCGCCACGCGCGGCGCGGTTTTCAGTGTCCCCATCGACATCACCACGACGACCACGCTGCGGGCCGCGGCGTTTAGGCCCGGCTTTCTTCCTACTAACGTCGACACGCAAACCTATCTCTTCTTAAGCGACGTGTTGCGGCAGGACGCCGCTGGTCTGCCGAGTTTTGCCGACTGGGGCCACGCGGGTCCCGATTGGGAAATCGACCCAGAAATCGTCGAGAGTGGCAACCTGGACAACCGCCTGACGACCGACGATCTGCAAAGTATTCCGACGCTCTCGCTGGTGCTGCCATGGGAGGACATGTTCGGCGCAGGCGGCCAGGGGATTTACATTCAGGGCTCGGGGATCGAGCGGGCCGTGTCGGTTGAACGAATCAACACCGACGGCAGTTCCGCGTTTCAGATTGATGGGACCGTGGAGATTCAAGGAGGTTCCAGCACCAATCGCTGGGAAGTCGACAAGCTTTCGATGCGGCTGAAATTCAAACGTCCCGGTCGAACCAAGCTCGACTATCCGATTTTTGGTGACGAGGCGACGGACCGCTTCGACACGCTGATTCTCGACGCACTCTATAACTATACGTTCGTCGAATGGAAAAGACCAACTTGGGCAGACAACTCCAAATATATCCAAGACCAATTCGTCGCGAATCTGCAGAATCTCATGAGTGGTGTCGGCCCTCACGGACGGTTTCATCACGTCTACATTAATGGATTGTATTGGGGTTTGTATAATGTTCACGAGCGGCCGGACGAATCATTCGCATCAAGCTATTTCGGAGGGAAAAAGGAAGACTACGATGTACTGAAACACAGCCAATTCACGTTGGTCAGCGGCTCTGGGGACAATTACGCCGCGATGCTCGATCTGGTAGGCCGAGACTTGTCGATCGACGAAAACTACCAAGCGGTCGCCGGCGTCGTCGATTTGGTGAGCTTGGCTGACTACATGGTCGCCAATTTCTATGCCGGTAACTTCGATTGGGATCGACACAATTGGTATGCCACGTTCAACCGCGAGGCCCTCGACGGTCGATGGCGCTTTCATAGCTGGGACGCCGAAGGCGTGCTGACGGATGTGGGGATCGACGTGACAGGTGTTTTTCGCCCCGGTGCGCCCTCGAACATTCATCGGGCACTAAGTTCAAACGTCGAATATCGACTCCTCTTCGCCGACCGCGTTCAACAACATTTTTTCAACGCCGGAGTGATGTCTCCCGAGGGCGCCAGCGCCGTTTACCGCAAGCTCGTTGACGAGATCGATCGCGCCATCACCGCCGAGTCTGCCCGTTGGGGAGACAACGGGCGGAGCCAGCCCTATACGCGAACCGACTGGCTGGCAGTGCAAAGCGAATTGTTTGCCAACTATTTCCCCCGTCGCACGAACGAAGTATTAGGCCAGCTCAAGCGTACCGGTTTTTTTCCTTCGATTCAGGCGCCCGAATTAAATCAGCATGGCGGCCAAGTCAGCGTCGGGTTTCTTCTTGACTTTGACAACCAAAACGCAGCGGGAACGGTTTACTACACAACGGACGATTCCGATCCGCGATTGGTTGGAGGCGCCCTCAACGCGGACAGTGCCCAGCTATTCGACGGTGAACCAATCGCGCTCAACGCCAGCACCACCATCAAAGCTCGCGTGCTGCTTGACGGACAGTGGAGTCCGTTGATCGAAGTAACTTTCATCGTCGGGGAGCCTGCGTCGCTGCGAATCACGGAGATCATGTACAATCCGCCGCGCGCCGACGTCGCAGGCGGTGAATCGGATGTTGGGAACGATCAGTTTGAGTTCATCGAACTGATGAATACCGGTGAGCAGACGATTCTTCTTGAAGAAGTGCGGTTTAGCGCCGGTGTCGAATTCAACTTCGCCATGGGGAATATCGCGAGTCTGGCTCCTGCCGAGCGAGTTGTCATTGTGCGAAACACCGCGGCGTTCGTTTCGCGATATGGCGATGACCTGTCGGTGGCGGGCGAATTCTCTGGCGATACGCGGCTGGACAATGGCGGCGAGCTGATCCGCCTCGATACTCGCCTGGGGCAGTTGATCCAGCAATTCACCTACGACGACGATTGGTATCGCGTAACGGACGGACGGGGATTCTCGCTGGTGATCGTCGATGAGCAGGCCGACCTCGACGCCTGGAGTATTGCCGAAGGTTGGCGGCCGGGAGCGACGTTTGGCGGCACGCCGGGCGCCGCGGATAACGGACCACCGGCTGGCGCCATCGTGATCAACGAGATTCTGGCCCACTCCGAAGCGCCTACGGGCGACTGGATCGAATTGTTCAACACGACTTCGGAGCCAATCGACGTTGGCGGATGGTTTCTCAGCGACGACGCGGCGGATCTCACGAAGTACAAACTTCCCGCCGGAACGCAAATCCCTGCAAACGGTTTCGTCGCGTTTACGGAAGAAATGCACTTCGGAAATCCTGCCGATTCCGGAGCGCGTGCGATCTTCGCACTGAATGAGCAGGGTGGAACGGTTCGGCTCACGTCGGTCGATCCGAATACAGGGCAAGCGGGAGGTTACCGGGAAGGCGTATCGTTCGACGCGACCGAACTCGACGCGACGCTCGGCCGCCACGTCAATTCGTTTGGCGACGTGGATTTCGTGGCAACCGACTCGCCAACACTCGGCGCAGCAAACGCGCCGCCACGCATCCCGGACGTAATCATCAACGAGATCATGTACAACCCGCCGGACGGGGGCGCGGAATTCATCGAACTCTTCAATCGAAGTGATTCGCCCGTAGCGCTCTTCGATCCAGACCATCCGGCCAATACGTGGCGTTTTGGCAATGGCGTGAGATTTGGTTTCCCAACCGGAATCACGCTCGATGCCGGGGAGTATTTGCTCGTTGTCGGCATCGATCCGGCCGAATTCCGATTGGCCCACGATGTGCCCCAGAGCGTGGTCATTCTCGGGCCGTATGTCGGCCAACTCGACAACAGCGGCGAAACCGTCGCGATCTACATGCCGGCACCTCCGGCGGCCGACATGACCGTGCCGCAGATTCTGGTGGAGCGCGTCAAGTATAATGATCGGGCACCGTGGAGTGATCAGGCGGACGGCGTCGGTTCTTCGCTATCGCGCCTTGCTCCGGTGGCTTTCGTCAACGACGCATCGCATTGGGGGCCAGGCACGACCGGCGGAACGCCGGGCGCCGCCAACATCGTGTTGGACGTCACGCCTCCTGACGCGCCGGCGAATCTCCGGGGGATCGTCGTGTCGGAAGCCCGCATCGATCTGGCGTGGGATGCGGCATCGGACCCTGAAACCGGCATCAAGCGATATCGCATCTATCGCAACGGAGTCGAGCTCGGCAGCTCGGCGACAACCGCCTTTGCCGATCTTACAGTTGAGCCGGCAACGTCTTACACGTACCAGGTATCTGCCGAAAACGTGGACGGCGCCGAAGGCAATCGTAGCGATTCCTTTTCCGTCGCGATACTGACGATTGACGCCGTTCGGGCAGAAAACGAAAACAGCGTCCGCGTTGTATTCAGTGAGCCACTCGATCACCAGGCGGCCGAAAAGTTGGAGAACTACGAGACCTCGGGGTTTTCGATTCTGGGCGCCGTGGTGGCCGACGACGAAATGACCGTCATCTTGTCCACGTCGAATCTCACGGACGGTCAAGCGTATGGTCTCCTCGTCACGGGCCTGATGGGAACCGGCGGCGGTCGGCTCCCACAAGATGGCGTTCAGGTCAACTTCACGCGCCGGGCGCGCGTTGGCGACGGCCTGGTGGTTCTCTATGAATTAGAAGAGAACTCAGGCGATGTAGTCCACGACACATCCGGTTTTGGAACGCCTTTCGACTTGAGCATTTCAAACATTGCGGCCGTGACGTGGATCGACGGAGGATTGACCGTAGACACGTCGACGATCATTTCGTCGATTGTGCCGGCCACGAAAATCTACAACGCGATCACCGCCAGCAATGCCATCACCATCGAGGCGTGGATTCGTCCAGCATCGCTCGATCTTTCAGGCCCCGCTCGGATCGTGTCGTTCTCAAAGGACAAATCCGAACAGAACTTCATGTTTGGCCAACAGACCGACACGTATGTGAACCGTTTACGGACGACGACGACGAATGCCGGCGGGCAGCCTGCCTTGGTGACGCCCGGTCTGGTTCAAACCGCGCAGCTCGCACACGTCGTCTACACGCGAGACGCAGACGGCAACGCTCGCACCTACGTTGACGGCGTCATGGTCGCCAGTTCGCTCGTCGGCGGTGACACGTCAAGTTGGAATCCCAACTTCCGGTTCGCGCTGGCCAACGAGATTACAGCCAACCGACCGTGGACGGGCGAAATGCACCTTGTGGCAATTTACAGCCGGGCCTTATCGCTCGACGAGACAAGACAGAATTTTTTCGCCGGAGCCAACTCCATCACGCCGCCACCCGTGCCGCTGATTGTCGGCATCGACCAAGACACGGCCGTCGCCGATGGCATCACCGGGGACAACACGCTGGTGTTTTTCGGCACAGCGGAAGCCGGCAGCAATGTAACGCTCCGCGAGTTGAGCCTGGGCACCGTCGGCACGGCGGCGGCCAGCGCCACGGGCGATTGGTCGATCGACGCAACAGGGACGGTGCTGCCTGACGGAAGCTACGTTTTCTCGGCGACCGCCGAGAACGCGTTCGGAATTTTCAGTGCTGTCTCTGCGGAGTTGATCGTCGAAATCGACACAGTGGCACCCGTGGCCCCGGTCGTTGTTTCCATCGACGCGGACGACGGAGCAAGTGATAGCGACGCGGTGACCAGCGATGCGACGCTGGTTTTCTCCGGCACGGCGGAGCCTGATAGCACCGTCACTCTAAGCGAACCAGAGCTCGGTATGCTGGGCGTGGCGACGACCAATGAGGCGGGGGAGTGGATCGTTGATGCCACGAGCACGATACTGGCGGACGGGACTTATAGTTTTTCGGCAATTGCCCGAGACGTGGCTGGCAACGAGAGCGGTGCCGCGACCGCGTTTGTCGTAGAGGTCGTCGCACGTCACTGCGTGGTGGCCGACCTGACTTGTAACGGATTTGTCGACTTCGAGGATTTGACGGTGTTGTTGGCCAGTTGGAATCAAGACGTAGCGGCCACCCAGGGCAATCTCGTCGACGCGGCCAACACCCCGGTGAACTTCGAGGACTTGACCGTTCTCTTGGCCAACTGGACAGGGCCAGCGCCGGCAGGCTCGCCACACCAGGAAGCCACGGCGGCCAGATCGTCCATTTCGGACGAAGACCGCATTCGTGCCAAGACAGAAGTCTTTCACCGCATCGGCAAGACGGACGCGATGTACCACGAATCTCGGCGGAGCGATAGCGGCGGCGCCGCACGTCGAGAATTGCCTGGGCCGACGGATTCCACGCTCGGGCGTTTTCAGGCCGTGGCTGTCGATCAGGACTCAACCGCGTCGATGCGTTTGAACGTCTTTTGAACGCGGCGGCACGACGTGAACGAATGCGGCGCCGAACCCGCGCCGTATAAGGCGAAAACGATCGCTGCTATATTCACCTAGGCGAACGAGCGTGATGTCTCGTGCAGCCGGTCGACGATCTCTCGATGGGCCTCGACGTCGTCGTCTTCAGGACTGCGCAGTTCGGGTACGTCCGACTCGTCTCCGCCGACCATCGTCGACAGCGCCTTGATGTGCTCCATGGCGTCATCAACGGCGCGGGCCAGCAGAGGCAGGCCCTTTTCCTTCGTTGTGTCGATGGACTCTCCCAGCGCCTGCTCGGTCGCCTTGCCGAGTAGCTTTTTCAGCGCGACGACGTCTAGCAGTTGCCCGCCCTCTTCGGAGAGTTCCGACCGACCTGTTTTGGCGGCGGCGAGCGTGGTGGCGCTACTCCACGAACTCCATGTCGATCCGGCGCCGTTGTGGGCTCCGATCGTGAACCAATAAGTTTGCTGGGAGGACAGACCGGTCACCGAGAAGCTGGTCACGTTGGCCCCGGTGGTACCAATCATTTGACTGCCGCTGCCAGTCCACTGGTAGATGCGGTACTCCGTTTCATACTGCACGTCGCTCCACGACAAGTCGATCTGCGACGCCGAAACGCCGGTGGCCGTCACGGAGCCCATCGGGGTTGGAGCGAGCAGCGTTTCAGCCGACTGCCACGAACTCCATGTCGATCCGGCGCTGTTGTAGGCCCCGATCGTAAACCAATAGGTTTGCTGCGTCGACAGGCCGGTCACCGAATAGCTGGTCGCGTCGGCCCCTGCGGTGCCAATCAATTGACTGCCGCCGCTGGTCCACTGGTAGACGCGGTATTCCGTTTCATACTGCACGTCGCTCCACGACAAGTCGATCTGCGACGCCGAAACGCCGATGGCCGTCACGGAACCGATTTGCGTCGGCGTGGCAGACAGCGTTTCGGCCGACTGCCACGAACTCCATGTCGATCCGGCGCCGTTGTGGGCTCCGACCGTGAACGAGTATGTCTGCGCGGGCGAAAGGCCGGTCACGGAGAAGCTGGTCTGATTGGCGCCGACGGAGCCGACCATTTGGCTTCCCGAGCCCATCCATTGATAGATTCGATAGCCGTCTTCGCCGGAGACGTCGTTCCAGGAGAGGTCGATCTGCGACGCCGAAACTCCGGCGGCCGTTACCGAGCCTATTTGCGTCGGCGCGGCGAACAGCGTATCAGCCGACTGCCAGGAACTAAACGCCGATCCGGCCCCGTTGTAAGCCTCGACCGTGAACGAGTAGCTCTGTCCGGGCGAAAGGCCGGTCACGGAGAAACTGGTCTGGTTGGCGCCGACGGACCCGACCATCTGGCTTTCCGAGCCCATCCATTGATAGATTCGATAGCCGTCTTCGCCGGAGACGTCGTTCCAGGAGAGATCGATTCGGGTGCTGGAGACGGGACTGGCGGTGACGCCAGTGGGTGCGGTTGGAGCCGGCGTGGACAGCGTCAGCACAAATCCGTCGATTCCAGCGCGGGTGGCCGTTGTTGGAGCAACAGCGCCTGCAATGGCAATGCCATAGGTATCCCAGTTCTGTTGATTCGTGAGCCCCGCCTCGGGAGAGCCAACGGAAAGGCTCGTCGATTGTGGGACGATGAAATCTGGTGCCTGCTCGAGGTAGAATACCTGGAAGTCGTCGCCGCTTACCCCGTTGTAGTCGTAGACAAAGATTTCATCGAGAAGAATGACATCTGATTTTTCGTAAGAGAGAGAGACGTAGTCGGTTTTAATGTTGACGGTGGCTTCGCTGCCCCAAGAATCAAATCGAACATTTCGAATGATTGCGCTTTTCGCTTTCAGTACATGCGTACCACTGGTGCTGCGGTGCGTTTCTACTTCAATGTTCCTAAACTTGGTGCGCAGGAAGGAGTTTTCAATTACGGTAGCGCCAATCCCGAACTCCGTGAGTTTGATTCCAGCTCCGAATCCCTGAATATCGGCGTCGCGTATGATCACGTCTTGCGCCATATAATCGCCAAACATCAGTCCGACATTCGTTTTCGTGCCCGATCCGTCACCTCGCATAACGAGTCCGTCAAGGAGCACGTTGGCTGACGGATAGTGATAAATGCCGGCTCCAAAAGTGTGCCATACCTTGAAATCCTTAATTACCGTCGTGCCCGCGTCCGGCTCCGGAGTTTGATAATGCGTTCCAATCCACCAGTAAGTTAAGGCCGATTCGATCGCTCCGTAAGCCTCGTTGTTCTCGAACTGCGGAATCGCGGTTTCATACATATTGACCGTGACGCCATTCTCGTTGGGGTTGGCCCCCTGGAATGCGGGAATCGTCTTATCACCGACGAAGTTGTTCAAAAATTTATAGCCGTAGCCCGTTTCTGCCTCATCGTAGGAAAGGATGTTCGTCGCGACATTGTTACGGATGTAGTTGTTCAGCCCGCGAAACCAGAATCCCGTCGCCGAGCGACCGTCCGGGTTTTTCTCCGATCCGCTGATTCGCCATCCACTGCCGATGCTCTTTGAGCGCATGACGAAGTTGCCGTCGAACACGTTGAAACTCTCGTTGCCATCTTCGGTGACGATCCCTCCGCCGGAAATGTTGTAAACGACGTTTGCTTGGATCAGACCGTAGTGTGATCCGTGGATCGTGATCGCCCATTTTTGGTTGTTGTCTTGGGTGCCGCCGTCGATCGAATTGCCGACAAGTGTGAATTGATAACCGTTGGATTGCGCGCTGGTGGGACCGATCAGATGGTGAGTGTGAACTGCGTAACGAGCGATTTGATTCGTGCCGATGTGCGTCGCATTGCCATTTTCATCGAACGTCGTGTTGTCCAATGCAAGGTTTTTCGTCCTCCCCATGTCCTTGAATTGGGCGTAGCGGATGTCGATGTCCGAGCGATTGCCGTAGAGTGTATGCCCGCGCACGCCGTTGGGATTTTCGGACTGAATCACCACGTTGCGCGTGCGATTGACCACGTGCGGCAAGAAGTCAAGAATTCCGTCGCCGTCACGGGCACCCAAATGGTCGAACGTCAACGGGCTAGAGAGCGTGATCGTAGTGCCGCTGATGTTGGCGATCGTCAACTCTTCCCACTCTGGATTATAGGTTCCGCCCAGCCACGGATTCTGAGATGAACGTAGTTGCCTCGTGTCTGGAATCAAGATCTGGTCGCCCACCCGCCAACCTGTCACCCCATTTTCCATCACCAGCGTCGTATCTCCCGCGCGCGGCTCACTCGCAAGCCGCACGAACGTCTCCGACAGGGCTCGCCCATGAATCCGCACCTTGGCGTTCTGGGTGGCCACTAGACCATGACCATACTGTCCCGGGTCCTCCTGAAAATCAAACGGCACGTCGCGAATGGTCAGCGTGGCCGTGACGCCGGCGTCGATTGGATTGGCCGCGGTGCCAATCTCCAACTCGCCCAGCACCAGCAGAGTCACCACTTTCAACTCGGTGTTCACGTTCGTAGCGAAGCGCAGCTTCCCGCCTTCGTACACTCCAATGCTGTGAGCAATCGCGCCAGTATCCTGAATCAGCACCTCATCGCCGGCAGCGATGATCACGCGGTCACCTGCCATGGGCGCCCGGCCGGCCGACCAAGTGCTCGCGTCGCTCCATAAACCAGTTCCGCCACCGAGTGCCGAGCGAAACGTCGAGCCGTACACCGGATTGGGCATCCACGGATCCATCATCGTGGGCACGTACTGCCCCGGCTCAGCGAACATCGCGATCTGTCGGTCGCCAGATTCGCTGCCGGAGAATTGTCCGATCGGAATCTCGCCGACCGCATCGGTTGCCATCAAAAGCCGAGGCTCGCAGTTCTCAAACTTCGGCCGGTACAACAAATCCTGCGTGCTGCGCGTGGTTCCCATGTTGGTTCTTCCATTTCGATCGACACGTGACGGAAATAAAGCAAGTCTGAATCTTGGTGGTCGCTGACTAGAACGTGGGGCCTTGACGAAACGGGAAGGGGACACAACTCACATGAATGAAAACTGATGCGTTTGAGAGACCCGATACCATCCGGGCCATTCATCATATCGGCAGTGGATCGGCTATCAATGCAGCCGTTGTCGTGACCGATCACCCGGTCCGCACTTTGGGGGGACGCAGTGAGTGAGCAGAATCGCTCATCCTGAAAAGGTCTGTCTTCAGCGTGTCGTATAGCAGACAAGCGAAATCCCCACCAGACGAAACCTGACGGTCCGGAATCGGACGTTACAGGGAAATGTCGCAGGCGGCGGAAAACCACCTGCCGAATGAACCCTACGTCATTTTTTTCGCCCAGGCAGGCGATTTTTCTCCAGTCGGGGGCGAAAAACAGCCCACCGACCGAGGACCGTAGGCCTTCGATCCGTCTGATCGTTCTTGACAGGAGGACGCGGTGTATACTAGGTATGGCCCTAGAAATTGGGCAGAAGCAAGCTTGGAACGATGATGAGAAATTCTGATCGGTTCCGATCTATCACGGAAAACAACCTCCCTTCAACGACTCCGCTCAGGTAATTCTCGATGACGACGTCCAAAGAACGGCCGAATCGTTTGCGCCGCAAGTATCCCCTGATCGCCCGCCTCGTTCTGTTGCTCTGTTCAGCGGTCGCCGTCTTCGTTGCGTTGGAGATCTTCTTCAGTTTTCATATTCCGCGAAACGGTCTCACGCCCTTTCGAACATCGACAAGCGGTGCCGTCCCCTACGAGTTACGTCCCGACTTCGACACCCTTTATTTTAATCACGAACTGCACATCAACAGCCTTGGTTTCCGGGGCCGCGAATTCTCGAAGTCGCCGCAAGGAATGAGGATCGCGCTCGTCGGGGACTCGTTCACATTCGGACTCGTCGCATCGGAAGACACGCTGCCGGTGCGCGTCGAACAGTGGATCTCCGAGGCCGGCGGCGATGCTGAGGTACTGAACTGCGGAATACCTGGCTATAGCGCCGATCACGTCGCCATTATGCTCCACAATCGGGTGTTGGAATTTGAACCCGACATCGTCATTTACGTCTTCTGTTTTAATGACACTCCGCAACCGGATCCGACCATTCCGCAAGACGTCGATCCAGATTCCGTTTTCGAATTCCGTCGGTTGTGTCCATGTCGGTCCGCATTCCTAAGATGGTCGTCTAGTCGAATCGCCGGACTTTCCCGCGCCTTGGGCATGGACTTGGGAGAAGGTTATGTCTCGAGTGAGCTTCGAAACTTCCACGAAGGCGGCCGGGACCGTCTGAAGGAAGCAATCTCGGCGATGCGACAGGATTGTGACAAACGAAAAGTGCGATTCATGGTTGCCCGCGCTCCTGCCATGTTTCATCGAGACGCAAATCCGTATGCCGAGATCGTCGAAGAACTTACGAAAATCTGCTCGGAACTCGATGTCTCATACGTCGACCTCGGCGACGCCTTTGAACCGGCGGAGAACCTCTCTCGATTCAGAAACGGTCTCTTCGACGGCCATCCCAATCGCGAGGCAAATGACCGCATGGCTCGGCAGTTGGCGCAGGTTCTGTCTTCCGAATTGGGTCATCGAGTCGTCACTCCAGAGGTGGAATGAGGGCAGCGCTTTCGTGACGGTCTTCTGGCCGAAACTCGGAGCATGTTTGCCTAGATCCGCAACGCTCACTTCGCAAAGTACGGGCCGGCCTCATTATAGTGCAACAGGTTGTACGGCGGAATGCGGTCGATGGGCGCATCGCCTGTCACCAGTTCGCAGGCGATTCCGTACTTCCACGGGTAATTCTTGATGCGGATCTCCCGAGGCCGCTTACCCCACGCGTCGCCGACGCCAACGATGTCGAATCGGTCAAATGTTTTCGATTTGGTATTGTAGTTAAGCAGCCCAAGCACGCGGACCTCACAGCCGCGGCCGTGCGCCTCCGTTCGCAGCGTTTTATCAAATTCTTTACCCATCCGACCGTATCCATCAAGCCGCATCGTGATCCCACCGGTTGTGACCCGCTCGACCGTCAACGTCATGGAGATTTCACGCGGTGGGAGAGACCTGACGCTACCTTGCATGTAGTCGATGCCGATGGTGCTAAAGAACCGCCGCTGGATTGCGGTCGCCACTTCCACGTGGTCACCCGGCTTCGGATCGGCGGGAACGAGCGACTTCCATTCGGCTTCGGTCAACCACAACATGTCACTCTGAGTTTCGGCGGCCCAGTGGATCGGGTTTTCCTTGTAGTAGTATTCCTTGGAACGCGCGATCTTACGGGCGGCGTCACGGCGCAGATAGGTGCAGAATCCTCGCAGAATCAAGCCGCCTGGTGGCGACTTGGGCACGGCGCGTCGCGGCGGAGTTGCTTTACTAGGATCCTCCAGCTTCGGAGTGCGTTCGGCTGTGGGAAGTTTTCGGTACTCGACAAGCACGGCGGCGAGTTCTCTTTTTCGCAAACGCAAATGCGCTTTCCCGCCCAGCCTGTGGCCGGAGGCGGTCGTCGCGACCAAGTGGTTTCCGCCAGCGCCCACCTTCTTGCAGAACGCCACGTCATGCGAGTTGCCGCGAAAGTAGGAATCCAGAGCAACTGCGATGAAGTGCTTGTTGATGTATTTGGGCTCAACCTGAGCACCGGTGAACCAGCGAGCGCGGTTCGACGTGCAAGCCCCTCACGTGCGACAGAGCGGGCTACCGTCGGCGGCCGTGAAAATCACGAGCGGCTTATCCTCAGCCAACGCGCGGCGTCGTGCTTCGGTGATATTGGTTAGCCATGAAACCTCACGCCAAGGACTTTCGCCAAACTGCGGTTTCATCATCGAATGCAACCGCTGAAAGTCGCGCATTGGGATTTTCGAAATCCGCTCCGCCGCCGTGCCCATTTGGACGCTCGCAACCAGCGAGAGAACGGCTAGAACGACAACGCTGATTCTCGTGACGCTAATTCTCGTGACCATGGCGGAATCCTCGTGCGGAACAAACGAAATGAGATACACCTGGGCAAATTGTACCATGGTAACCCGCCGAAAAGCAAATCGAGCGATACGTTGATCTCTCCCCGCCGATCCTCATTCCGTCTGGAGTCGTGTGCCGACGCCGGTGGCCCGGTGGTCCTATAACATCACCGCAGTGGTGTCCGCCGGACCGCCAGCGAGGCGGAGGAAAACTCACTGGAACCGAAAAAATCCTCCTCATTTACCGAGACAGCATGACCGTTCAATCCGGAACGCGAGTTGGTGCCGTTCGGAGAGACTCATCTCAGCTGCCGACTTCGCCCGTTGCAAATGTTGGCCACGATTTGCTTTTAATGTGCTAGGGAGGTATCTTGAATTACCGTGGGAAGGTTCGGCCAACAATATCTAAGGTTTGCTCTCGTGTTGCCGACAGCCCACGTGATTCCGCTGCACGCAAACCGGCGTCCCCCTGCTTGGTTTCAGATACTGTTCCATGACCGCAATTCTCGGTATCTCCGCTTTTTATCACGATTCGGCCGCGGCCCTGGTGGTTGACGGACGGATTGTGGCGGCGGCGCAGGAGGAGCGGTTTACGCGCAAGAAGCACGATTTCGCTTTTCCGCAGCAGGCGGTCGAGTATTGCCTTGCCGAGGCGGGGCTGCGGCCGGAGCAGCTCGATTATGTCGGCTTTTACGACAAGCCGCTGTTGAAGTTCGAGCGGCTGCTGGAGACTTACTTGGCCTACGCGCCGGCCGGATTTCGCTCGTTTCTCAAGGCGATGCCGCTGTGGCTCAAGCAGAAGCTGCATCTGCCGCGCGAAATGTCGAAGAGTTTAGACGGGGCTTACAAGCGGCGCTTCGTCTTCACCGAGCATCACGAGTCGCACGCCGCCAGTGCGTTTTTCCCTTCGCCGTTTGAAGAGGCGGCCATTCTCACGCTCGATGGTGTTGGAGAGTGGGCGACCACCAGCTTCGGCTACGGCCGCGGCAATAAGATCCACCTGACGCACGAAATTCACTTTCCCCATTCGCTGGGGCTGCTGTATTCGGCCCTGACCTACTTCACCGGCTTTCGCGTCAATTCGGGCGAGTACAAGCTGATGGGCCTGGCGCCCTATGGCGAGCCGAAATACGCCGAGTTGATTCGCGAGAAACTGATCGACATTAAGGACGACGGATCGTTTCGCCTCGACATGTCGTATTTCAATTATCCGCAGGGGTTAACGATGACCTCGCGAAAGTTCGACCGGCTGTTCGGCGGACCGCCGCGAAAAAGCGAATCGCCGATTACCCAGCGCGAAATGGACATCGCCGCTTCGATCCAGTTGGTCACCGAGGAGGTCATGCTGCGAATCGCCCGGCACGTTCATGCCGAAACCGGCATGTCGAATCTGTGCCTGGCCGGCGGTGTCGCGCTGAACTGCGTGGGCAACGGCCGCATTCTTCGCGAGGGACCTTTCGAGAACGTCTGGATTCAACCGGCCGCGGGCGACGCCGGCGGCGCGTTGGGCGTGGCCCTGTTCATCTGGCATCAATTGCTCGACAAGCCGCGCGAATGCGGACCGCTCGACAGCCAAAGCGGATCGCTGCTGGGGCCGCAGTTTTCCGATGACGAAATTCGACAGTTTCTCGACGAGACCGGTGCGGTGTATTGCCGCAGCGACGGCGATGACGATCTTTGCGATCGAGTTGCCGAGCTGCTGGCCGATGAAAAGGTCGTCGGTTGGATGCAAGGCCGCATGGAGTTCGGGCCCCGGGCTCTCGGCGCGCGCAGCATACTGGGCGACGCCCGCAGCCGCAAAATGCAGTCGGTGATGAACCTGAAGATCAAGTTTCGTGAATCGTTCCGGCCGTTTGCTCCCTCGATCCTCGAAGAGCGGGTCGACGAGTATTTCGAAATGCGGCCTCACGAACAGAGCCCGTACATGCTGATGGTGGCCGACGTCCAGGAGTCGAAGCGAGCGGATTTGAACGGAGAGGCGTCCGGGCTGATCGGCCTCGACAAGCTGAAGGCCTGCCGCTCCGAAGTGCCGGCCATTACGCACGTCGACTATTCGGCCCGCGTACAAACGGTCGATCCCGAGCGGCATGGGCAATACTACCGGCTGATCAAACGCTTCGCGGAGAAGACGGGCTGTCCGATTTTAATCAACACAAGTTTTAACGTCCGCGGCGAGCCGATTGTCTGCACGCCGGCAGACGCCTACCGCTGTTTCATGGCCACGGACATGGATGTGTTGGTGCTGGAGAATTTCGTACTCTTGAAGAAAGAGCAGCCCGACGCCGAAACGAATCGGCGAGACGAGTATTTGGCACAGTTTCAACTCGACTAAGCATCGTTCGAGAAACGAGTGTCGCATTTTTTCATGGCGAGCCCCGAGCGTTAGCTCGGGGGTAATACAACTGCACACGAAGAGCTCGACGCCCAGCGAGGAATCACCGGCGGCCTAACGGCCTCCGCTCGCCGAGTGCCGTTTCGTGAGACACTTATTTCTCGAACGATGCGAACCGGCGACGAAAACCACCATGGCCCTGATCGAAATCAATCACAACCCCAGCCGACGAGAACTGCGGCAGTTTGCCGGCATCTGGTTTCCCGCCTTGGCGGTCGTCATCAGTTATTGGGTTTGGCAGTTGTCCGATGTAACGTCGGCCGTCTATGTGCTGGCTGCCGCATTCGCAGCGGGCGCCGTTGGCGTTGTGCGGCCGACGTGGTTTCGTTATGTCTACGTTGGCTGGATGTACGCGGCCTTTCCGATGGGCTGGACGATTTCCCATCTGGTGCTGGGAGCGACGTATTATCTGCTGTTCACGCCGCTGGGGGTTGCCATGCGGCTGTTCGGGCGCGATCCGATGCGGCGAAAGATTGACCCCACGGCGTCGACTTACTGGATTCCGCATCAGGAACGCACCGACTCGGACCGCTACTTTCGCCAATTCTAAAATCTCGTAATTCGAGGCGCCAACCACGTGACAGACGATCAAGACCCAAACCGAAGCGACGGCAACACCGACGGCGACTTCGCCGATCAGGCCGAGCAGTCCTCGCCCGGCATCATCCGCGAGTTCGTCGACTTTCTACGTTACAACAAAAAGTGGTGGCTCACCCCGATCCTGCTCGTGCTGCTGCTCGTAGGGACGCTCATCTTCCTCGGCGGCACGGCCGCGGCGCCGTTTATTTACACGCTGTTTTAACGGCCAGATGTAAATGTCCTGTCGCGCAAGGGCGGGCAAGCCGCCCATGTGGCCGAACGAGCTGCCGAAGCCCTGGCCATTGGGCATCGTCTCTTTCGTAAAACCGAGGTGCCACTTGCCGACGTGCCCCGTGATCTATCCGCCGGCCTTCATCATCTCGGCGAACGTGACCTGCGCGGCCGGCATTCCGGCGTTGCCCTTGGCCGAAGAGACATTGCCCGGCACTCCGGCCCGCTGCGGAAACCGCCCCGTCATCAAAGCGGCCCGCGACGGCGAACAGACCGGCGCGGCCGCATAGAACTGCGTAAACCGCACGCCCCGCTTGGCCAGCGAATCCATGTGCGGCGTAATCAAGTCTTTCGCCCCGTAACAGTTCACGTCGACGCTGCCCTGATCGTCCGTGTAGATCAACGACACGTTCGGCCGCCGGGCGAGGGCGGATGTCGACGAGAACAATACGAGTGTGGTGACGACACATAAGACGAATTGGCGTAGCATGGTGGTTCTCCCCTGGAAGGTTAACGCAGCCCGTAGGTTATGCTTTAGCATAACATCAACACCGCGGGCACATGACATCAATGTTGTTATGCTGAAGCATAACCTACATGCTCACTCGCTTAAGCTGCGAAAACTCATCGAGCGTGACGGTCGTCAACTCGCCGTCGTCCTTGCGCAGTACGATAATGTCGGAGTAGGCCCCCTCGTCGCGATTGCGACGATGATGCAGCCCGTGGCGTTGCCGGTCGGTTCGCACGACTTCGCCGGCGGTCGTGGCGGTCCAACTGCGAAAGCCGACCTTCACCTCGTGCGTCAGCTCGACCTGGTCTCCCGGCCGCAAGTCAGAAAAGAGCCGCAGTGTGTCGCTATGTGTGGTCATGGGGCGTGGATCCTTCAGCCGGCATCATACACCAAACGGTGGCCTAACCGCAGCGCCATTGTGTGCGGGGAAATCGCAGAATCAGGTCCGCGGCTACAACAGCCGCACCGCAGACCAACTCTCTGGCGAATCACCCGGCTCAACGAACAGCACGACCTTCTCATCGCGATAGTTCGGCCGCAGGTGCTTGCCGACGTCTACGATCCCGTCGGTTATGCGTTGGTTTGTATCGATCCTGCGAACCTCTACGCGGCGCTCATGCAGTCGACTGATGCACTGGGCTCCCGCTAAATCGTCCGGCCATTGGGCAATGTGTACCACACGTCCGTCGTCGCCGGTCGAACTGAGTCCGACGGCCGCCAGCGCGCCGATGAGGCCGTCGTTCGTCCCGCCGAGGCCTTCTAAGTGAATTTGATGTTCCGCGGCCACGCCCAGCGCGTCCTGCTGGCAGACGACATGTTGCTGGCAGCGGCGGCCAAACTGAATGACTTCCTCGGGGGCTCGCTCGGTCACAACGCACAAGCCGGGATCGCTCCCTGTGGCCGAAAGCTCGCGCAATCCTTTCCGCAAGTCGTCGATCAGATCATCCACGTCGGCGTCGGCCGGTGAATCGAACAGCAGCGCCGCGGAACTATTCTTGCTCGTGTAGGGCACGCGTGGATCGAGCAGCAACTGGTGACGCACGATCAATCGGCAGCGAAAGCGATCGGCCGTGCGCGCCACCAACTTGCGGGCCAATTGATTCGTGCCGGGCGAGTCGATGTTGTCGGTGTCGTCGATGCCGACGTAAATCACCGTAGTTCCTCCCGGTCTGCTTCGCTGTCTCGATCCGCTTGAAAACGGAACCAGACCGCGGCGCTCAGCAGCCCGGCCAACAGTCCGCACAGCAAATACGTCCAGGCGGCCTGCGGCCACCAGGCGGCAAACGGCCGGCCGGTCGCATGGTCCGCCCCCGCCAACTTCACTCCTCCCCGCACCATAAAGGCGACCGTGTTGCTCATCATCCCGGCCAATCCCAATCTGAGCCACAACGATCGGCCGGGCCGTAACGAACAAACGGCCAGATCGAGCAGAGGGCCGGTCACGCAGAGACTGGTCACCGCCCCGACGCCGATCGATGCGAAACCACCGAAGTGAATGCAAGCCGCCGACGCCAGGGCCGATCCGCCCATCACACACCCGGCCCCTCGTCGCGGCGCGGCCGCCAAGCCGAACGCCATTGGAAACACGGCGCGGATGATCGCATGGCCGGGGATTCGCAACCCCAGATCCAAAAAACCGGTCGCCATCGCGGCGCCGCATCCGGCCGCCAGCAGTGTGGCCAGTTCAAATGTCCCCGTCCAACCCGGAGTATCGGCCAGCAACGAAAGACGGCTCTGTCGCCCCGCCGCTTCATACGTTGGCCACGCGCTTCGCATCATGCACCAGTTCCTTCCACTGACATTTTCCAATCAAGTTGTGGGGCGAAACTGACCCTTCTCGCCGTGTCGCGATTGTAGCATGCTGCGCTGCCCGTGTGACGTAGTGGTGATCCTTGGTGTCGCTCTCAACCGTAACCCCAATCTCTTGCAACTTCCGCGCACCCGGTCTCGCCGTTACAGTTTCCTTCGCCAGAGGCTTGGGTTACACTGCTTTTTATCGAATTCGAGCGAGAACTTCCCCAAGAGGTGTTCCATGCGTCTAGCGTTACTCAACGGTTGGTTGCCGTTGCTCGTTTCCGCCGCGGTGCTTTCCACGCCCGCTCTTGCCGAAAATTGGGGCGGATGGCGGGGGCCGCGCGGAGACGGAACGAGCGACGAGAAAGGCATCTCGACCGCCTGGGACGCGCCGGCCGGCAAGGGCGTTGTTTGGAAAGTGAAAATCCCCGGCAAAGGCCATGCCTCGCCGATCGTCTGGGAAGATCGCGTCTTTCTTGCTTCGTGTCTGCCGGAGCGCGAAGAGCGGGTGCTGATCTGTCTCGATCGCCGCAGCGGCAAGACGCTCTGGCAGCGGACCGTGTTGCGCTCGAAACTCGAAACGAAGCACGGGCTGAACAGCCGCGCGTCGAGCACGCCGGCCACCGACGGAAAGCTCGTCTTCGTCGCGATGCTCCAGGTCGACGGCCGCACGATCCCGGCGCCAAACGTCGGCACGCCGCGGCCGATTACGCCCGGCGAGATCGTGGTGGCCGCTTACGACGTCGAGGGCCGCGAGAAATGGAAGGTCAAGGTCGGCGAGTTTATCAGCGCCCACGGGTTTTGCAGTAACCCGCTGTTGTTTGAGGATCTGGTGATTATCAACGGCGACCACGACGGCAAAGGCTACATCGTGGCCCTCGATCGCGACACCGGAAGACAGCGCTGGCGGGTCCGCCGCGAAAACGGCATCCGCAGCTACGTCACTCCGATCATTCGGCAGATCGGCGACCGCACACAAATGGTCCTCTCGGGCAGCGAGTCGGTGGTCAGCTACGATCCCCGCACGGGCGATCAACACTGGCGGATGAAGGGGCCGACCGAGCAATTCGTGGCCTCAATGGTGTTCGACGGCAAGCTGTTCTTCCTCACCGCCGGCTACCCCGATCATCACATCATGGCGATTCGCCCCGATGGCCGCGGCGACGTAACCAAGACGCACGTCGCCTGGCGAACCCGTCGCGGCGCGGCTTATGTTCCTTCGCCGATCGTCGTGGGAGAGTACATGCTGGTCGTCTCCGACGGCGGAATTCTTAGCTGCTTCGACGCCGCCAGCGGCAAGCGACACTGGATGGAGCGGATCGGCCCGCGATATTGGGCCTCGCCCGTCACGGCCGGCGGTTTGGTCTATTACACGTCCGACCAGGGCGACACGACGATCATTCGCCCGGGCCGCAAGCTGGACAAAGTGGCCGAATGCAAACTCGGCGAACGCTGTTCCAGCTCACCCGCCATCAGTCACGGCAGCCTGTTCATCCGCGGCCACGAACACCTCTACTGCATCGGGCCGAAAAAGTAGAGGCGACATTTGAACGACGGCAATTCGCGCGGCCTACGCTCGCGTTTTCCAAAATCCGCCGCGGGCGTGGTCGAATTGGGCTTCTTTCCCGCGGGCGTCGTCGTCGATCGTTCCGTCGCGGAACACCTCGCGTCCCATGACCCAGGTTCGCACGGGCCAGCCGGTCAGGGTCTCGCCGTCCCAAGGGCTCCACTTGCTCTTGGTTTCCTGCTCGGCGTTGTGGATCGTCGCGGTCTTGTTCAAATCGACCAGCACCAGATCGGCGTCATAGCCGCGCTCGATGCGGCCTTTGTTGACTAAGTCCCAAACACGAGCCGGGGCGTCGCACATCCAGGCGACGACTTGCTCGATGGTGCAATGGCCGCGATGGACTTGATCGAGCAGCAACGCCAGCGAGTTTTCGACGGCCGGCAGGCCGGAGGGTGATTTAGGATAATCGACTTGTTTTTCCGCCAGCGTATGCGGGGCATGATCGGTGGCGATGACTTGAATCGTGCCGTCCAATAGCGCCCGCCACAGCCGGCGATTGTCGTCGACCGTTTTGATCGACGGATTCATCTGCACCAGCGTGCCCAGCCGGGCGTAGTCATCGACGTTGAAAAACAAATGATGCGGACAAGCCTCGGCCGTGATCAACTCGCGGTGATCGGCGATGAGATTCGTCTCGGCGGCGGTCGAAACGTGCAGCACGTGAAAACGGTGATCGTGGCGAAAGGCCAAATCGATCGCTCGGGCGGTGGCGATGATCGCCGCTTCGTGGTCGCGAATGCGTGAGTGATCGGCCACGTCGCTGGTGCCGGCCAGTTCCGCCGTGTTCCGCCGCACCGTGGTTTCGTCTTCACAATGGGCCGTGATGGGCAGGGTCGTCTCGGCGAAGATCCGTTCCAGGGCGTCTTGATCGTCGACCAACAGATCGCCCGTGCTGGAGCCGATGAAGATTTTGATTCCCGGCGTTCGACTTGCGGCTTTCAGCTCTTCGACATTCTCTGGCGTGGCACCGATGTAAAAACCGTAATTGACCACGCACTTGGTCGCCGCCAGGGCCAGCTTCTCGGCCAGCCGCTCCGCGCTGATCGTAGCCGGCGCCGTGTTGGGCATCTCCAGAAACGTGGTCACTCCGCCCTTCACGCAGGCCCGGCTGCCGGTGTGCAGGTCTTCTTTGTGGGTCAGGCCGGGATCGCGGAAATGGACCTGATCGTCGATCACCCCCGGCAGCAGATGCAGCCCGGTCGCGTCGATCACTTCGTCGGCCGTGATTTGCGCGGCCGGGTCGATCTCGACGATTTTCTCGCCGTCGATAAGGACGTTGGTCTTCGCCGTCCCCTCGGGGAGAACGACGGTCGCGCCTTGGATCAGTGTTTTCATGCGTTGAAATCGATCAAGAAATTCGTGAAGCACAGCGGGTAGTGATACCGTTTCAGCCGTTGCTAGAGAGAAGCGGCGGGAAGTTTGAAAAGCTGCCGCTATCTTGTCCGGGGCGGGGGAGGGGAAGGGCTACTTTTCGTCCATGCCTGGCAGTATCGACTGGTCTGGATTGGACCGGACTTGCGGAACCTCGATAGTCAAGGGCGGACTTCCTATTTTGGCATTGAATGCCAAGAGTTTTCTGGCCTCGCCCTTGTCGCCGTCATACGTTTGCAAGCACGAGCACTGGGATAGAATCGCCGTTGCGACATGGACGGCATCCGGCGGCTTAATGCGATGAGTCCTGCTTATGTCCGCGGCCAATTCCGCGGTACGCCGATCCATCGCGCGAATCTCGATATAGTCGTTCTCGAAAAACTTTCTAAGTTTCTCGGCTTGCTCTGCTGCGGACGCTGTTGGGTCGTCGAATTTGTTTACTTCGGCGATAATGAATGCAGAGGCAACGAATAGCACTTTGCCGGACTCGGCATCATCCAGGATGTCCCGCAGAACTGGATATCGCCCGGGCGTTTTTTCGATGCACGAAATATAAACGCAACTGTCCCAGTAGATTCGCTCAGGCTTCTTCGGCATTGCGCAAATCCCTGACGTAATCGGAAGATTCAACGCCGTGGGTAATATCAATGCCGTGCAAATCTTCCATCTTAGGAAGATCCCCTTCGCCAAGGATGCGAATATCTTCAACGATCATTTTTGTCGGCTTTCCGGTGTAGCGGTCTACCGTGATTTTTCCGCTGACAGACACGCGGTGCTTCCAGGCTTTTCGCACAAGGGCGTCCAGGCGTTCGCCTTCGCAATAGCATGGGGTGGTGTCACCAGTCAGCGCATCGACAATGTCAATCTTGTCCCTGCGCTTAAATTCGGTGGCCCCCCGCAACCTGCCCTCGATAGTGCCGACTTCTATATACTGGCCGGATTTCTTGGCTCGGCGCTGTTCGAGAGTTTGTATCGCATGATTCGCATTCTGAGACATGCTGTGCGTCGCGTGCGATTCTAGCGTCCCCGCAGAATACCGAATGTCGGTGACACCACGGGCAAATGCGTGAACGAGATTTGTCGCATAGGTCAGCGACTCCTCCCCGAAGAACTTTGGGCAGGTATTATTGGTTTCCAGGTGTTGCATTCCTTGAAGAAGCGCACCAATCACCTCTGGCGCAGAACTGCCGTTGCGCGAAGTCTTTTCGACACCCGTGATGTCCGCAAAAATCGGGCTGTTTAGCCCAGCATCAGCAATTTCCCACTCGACGTCCTCGCTTCCGAATTCCGATTGCTGCCTGTTGATGGACTTTAGCAACGCAAGCGTATTCTGAAAAACCTCCAGGAAAGCATCCGCGTTCACGTTATCGCGCGTGCTAGTGATCTGGACTTTCAAGCGATCGTTGTGGTCAATCGCCATTTGAGGCACCTAGCAATGGGGGTGAGGAGAATATGGATATTGTACACGGGCACATCGCCAATAAACAGGCATGACGCCCGAACCTTCTGTTCTCTTTATCGCTCTACACTGGCTCACGACTTGCCACATTCTGTTCCGTTGCAGGCAGAGTGGCCCGCGTCTTGGCGGCCGGCCCATAGCACGCGAGAAAGAATTGCTCGACGAATACAAGTTAGCCCAGTGACTTCATCTTGAACGATCTGCTCTTTTACCTCCCAGCTACGGGCGTCGTCCTTTACTGACTGGCTATCTCTGCGCGATGAAGGTTGTCTGGGATGGGGCGGGATGTTCGCAGAATGCGGCTCGCCGGGCAATAACGATCCTGGCCATTTTTTCCTAACATTGATTCAAACTGTACCACTACCGCACAGCGGGGTCACTCTCACAACGTACCACCGAACGCTACAATTGATCCAGATGTCCAAAAAGAAAGCCACCAAGCCGGCCAAGAAAAAGCCGGCCGTAAAGAAGAAGGCCAAGAAGGCCGCTGTTCCCGCTGCGCGCTCGCCGAGCATCGCTGCGCTGCGCACACAGATCGACAAGATCGACCGCGAACTGGTCGGTTTGGCCAACGAGCGGGCCAAGCTTGCTCTGGAGGTCGGCAAGCTCAAGGATTCCGCCGGAGACGACGCTTACGATCCGGGGCGCGAGAGCGAGGTGCTTGCCCAGGCGGTCGGATCGAGCAAAGGCCCGTTGCCGGACCGTTGTGTGCGGGCCGTGTTTCGTGAGTTGATCAGCGGATCGCGATCACTGGAGCGGCGCATCCGGGCCTGTTACCTCGGCCCCGAATACAGCTACACGCATCTGGCGGCCATCGAGCGCTTCGGCGAAAGTGTTGAGTTGGTTCCGGTCGGCAGCATCCGCGCGGTGTTCGAGGAAGTTAACCGTGGACAGGCCGATTACGGCGTCGTGCCGATCGAAAACTCGACCGATGGGCGCGTCGTCGACACGCTCGACATGTTCACAAGGCTGCCGGTCCGCATCTGTGGCGAGGTACAGCTAGCGATTCACCATCACCTGCTTGGCCGCTGCCGGCGCAGCGAAGTGCAGGAAGTTTACAGCAAGCCGCAGGCCGTCTCGCAGTGTCGTAACTGGCTTAGCCGTCATTTGCCGGGCGCGCGGGTGATCGAAGTCACCAGCACCTCGACCGCGGCGCAGCTTGCCCACGACAAGCCAGGCGTGGCGGCCATCGCCAGCATGCAGGCCGGTGTGCATTACGGCCTGCAGGTGTTGGCATCGAGCATCGAAGACAATCCCGAAAACGTCACCCGATTTGCGGTGCTGGGCGACACATCGGCCAAGAAAACCCGCAACGACAAAACGGCGTTGATGTACGGCATCCCGCATCGGGCCGGCTCGCTGGCCGATGTGATGGCGATTTTCAAGCGCAGCCGGCTGAACCTGACCTGGATCGAATCGTTCCCGATTCCCGGCTCAGACGGCGGCTATCTGTTTTTCGTCGAATTTGAAGGCCACGAGAGCGACCTGAAGGTCCGCCGGGCCATCGCCTCGCTGGAAAAAAAGGCCACTCGGCTGGAAGTGCTCGGTTCGTACGCTAAGTGCCCGCCGGTGGAATAGAAAAGGACCATCGTAACCTATTGCTATGTAAAGTGTTACGACTGACATGATGGGTAGCAGCGGGGCGGATTCGGCTCGCTCACCGGCCGTCGCAGAAACGGCTCACGGTGTCTTTCTCTGGCGGGCCGATGGGGCGTGGGCAGCGTAGCGGCCGAACGGTCCCGGCGCCTCGCCACATTCACCCCCCGTTCCGGGAGCATTTTGCCTCGGCGTAAAATTGTAATGAAGCTGCCGATTTTGTTGATTTCGGGAGCCATTGCAATTACATTAAATATACTGGGATTTCCGGTTTTCCGGAAACATTCCCCCCCTTCGATGCGTCCAACGACCGAGGCCGAAACGCACTGAGAGTGGGTGGTCCTTATTTAGTTCAGAGGCATAAAACCGCACGGCATGGGACGTTCTTACGATGCGCAAACGCAAACAGCAGAAGAGCAGTGGTCGGACCATAACGGGTCGCCGTCACAAGACGAGTATCGCGGTCCAACCGCGCGTTGGCTTGTTGAGCCCGATTGCGGCGCTCGCGGCCAATTTGGCGGAGCGTTGGATCTACCCGGTGTCACGAGATTCGCGACCGCTTCGCCGCCGACGGGCGGGTCGCTCGTTCGAGCCGCTGGAGTTGCGGCAGATGCTTGCCGTGGGTCTGGAAATCGAACCGAACAACACGCTCGAGACGGCGACTGACTTAGGTGCTGTCGTCGTCGAGGACATCCTGGTTGCCGAGCACGACGATTGGACCGCCATCGAAGGCGAGATCACTACGGCCGGGGACGTCGACTTCTTCACGTTCGAATTGACTCGCGGCACAGTCGCCGGCGTGTTTTTCGACATCGACGCGCAGCTGATCAACACGCCAACTCCCGAATTCGTTCCCGGCAACACTCTCGATACGCAGATCACGCTCTTCAAACTCGACGACGACGACGTGTGGGTGCAGATCGCCCAAAACGACGACGGTTACGACTTCGAGGGATTCATCACGCCGACCATTCCGGATTACGTCGACATCGGTCCCAATCCAGGAGGAACGGCGCTAAGGAGTTCGCAAGTTTTGGGACAGTCGGGCAGCAAAAATGTTTTGGACTCGTCGATGTATGTCGAGTTGGAACGGGGAGATTACGCGATTCAAGTCGAAAGTGTCGGTGACAGCACCGGACCTTACGAACTGCGGATTCTCGCCGACCGAAACTTTACCGCTCTGCCGCCCGCGCTTAACAGTTTGGTGCGCCCCGACGGCAATCCCGTCTCGCCACCCGCGGGCATCGATCCGCCGAACACGAATTTGCTCTATCTCGACTTCTTCGGCGAGTTCGATCGCCGTGCAGAGCCGAATGACTTTTTCTCGTTCAACTTCGACGACCGACTCAACGCCGGTGCTTACGACGAGATCCCCGAGATCATCGACCCGTTTACGGGCGAGGTTCTACAAGAGGGCCAGGACTATTTCACATCCAAAGACCGGAAGTCGCGCCCGCTGTTTTCACCCGCCGAACGATTGGCGATCAAGAACATTTGGTCGATCGTGGCTGAGGATTTCAAGCCGTTCGACATCAACGTGACGACCGAGGATCTGACCGGCGGCGTCTTCCGCGACGGCGAGTCGTTCCGAATGCTGGTCACTTCGTACAGTCCGGAAAATTTCAATTGGCCGAACGGCATCGATGAGGACGACGAATTCAGCATAGGATTTGATGAAGACGTGACTTGTCACGACTGCAATATCAGAGCGCCCACGTTGATGGGCGCCGCGGCGTTCGACTCCTGGGCAGAAGGGGGCGACGATGTTTGGCGCGGCCCCAACGCCCAGCGCAACGATCAACTTGGCTATATCTTCGCCAACAATCACAACACCTTCACCGATCTGAACTTTGGCGACACGCCCAACTCGGGCCGTATCATGGCTCAGCCGGTGCAGATCGCCAACACGATCTCGATGCAGTTCGGCCAGGCCTTGGGAATGCGAAAATTCCTACTCGACGGGCCACGCAATAACTTCATCATGCAGGAGACCTTCGCTCCGGGAATACATGACCGGGGTGATCGGTGGCTCCACCCTCCCTTCCCGATTGCTCACGACTGGGCTTGCACCAGCGGCGGGTCAACCGGTGAGATTGTCGACGGCGGCACTTGGCGACCGCACGACAATCCCATCAACCCTTGGACTCCGTTCCGGAGCGTGCCCTGGGAAGGCGGACCGGACATGCCCCACCGCCTGACGATGGGCCTTAATCGCGTTACCTGGGGACAGGGCCGGCCTTGCGACTGGGAGTCGCTGGCCGATCCCAACCGCGTTCAGAACGACGTGGCGCGGGTCGTCGGCCGCAATGACCCGGAAGACCAGGGCGGCGGAGTTGCCGTCGAAAATTCGATCGATTTCCGATTGGACGATCACATTTCCGACCCGTTGTTGGGACCGAGCACCCTGGGGCGATTGAGTCAATCGGCGTCGGTCGAGGGCGTGATTTCCGAACTGGCGGACCTTGATTACTTCCAGTTTCAGGTCAATCGCGACGGCCCGGTGACGATCAAGGTCGACGTCAACGAATACATCAACAATCTCGACACGCAGCTGCGCGTGTTCGACGCCGACAGCGGGGAACTGCTCGGCCAATCGAGTCCCGTCGGCGCTTTCGACTCCGAAATCATGCTCGACCTCGTGCGCCGCGACAATTATTTGGTCGAGGTCTCGTCCCAAGGCGAGCTGGGCGAGTTGGGTTCGTACGAACTGCGGATTCTGTTTCCCGAACCGCCTCGGGCACGAGACGATCAGGCCACGACCAACGAAGAAGTGGCGGTGACCATCGACCTTTTGAACAACGACGACCCGGGCGACGATGTGATTGTTCCGAGCAGCGTGCAGATCGCCGGACAGCCGACCAACGGCTCGGTCACGGTCAACGCGGCCGGGGTCGCCACGTATACGCCTGATTTGAATTTCTTCGGAACTGATACGTTCCGCTACAACGTCGGCAACTCCATCGGCGGCACGTCGAACAATGCATCCGTTACCATCTTCGTGATGAATCTGCCCGATCCGCCGGTGACGTTTGAAGCATCGGTTGTGACCGACATGGACGAGTCGATCACGATTGACGTATTGACCAGCGCCTTCGATCCGGACGACCCGCTGAACGTCATCGACCCCTCGACCGTGATTGTCTCGTCGGCCGGAAACGGCACCGCGACCGCCAATCCCGACGGCACCATCACGTATGTGCCCAACGCGGGATTCACGGGGATGGACTCGTTTACCTATCGAGTCAGCGATACCGACACGCCGCCGTTGACTTCGGCGCCGGCCACCGTCGACGTGCGCGTCAATGCGCCGCCCACGGCTGTGGGCGATACCCCGACGACCGACGAAGACGTGTCGGTGGTGATCGACGTGTTGGGCAACGACTTCGACCCCGATCCGCCGCCCTTTGGCGGGCTCGACGCCAGCACGGTAACGATCGTCAGTCAGCCGACGAGCGGCGTGATTACGTCGATCAACGCGGTCACCGGCGAAGTGACCTACCTCTCCAATCCGGAATTCAACGGTTCCGATTCGTTCACCTACACGGTTGCCGATCTTGACGGCTCGACGTCGAACGTCGCCACCGTTGATATTACTATTCTCTTCGTGAACGATTCGCCGGTGGCGGTGGATGACTTTGCCAGCAGTAACGATATCGACGTGCCGTTTGACATCTCTGTGTTGGATAACGACATCGACGTCGATCCGGAAACTTCGCTACGGCTCGACAGCATCGAGATTCTCACTCCGGCCAATGACGGCACCGCTACTCCCAATGCCGATGGAACCGTTACCTACACGCCTAATCTTGGCTTTGCCGGCGCTGATACGTTCACCTATCGCGTCTTCGACAACGGATCGACGATTCCGGGCGAGAGCGATCTGCCGAGCAACGAAGCCACGGTTTCGGTCCGCGTCGGTCAACCGATTACCATTTCCGGTTATGCCTACATCGATTTTAATAACGATCGAATACGCCAGCCCAACGAACTACCCATCAGCGACGTGCTGGTGCGCATTACGAAAGTCGACGGGTCGTTTACGTTCTCGAAACCGCTGCTTACCGACGCGAACGGTTTTTACAAGCTCGAAGAAACGCCCGGCGTCGACATCGTGCCGCCCGGCGTCTATGAAATCACCGCGGTCCAGCCCGACATCCTCATCGACGGACTCGAGGCGCTCGGCACGGGTAACTCCAATCCGCCGAGCGATCCGGTCGTTGTCGGAAACGACCAATTCACCAACATCATCATGGGCAGCGGAGACGACGCGACCGAGTTTAACTTCGGCGAGTTGGGGCTGCGGGCCAATTTCGTGCTCGACTTGTCGGGTCGTGTCTTTCTGGCCTCTTCCGCTCCGGGCGGAATCGCCATGCCCGGCGGGGTGCTTTCGTCGTTGGATCTGACGGCGGGCGAAGTGCTGGTCTCGCTGCCGGAGGGCTGGGAAGGGGTCATGACGGCCTCCGCGAAACTCTCCGCCTCCGCCTCGGGCAATGTGACGATTGAGTTGCTCGACGTGACAAGCAACACCGTCGACGTGTTGGCCTCGAACAGTGCAACCAGTGGTGCGGCCGAGATAACGGTCCGAGGAACGCTGGGCGACGCAAGATACTTGCGTCTGAGTGGCAATCATCCAGACGTGACGCTAAGCCTGTTGGGCGGAGTGGCGGATTCTACGCCGCCCGAGGCTGAACTGGGCTCAGTCACCCACATCGCCCATGGCGGCGGCACGAGCGGCGCGCTAACGATCAACTATCGCGACAACGTAGCGGTCGACGCCTCGTCCATCGACAACCTCGACGTGCGGATCAGCGGGCCGAATGGCTTTAGCAGACTGGCCACGGCGGTTGTTTCGAGCGGCGCGTCGTCGGGCGTCTCACTCGCGGTCGACTACCTTGTCTCGGCGCCGGGTGGGAGTTGGGATGCCGTCGACTCGGGCACGTACACGGTTTATATCGAGTCGAACCAGGTCACCGACATCAGCGGCAACGCGGTCGCTCCGCAGCAACTTGGCACTTTCGAGGTGTTCATCTCCGCGACGGGGCCAATCGCCCCGGGCGAAATCGTCTCGACCGTTAACCCCGAACAGATCCGTGTTAGCTTGGCCCCCGGCGAGGCGTTCAGAACGACGGTTTCCTTTGATTATCTCGGGCAATGCTCAACGTCGTTTGACGTCAATGTCATTTCGACCGATCCCGGCGTGCAGTTTGAGAACTTCTCCGGCGTCGCTCAGGCGTGTTCCGGCTCGACAAGTGAGTTTGACGTGCAGGTTGTTGGCGACGGTCAATTCCATTCCTTCGCGCTGCGGATTGTCGACAACTCAGACTGGGCCATCGACGAAATTCTCGTCGAGATCAGCCCGCCCGAATTTTTCCGCCCGAGCGTGCCCGGTTCAGTCGTGCTCGATCCGGTCGCGCACGATCAAGTCGATGTTTCCTGGATCGATTCGTTGGGCGAAGATGGTTACAAGGTGTGGCGTAACGTCAGCGGCGTAACGGTGCTGATCGCCACGCTGGGCGAAAATGAAACCACGTATTCCGACACGGGCGTTGCCGCTTCGACCCAATACAGCTACTCGATCGAAGCGTTTAACGGCGACGGCAGCGCGTTTTCGTCGTGGAAAGCGGCCCTCACACCCGCAACACCCCGCCCGAACCGCCCCGGTTCGATGACTCTCAATCCGGTAGCCCACGATCAGGTCGATGTTTCTTGGATCGATTCGACCGGCGAAGCGGGCTACAAGGTGTGGCTCAACGTCGGCGGCACAACCACGCTGATCGCCACGCTGGCGGCGGACGAAACGGCGTTTTCGCACACCGGCGTTATCGGTTCGACCCGTTACCACTACTCGATCGAGGCCTTTAACGACAGCGGCAGTGCGTTTTCTCCATGGCAGGCAGTCGTTACACCCGCGAGCCCACCCACCTCGCCGGCGTCGCTGCTGCTAGAGGTCCTCTCGCCGACCGAAGTGTTGGCTACGTGGACCAATTCGCAATACGAAGACGGTTACCGGCTGTATCAGTGGGACGGGACACGGGGCGTTGAAATCGCCGCGTTGGGCGCCGACGAGACGAGTCATTTGCTCTCTGGTCTCAAGCCAGATACTCTGGTTTGGTTGTCGGTCGAGGCATTCAACGCCGTGGGATCGGAGTTTTCTGATTGGACCGAAGTCAGCACGCCGCACAGCGCCGACCTAACCGGCGATGGCTTTGTCGACTTCGCGGACCTGACGATGTTGCTGGCCCATTGGAACCAAAACGTGGGGGCGAGCGACGGAAATCTGGTCGACCCGGCCGGCAGCGAGGTCGATTTCAGCGACCTGACGGTGCTGCTGTCCGATTGGACCGGACCCGGCACGGCGGCGTCTCCCTTGGCGGCCGCAGTGGCTATAACGGTTGCGGACGATTCGGATCGACACGACGCCGGCAGCTCTCCGCAGCAATCGACCGACGCGGTGTTTGAGCAGATCGGCAGCCGCCGGCAAGCCCGTCGCGCCCATCGCAGCTCGACAACGAGCGACACGTTGAATCGCCGCACAGCCCACCGTCTGCGTTCGGGTGAGGTCGATGCGGTGTTCGATGGCCCTCTCTCTAGCCGCAGCGGGCGAGCGAGAGCAAGCCGTCGGAATCGGTAAGCCCTCGTCCAAGCTCACATCGGGCCAAATAATCTCCCGCCCTGGCGCATCGTACTTCATAGACCAGCCGCCCCGGAAAACGGCTTTCGGGTAGCGGTGTTTATTGCGCAACTTCTTTTGGAAGGGAAACAGGCTATGAAGAGACTATTGATGCTGATGCTGGGCGTCGCGGTGGCCCTGGGCGGAATGAATACGGCATGGGCCGCGCCCAAGAAAGACAAGGCAAAGAAAAAGAAAGACCCCGCCGCGGTGTTCAAGAAACGCGACACGAACGGCGACGGCAAGGTCAGCCTGAAAGAGTTTACCGCTGGCAAAGACGGCAAGAAAAAAGCAAGAGCCGCGAAGGTATTCAAGAAGCGCGACAAGGACGGAGACGGCAGCCTCACGTTGGCGGAATTCTCGGCCAAGAAGAAACCAAAGAAGGCCAAGAAACCAAAGAAGGCCAAGAAGTCGAAGAAGGCCGAGAAGTCGAAGAAGGCCAAGAAAGCGGGGGGATCGAAGAAGAAGGAGAAGAATAAGAAGAAAAAAGACGCTTGAGTTTTAGCATCAACCCACATGCTCTAGGGGCCGCCGGACGATCGCCATCCGGCGGCTTTTTTCGTTGATCGCGGCCCCAACGCCTCCAGCGATAACTCTAACCGTCGCGTTCGCCTCTGATCTGCGAAATCTGCGCCATCTGCGGACATGTCGTGAAGTCGGATTCGTGCTGACGTCCCTCGGTTCGATTTTCCCGGCCTTCGCCCCCTTTTACATCTCCGTTGACGATCTTTAGACTAAAAGCCCCTTTTCAGGGCGCGACCAGCGGTCGCGGCTTTATGGCGAGCACGGCGCGACCGGCGGTCGTGGCTTGGTGACGAGGTCGGAACAAATCCATGATCGACAACATGTCCGTCAAAACGATCACCCACAACGGGCTGACGATCGAGGGCTATTCGCGCGCGGCCGTGCAAACCTATTGGCGGATTGGGGAGCTCAAGCTCGGCTTCGATTTGGGCGCCCAGCCGTGGTCGTTCATGGGCACCGACACTTGGTTCGTTTCGCACACGCATCTCGACCACATCGCGGCCCTGCCGGTGTATGTCGCCCGGCGGCGGATGATGAAGATGGAACCGCCGGTGATTTATTTGCCGGCTGGGGCCATCGACGGAGTCAACATGATGATGCAAGCGGTCAGCCGTCTCGATCGTGGCCGGCTGCCTTGCGAATTGATTCCCACCAAACCGGGCGACGAGATCGAACTGTCTCGCGAGACCGTGGTCACCGTCTCGGCCACCAAACACACGGTGCCCTCGCTGGGATATGTCGTTTGGGAGCGTCGTCGAAAACTCAAGCCGGAGTATCAAGGGCTCGAAGGCCACCAAATCCGCGATCTACGGCTCGCCGGCAAGGAGGTCACGTTGGAGACTCGCAGGCCCCGGTTGGCTTACCTGGGAGACAGCGCGGCGGCCGGCTTGGACGATTGCCCGGCGATGTACGAAGCCGAGGTGCTGATCATGGAGATGACCTTCGTGGCCCCCGGACATCGCCCGGAGTCGATCCGCAAATATGGTCACATCCACCTCGACGACGTGGTCGAGCGCAAGGACCGCTTCAAGAACGAGCTGATCATCGCCTCCCACTTCAGCACGCGATACCACGACAGTCAGATCAAGCAAACCGTCGCCCGCCGCTTGCCCGACATGCTCGATGGACGCCTGCACCTGTGGTTGTAGCCGCCGCGTTCGCCGTCACACACGCCACCCACCATGTCTCCCCGCGCCGCCTACGTCCACGTTCCGTTCTGTCGTCATCGCTGTGGCTATTGCAACTTCACTTTGCTGGCCGGCCGCGACGACTTGATCGACGATTTCCTGCGGGCGATCGAGCAGGAACTGTCGTGGCTCGGGCAGCCTCGCCCGGTCGACACCCTGTTTTTCGGCGGCGGAACTCCGACGCACTTGTCGCCCGGGCAGCTCGATCGGCTGCTGGTCTCGGTGCTTCGTTGGTTTCCGCTCAGCGAGGGCGGGGAGTTCAGCATCGAGGCCAATCCCAGCGACGTCCGGCCGGCAATCGTCGACGTGCTCTCGCGCCACGGAGTGACCCGGGTCAGTTTGGGGGCGCAATCGTTCGATCCGGCGATGCTCGCGATCTTGGAGCGAGATCACTCGCCGGAGGAGATTCATCGCGCCGTCGAACAATTGCGCGGCGCCGTTGACGTCATCGGTCTCGACTTAATCTTTGCCGTCCCCGACGAGACGCTCGACATCTGGCAGTCCGATCTACAAACGGCGATCGACCTGCGGCCGGACCACGTTTCGACCTACGGCCTGACGTTCGAGAAGGGCACCACGTACTGGAGCCGATTGAAACGGGGCGAGCTGCGGCAGGCCGGCGAGGAACTGGAGCGGGCCATGTACGCCGAGGCGATTGACCGGCTCACGGCCGCCGGGCTGGAGCATTACGAGGTATCGAACTTCGCCGCCCCGGGCCGCCGCTGTCGGCATAACGAGGTCTATTGGACGGGCGGAGAATACTTCGCAGTCGGCCCCGGCGCCGCCAGCCACACAGGCGGAGTGCGGCGCACCAATCATCGCAGCACGCTGACCTACTTAAAGCGGGTTCTGGCTGGCGATTCGCCGGTGGCTGAAACCGAGCAATTACCCCCCGAAGACAAAGCCCGCGAGCGGCTGGTCTTCGCCCTGCGGCGGCTGGAGGGCGTCGACCGGCGCCAGTTCGCCGAGCAGACCGGCTTCGAGTTGGACGAATTGGCCGGCCCGGCGTTGGCTGACTTTGTCAAGCATGGCATGTTGGAAGAGCACGACGGCCGCATCCGCCTGACCCGAGCGGGCTTGTTCGTCAGCGACGGTCTCTGGCCGAGCTTGCTGGCTGACCAGAGATATACGGCTCGCGGATGAAAATGTCGCATTTTTTCGTTTAACGGCAAGCCGCAGGCGACTGCGTATTGAATGGACGCCGGCTTAGAAACGCAGTCGCCTGCGGCTTGCCGTTAAACGAGCCATTCATTACCGTGCGAGGTTTAAGGCCCAAAAACGGCTTTTCGGGGGCTGTAAATCGGCAGAAAAACGGTACGATGAAGCGCCGCGGTCGGAACTTTTCTCCCGGCCGGTTCGTCTCAGAAACGGTTCCCTGTGCCGATTTTCTTCGTGGCACGGGCGTCTCGCCCGTGGATCACCGGCGAGACGCCGGTGCCACAAGGGATGCCGGCGCCACAACATCTCTATCTCTATGCCATCCATCCGCTCACGCGAAAAAGGATCAATACGATGAAACGACGCATTCCCATCGCGACCCTTGGCCTCCTGCTCTGCTCCATCGCCTCCGCCGCCCCGACCGGTGCCATTCACACCGCGGTCATTCAGGGCGATCTAGCCACGGCCCGCAAGTTGCTGGCCGAGAAGCCGTCGCTGGTCGAGTCGAAGGCCAACGCCGATTACACTCCGCTGCTGTACGCGGTGAATTACGGCGGGAACAACCGGATGGCGATGATGCGGCTTCTGATCGACAAGGGCGCCAAGGTCGACTCCCGCGACACCTATCGCCGCACCGCGTTGGTCTGGGCCGCGATATACGGTCGCGTCGACGCGGCGAAGTTGCTGCTGGAAAAGAAAGCCGACGTCGACGCGAAGGACAAGAACGGTTATTCACCGCTGCTTTACGCGGTACAGCGCCGCAGCAAGGAGTTGGTCCAGTTGCTAATCGACGCCGGCGCCGACGTCAAGGTGACCGATCGCTACAAGCGGTCGCTGCTGCACGTGGCGTGCAACCATGCCAACAAGGACGTGGTCGATCTGCTGCTGGCCAAGAAGCTCGATACGGACGCCAAGGACAAAGGCGGTCGCACGGCCTTGCACTACGCATCCCAAAGCAACCGTGTCGACATGATGGAATCGCTGCTCAAGGCCGGCGCCCGTCTAAATATTACTGACAACAACGGCTACACGCCGCTGTTCGCGGCGATTCAGCAAGGCCAGATCGAAGCAGCCAAGCTGCTGCTCGATCGCGGGGCCGACACCAAGGTAATCACCAAGTATCAACAAACGTGTTTGCATCTGGCCGCGCAGACGTATCGCAACGGCCCAGCGCTGGTCAAGCTGCTGCTGGAAGAAAAGCTGGACGTCAACGCGGCGGATAAGAGCCGCCGCACGCCGCTACATCTGGCCGTCTCGTCGCAAAAAGTCGACACGGCGGCGCTGTTGATCGCCGCCAAGGCCAATGTCAACGCCACCGACACGAATGGTAACACCCCGCTGCGTTTAACCATCCAACAGCGCAATCGGGCGATGGCCGATCTATTGCTCGGCGCCGGGGCCGACGGCTCGATTAAGGATCGCACCGGCAAGACCTCGGCCGACTGGGCGAAGCAGGCGGGCGCCAAAGACCTGGCCAAGCTGATGCTGCTCAACGCCAAGGGCACAAGCGGCTCGCGGCCCAAGCCAACCGAACTGCTACAGATCGCCGCGGCTCAGGGATATCCCAAGATCGTCGATGTATTGATCGGTCGAGGCACCAACGCCAACGTGGCCGACGAGAAAGGCCGCACACCGTTGCGGCTGGCCGTCGAGAACAATTTCCCGGCCGTCGCCGACGTGCTGCTGCCCAAGACGCGCGACGTCAGCTTCAAAACGGCCAGCGGCGAGACGATGCTCCACTGGGCCGCCACCAACGGGCTGGCCGGCGCCGTCGGATCGCTCATCAAGCGGAACGCGGATCTGTCTGCCCGCAACGCCGACGGCGACACGGCCCTGCACACGGCCGCCTGGAACGGGCACACGGGCGTGGTCAAGCTGCTGCTCGACGGCGAGGCGGACGCCGACGCGCTCGACGGGGCCAAGCAAACCGCCATGCACGCCGCGGCTTGGAACGGCGATCTGAAATTGCTGGACGTGCTGCTGGCCGGTGGCGCCAAAGTCAACACGCCCTCCGGCAGCTACAGCCCGCTGCACGCCGCAGCCTGGCAAGGGAAAACGGAAGTGGCCAAAGCACTCATCGCCCACGGCGGCAAAGTGAATGCTCGCGACTCCGACGGTAACACGCCGCTGCACAAAGCCGCCTGGCGCGGTAACCAGGGTGTGGTGGCCGCGTTGTTGGCCGCCAAAGCCGACGCCACGCTCAAGCAAAGCACGGGCCTGACCGCCCTTGAGTTGGCCAAGTCGGCCCAAGCCTCGGCCAAGGCAGCGGCCAAGCCCGTGCCGCAGAAAATCGCCGACACGGCAGCGGTGATTGGAATGCTCAAGTAGTCAACGGGCGGCCGGAGAATAACTCTCCAGATTGGAGAACGGGTGGCTCAAGCGGGAATCGGCGACGGGAATCGCCTTCTACAGACTATTTCACCAGGCTGCTAGCAGCGCTGTCATGCTAGTGGCACCCCGACTTCGGACTATCGGCCGTTTCATCTTTTCCTCACAGGCCGATCGGTGGTACACTGCTGGGCCTTGGTTTGGAACCCTGCGCCGGTGTGCTGGTGTGGCCATGACGGCCGTTTGAATTTCGCCGCGGCGCTGCGACATGGAGGTCGCTCGATTGCTGTCTACCTGGCCCATCCGATATAAGATGCTGATCGGCATCGCGCTGCTGCTGGTGATCGTCGGCACGCTGAGTGCCAGCGGTTTCCACGGCGTCTATTCGTATCGCCGGCTGGTCAAGAACCTCTCGCAGCGAGCCGGCGAACTGCCGCTGGCTAGCGAATTAAGCCGTCACGTGAGCGACCTGCGGGCCACGCTCAGCCAGGCACAGGGCATCGGTCGGTATCCACTCGAGCTGGCCGGCGACGACGTGACGAGTGTCGGGCTGCGAGAGAATTTTCGCAAGCGATTTCAATCGGTGCAAGACACGGTCGCCCGCTATCGGCAGAGGCTCGACACGAACGAGCAGCAACAGTCGAACATCGGCGACACAACCGGGGAGCGGCGCACGCTGGCCAAAATCGAAACGACGCTGGAACGAATCGAGCGAGTCGACCGCGAAGAAGATTGGCTGTTCGAGAGGGTGCAGACCGACGCGTTGGCCGCTGAGCTGAAATATCTGCAATTGCTTACCGTTGAGTTGCCTAGCCATCTGCACAAGCGAATGCAGGACCAGCAGTCGGATGTGCGGCTGGAATACCGGGCGTTGATCGTGGTGACCTGGGTTTCCAGCATTGCCTCGGGGTTGTTGGTCGTGCTGCTGTTGAAACTGGGTCACAGTTGGGTCTTCCGGCCGTTGAGGGTGCTCATTCGTGGTTCGCGCCGGGTGGCGGCCGGAGAGTTCGATCACCGCATTGAAATCGACACGCACGATGAAATGTCGGAACTGGCCGCGGCGATGAACGGCATGACCGAACGGTTTCAGGCGATTCGCGACGATTTGGACAGCCAGGTCCGGCAGCGAACCAATCAGGTCATGCGCAGCGAAAAGCTGGCCAGCTTGGGCTTCCTGGCCGCCGGCGTAGCGCACGAGATCAACAACCCGCTGGCGTCGATTGCCATGTGCGCCGAATCACTCGAAAGCCGACTCGCCGAAATCATGAGCGTCGATATCGACAACGACAACCCGCAGTACGCCGTGGTGGGCAAATACTTGAAGATGATCCAAAGCGAGGCGTTTCGCTGTAAAGACATCACCGAGCGGCTGCTCGACTTTGCCCGATCGGGCGACGTGGAACGACAGCCAACCGAACTGCGGGCCTTGGTCGGCGGCGTAATCGACATGGTGGCCCCGCTCGACAAATACCACGATAAACAGATCCGCCTTGTCAGTGGCGATTCGGTTGTGGCGGCCATTGCGGCGCAGGAGATCAAACAGGTCGTGCTTAATTTGTTGACCAACGCTCTGGACAGCCTCGAACCGGGAGGGCAAGTCGACGTCGAGGTCACTCAGAACGGCGACACGGCGGAGTTGAGCTTCGTCGACAACGGCTGCGGCATGAGCGACGAGGTGCTGGAAAAACTGTTCGAGCCGTTTTTCACACACAGCAAGTCGGGCAAAGGGACCGGCCTCGGTCTGTCAATCGCCTACCAAATCGTCCGACAACACGACGGAGAAATCATCGCCAGCAGCGACGGGCCGGGGCAAGGCTCTCGGTTTCGCGTGCGGCTGGCGTTAGCCGAAGAACACAAGGAGAGCCAACATCACTACCGAGCCGCATGAACGCCTGAAGATGCTCTTTGCCGACGACGAAGAGTCGCTGCAAGGACTAATGAGCCTCGAACTGCCCCGCATGGGTCACGAGGTGACCGTTTGCCCCGACGGACTGACCGCCGTCGCGGCGCTCGAAAAAAATACCTACGACTGCATCCTGGTCGACTTGAACATGCCGGGCCTCTCCGGAATCGACGTCATCGCCAAGGCCAAGCAGCTCTCGCCCGACACCGAGGCGATCGTATTGACCGGCAAATCGTCGCTCGACACGGCGGTCGCCGCGCTGCGCCACGGGGCATTCGATTATCTAACCAAGCCCTGCCGGCTGGCTGATTTGGAATCGCTGCTCAAGCGCGTGGCCGAAAAGAAGCAGCTCACCAACAAGTATCGGGCGATCAAGCGGCGACTGGAACGCTTCGAGGGCAAGTCGCAATTGATCGGCAACGCGCAGTCGATGCATCAGGTCCGCACACTCATTAGCAAAGTTGCCCCGACCCGATCGACCGTGCTGGTGCTCGGAGACACGGGAACCGGCAAGGAATTGGTCGCCCGCGCGGTCCACGACCAAAGCCCGCGCAGCGAGCGGCCGTTCGTCGCGGTCAATTGCGGCGCGCTGCCCGAGTCGCTGATCGAAAGTGAATTGTTCGGCCATCGCAAAGGCAGCTTCACCGGCGCCAACGAGCATCGCGTCGGTCTGTTCGAAGTGGCCAACGGCGGAACGCTGTTCTTAGACGAGATCGGCGAACTGCCCAAGGCGATGCAGGCCAAGCTGCTGCGATTCCTGGAAAACGGCGAGATTCGCCGCGTGGGAGACAATGAGTCGTTCATCGTCGACGTGCGGGTTGTATGCGCTACGAACCGCGATCTCGAACTGATGGTTGAGGAAGGGGACTTCCGAGAGGATCTGCTGTTTCGCGTCAACACGTTTGAAATTCATTTGCCCTCATTACGCGAGCGGCGCGAGGACATCGGCATGTTGGCCGAACATTTGCTCGCCCGGTTTCGTGGCGGCGTGCCGCAAGATCAGACGTCGTTTACCCCCGAGGCGCTCCAGACGCTCAGCGCGCACGACTGGCCCGGCAATGTCCGCGAGTTGGCCAACGCCATCGAGCACGCGACGATTCTCTGCGACTCGGGTCCGATCGCGCCCGAGCATCTGCCGCGCAAGTTCGCCGCCGGGCGCAGCCGCGGCCCGTCGATCAAGCTTTCCGGCCCTCCACGGACCTTGCGCGAGATCGAGTTGGAAGTCATCAAAGAAACCCTCGATCGCCACGCCAACAGCAAGCCCAAAGCCGCCGAAGAACTCGGCATCAGCCTGAAGACGCTCTACAACAAGCTGAATCAGGCCAGCGCGCTGGAGAAATCGGCGTAATGTAGGAGGCGATTCCTACACCTACCGAAGAAAAACAGCGGATACGTCATGGATGGTGAAACATTACGAGACGGCATCTTCGCGCTGAGGACTCGCCGATTTGGCACGGTTGCCGAGGTGCTCGTGCAGCGGTTATACCGCCTGAAGAAATCACAGACGCTCTTTCACGATCTTTTCGACGATACCCAGGAGCATCGTGTCGAAGTAAAGTTTTCGACGGTTCTCAAGAAGCACCGCGCGCCGATCACCGAAGCGACCGTGCTGCAACGCATTGCGGAAGAGACAAGTTCGCAACGGATGATCGCATTCTCCGCCTGGCAGACGTCGACATTCGACTCAAACATTCAACAGGTCAAACGCCCGGAATTCGACATACTTTACTATGGGCTGTTCTTCTCCGATCAAATCGCCATCTTCCGCATCGCGAGCGGTGACATCGGCTCACAGATCGGATACTCGGATAAGCAGCACAAGGGAAACATCGGTGAGGGCCAGTTTCACATAACGAACACGAACTTGCAGTTTCATCTGGACCATCACCTCGCAGGGCAGCTAAGCTACGATGAGTTTCTGGAGATGCTTACCGAATAACCGTTAAAAGAGGGAATACTGGCGACCCTTCTCTGAATTCGTCGGCGCGTCTTCGCGTTCTTCCGCCATGACTTCGTCACCCAGTTCCGGCTCAAACGGATGGCCATTTTGCCAACCTGTCAGTTCCGTTTGGCGAAACCTTTCCAGACGGCGAATCGCGACCTCACAGTAAATTGGATCGATATCCGCGGTGAAGCACTTTCGCTGCAATCGCTCACAACTAAGCAGCGTCGTTCCGGAGTGTGCAAAAAAGTCGATCACGATGTCGCCCGCTTCGGAACTGGCCGATACGATTCGGTCGATCGCTGCCAGCGGCTTTTGCGCGTAGCATCCGGCAACATTTTCCTGCATTCGATAAAACACCTGCTGCACGTCGACCCAGACGTTACCCGGGCGAATGTTTTTTGAACGGCTGCGCTGCAAGTTTTCCTTGCGCTCTCCGTTGACTTCCTTGTAGTAACCCCGCAGTATCTTTGGTATTTCCGTGTATTGAGTTGAAAACGACGGGTTTCCGCGAACGTAGTACAAAAGCTCCTGTCGGACCGCCATCCAGTTTTTCTGCGTGCCGTAGCCCCGCTGGTTGCGCATCGTGATGAACGATCGCGGCCGTAACTGCGAAACCGACCTCATCATCACCATAAAGTCGGGTAGCGGCTGAAAACCGTTGTTCTGATCCGCACCGAGCCACACATACAGCGAAGCGTCGTCGCACAAATGTTGCAATGTTGTCTCGATCCAACCCTTGCACCAGGCGATGTAGTCGTCGAGCGCCTGTTGCTCAAAGGCGACGAGATTATAGGGTGGATCGTGAACCGCCAATTGCGCTCTCTCGCCACCCATCAGCGCCGCAATACCGTCCGCCGAACACGCGTCGACGCAAGCGATGCGGTGTCCCATCGCCGAGTCTTTCCAGACATCGCCCGGACGCAGTCGACAAAACGGCATCAAACGCTCGCGCAACGCGGCGTCGCGATCCAATCGGGGAAGAGGATTGTTCTTCATGGTGCGGCGCGTTCAATCGTCGTTGGGGGAAAACATTCGACAGCATGTCAATGTGTGGAACTTAGCCGACCCGCCAATGAACATCAAGCCCGCGGTGATTAACATTCACGTTGGGTGGCTGGTGGCTGAGCTTGCGAAGCCCCAGACGCTGAGTGCCTGGGGCGTCGCCATGACTCTGCCACCAGCCACCCCATCAAATCGCCCTTACGGCACGAACAAAAACTCGCTGGCGTTGAGCAGGCTGCGGCAGAGGGTGGCTAGCCCGTGCTGTTTGACCAGGGCGATGGCGCCGGGCCGCTCTTCGTCCGCCGGCTTCCGTCCTAATGCCAATTGAAACGCTCGCTCGACCTGTGCTTCTGTTTTTTCGCCGGCTTCGCGTTTCAATCGCGCGGCGAACAGCTCCGCCTGCTGGATCATGAAACCGCTGTTGAGCAGATTGAGCGCCTGAATGGCCGTGGTCGAGCGGCTGCGCTTGGGCGAGGGCTGGCCGGCATCGGGGCAATCGAACGTGCCGAACACGGCGTCTTGCTCCATGCGAACTTTAACCATGTAAACCATCCGCCGCCACTCGGCCGGGCCGAATTTGTCCTTGGGGATGTAGTTGCGAACGTAGTTCGTATTCGGCTTGAAGACATCGTAGCCCGGGCCGCCCATCCGCAAGTCGAGCACGCCGGTCGTGACCAAGATGCTGTCGCGAATCGCCTCCGCCTCGAGCCGCCGCGGCGGATAGCGCCACAGCAATTCGCTCATGGCGTCGACCTTCATCCCCGCCTCGTGCGGCCGGCTCGACTGCCGATACGTGGCCGAGCGTAGAATCAAGGCGTGAATGTGCTTGAGCGACCAATTGTGTTCGATCAGTTCGACGGCCAACCAGTCCAACAACTCCGGATGCGATGGCAGAGTGCCCATCCGCCCGAAATCGCTCGGCGTCGACACCAGCCCGCGGCCAAAGTGATAATGCCACAGCCGATTGACGATCACCCTCGCGGTCAGCGGATTCTTTTCACTGGCGATCCAACGGGCCAGCGCCAGCCGGCGCTTTTGTTCGGCCGTTTTCGTATTGAGCCCCAGCCTGCCGATGACCTCGATCGCGCCCGGCGCCACGACCTCGCGCTTCTGCATTGGATCGCCGCGATGCAGCCGGTGCGTCGCGCCGGGTTGTGTGAATGTGCCGGCGTAGGCCTTGGCGACCGCGGCATTGGTCAGCACCGCATGTTGTGCTTCGAGCGGCTTGAGTTTTTCCAGCAGAGCGCGGGCCAGCTTCTTGTCGGCCGGAGAAAGGCCCGCCAGGGCGGCGGCGATTTGCGCTTCCGGCGAGGTGCCGGTCGGCAGACGATCGTCCGAACTGGCCACGGTTTGCCACTTGCCCGGCACGATGGCCGTCTGAATCGTGTAGACGGTCGCCGTGCGGTCTTTGTACCTTTCGTTACGATCGCGGCCCCAGACGATACGGTCGATCCGCGTCAGTCGGGCCAGCTCGATCTGCACCCAGCCTCGGCCGTTCTGATTGGAAATCCAACTTCGCTCGTTGCCGTAGACACCGTCGTTGACATGCTTGAGCTTGTGCGAGGGGTTGCCGACGTAATCGCCGCTGCTGCTGACCTTCGCCCCGACCGTAGCAAGCGCGACGTTCCGCGGCTTTTCGCCATTCGCCGTAACCGCGAAGATCTCCAACTCGTCGATGCACGGCTCCGACGCGTTGGTCGCCATGATGGTAAAGCGGACGAAGCGAGCCTCGACCGCCGGGAACTGCTCCGTGTTGATCCGCGAATTAACCGGCTCGCGCAGCTTCGGCCCGGCGGCTTTCTTGAACTTGGCCACACGTGCTTTGATATTCTTGATCCGCTGCCGTAACTTTTCCGCCTGCTGCTTTTGCTCCGCCGTCTGCGGCATCGGCAGCGCGCGATCGCCGTGTCTCACTCCGGCAAACACGGCCTGCATCGCGTAATAGTCCGTTTGCACAATCGCGTCGAATTTGTGATCGTGACAACGGGCACAGCCGACCGTGAGTGCCAGGAACGTCGTGCCGGTTGTGTTGACCATGTCGGCCAACTCGTTTTGCCGCTGCATCAGTGTCAGGTTCACGTCCGGGCTTTTGACCGTATCATACGCCCCGGCCACCAGAAACCCGGTCGCCGCGTCGTGTCCGGTCGCATCGCCGGCCAATTGGGCCACGACAAACTGATCGTAAGGCAGGTCGCGGTTGAGCGCCTCGATCACCCAATCGCGATACCGCCAGGCATTCGGCCGCGGCGTGTTGGTCTCGAAGCCGTTGGTCTCGGCGAAGCGCACCACGTCAAGCCAATGTCGGGCCCAGCGCTCGCCATAACGTGGCGAGGCGAGCAATTGCTCGATCAGTTTGTCGTAGGCGCCTGGCGATTTACTAGCGGCGAACCGACGGATTTCTTCGTACAAGGGCGGCAGGCCATGTACGTCCAGCGTGGCGCGGCGAATGAGCGAAGTGCGGTCCGCCTCGGGCGACGGCGCTAAACCTGCCTTTGCCAACCGCCGGGAAATAAAGGCGTCGATTGGATTGCGCACCCAATGACTGTCCTTTACCGTATTCTTCACGGGCGGCACCGCGGGACGGACCGGCAGCTTGAGCGACCACCAATCGCGGCGGCTTTCGACCGTGCTGAGCGTGCGATCCTTCGGCCACCTGGCCCCCGTCTTGATCCACGACGCGATGCTGGCGATTTCCGCCTTCGTCAGCGGCGGGCCCTTCTCCTCCGGCGGCATCTCACCGTCGCGAATTTGCTCTAGCAAGAAACTATCGTCCGTGTTGCTCGGAACAACCGCTGGCCCCGTCTCGCCGCCCTGGAGCATCCCGCTGCGCGTCGTCAGGTCTAACTCGCCCTTAGCCTCGGTCGGATTGTGACACTCGATGCAGCGCCGGACCAGCAGCGGGGCGATTTCGCGCTCGAACGCATCGTTCGTGGCGGTCGGTTTTTTGGCCGGCGCGGCAAACGCCGGAGTCGATAGCGACCACAACACGCAGCCGACGATTAGCCACAAGATCCGTCGGAAACGGCGCCGATGAATTCGCATGGTGATCACCACAACACACCTTGGATTCGTGTTTCTCATCAGCCGCTGGGCGCTAGCCCACGGTTCTTTGCGGCATATCTCCCCGCGGAACCGGACTCCATTCTAGTCGAGATGCGAGCGTAGGATCAACCGGATTGAACGATTTCTCGGACAACGGGGGAGATCGTCGACCGTGTGATGCGGCGAGTTTTTCTGGCAATCTCGGCAGTAGCTGAATTCGCAAGAATTCAGCGATTCTCGGGTGGGCTGAATTCTTGCGAATTCAGCTACCTGTCAGAAAAACTTGCCGCACACTCGGCCGTTGCGCCCGGTGGAGCCCATTGACTCGGACGTTGCATCTCCGTACTATTCTATCGCCCCGCTTCTGCCGATGTTCGCCTTGCTTCGGCCGATACTCTTCTCTTGAAACGAGGACCGCGATCGGGCGGTCGGTGAAATGAGCAAACTGGTTCTGTTCGGATTCATCTTGGTGGCACTGCTGGCCGTGCTGTTGGGCAGCGGGTACTTCGCGACCCAGCAAGTCGATGCGTTGTATCGCGAGGCGCTCGACGTGGACGCCGCCACGCAAGCCTTGCGCAGTGACGAAATGCTGCAGCGTGCCACGACCCTGCGTAACGACCTGCAAAAGGAAGGCGCCTGGGAGGCACTCTTCACCGACGAACAAATGAACGGCTGGCTGGCCGACGACATGGTTCGCAATCATCCCGACTTGCTGCCCGCAGAGGTCACCGACCCCCGTGTGACGATCAGCCCCGAGGCGATCACGCTCTATTTCCGCTACCAGGGCGAGAGCTTCAGCACGGTGCTTTCGGTTAGCTTCGACGTCTACCTTGCCGAGGAAAACGTCATCGGGCTGCGCCTCGACAGCGCCCGTGCCGGGGCGCTGCCGGTGCCGATGAGCCAGGTCATCGAGTACATACAAGAGGCGGCGGTGGCGATGGAACTCAAGATCGAGTGGAAGCAGTCCGACGGCGACCCGGTGGCGTTGATTACGATTCCGCCGCAGCGCGACGACGGGAACCAGCTTCTGCGGATCGAACAACTACGCCTCGACGAGGGCAAGATCTATATCGCCGGCCGCATCGACCCGACCGCTGCAAATCGATCCGCCGGAGAAAGCGGCCATGTGCAGCCGTATCCCTTGGATCAATCGGCCGCGAGGGTGAACAACCAACGCCGCTCGCCGTCACTCGCCCGCACGAGCGTCACTCGCCCCGTTAGCCGGTTGCCTGCCAAGTCGATGACCCATTCTTCCTCCGACTGACGCACGAGCCGGTACGTGCCCGCGTCCCAGCGAGTGACGCTTCCTCGGTCGTCCGAGATCGGCCCTTCGTAATCGAGATACGCCGTGCGGTGATCGTCCAGCGCGGTGGCTGCGGTCGTTTTTCCCGTTTCCGGCCGCTCATCCAGCGCCCAAGTCTTCAGCACGTCTTCCCACTGGAGCATGAAGTCCCAGTGCGACGAACGCTTTCCGTCCGGCGGCATCTCGTGATGCAGAATGACGAAGCGGGGCATGGGGGAGGAGAGCCGTTAGCGATTAGCTGTTAGCTTTTGGCTGATAACGGCGAGGATGCAGAGGGAAACAGAGCCGCCGTGTCCCCACGGCGATGAATGTTGGTAGCGCAACGTACATCGCCCTGGGGACAGGGCGGCTCTGTATTCCTTAATCTCCGATTCGACAATGCGCCAACATCTCACTCGCCGTCATCACGTAGCTGATGTAGAACGGACCGAACTCGGCGTAACGGGCGCTGGCTTCGTCGAAACGCATTTTGTAGACGATGTCTTTCAAGTACGACGGGCTGCGGCCCCACAGCGTGACGCCCCATTCCCAATCGTCGAAGCCGAGGCCGACGGTGATCAGCTGCGTGGCCTTGCCGGCGAACTTCATGCCGCTCTTGGCGTGCTCGCTCATCATGCGGTTACGCTCTTTCGCATCGAGCAAAAACCAGTTTTCGCCGACCTTACGTTTCTTGTTCATCGGATAGAAACAGGTGGACTGCCAGTCGGGAAATTCCGGCGTGAGCCGCTGCCGGTTCATCGCGCCCAAGCGTCCTTCGTAGGCCTTCACCTTGGCGGCGTGCGCGGGGCTGCCTTCCTCTTCGCCCTCTTCGATCAATCTCGCGGCATACTGTTCGATGGACGGCACATACTCCGAGATCTCCGTCACCGAAACAAACGAATAGCCGGGCCGCAGCGCAACGCCCAGCGGGCCAGACATCAGCCGCTGATGCACCGCGTCGATCTTGAGCGGATTGGCATCGAGCATCATCAGCCCGAAGTCGGCCTCGTTTCCGCTGACCACGGAAGTTTGCAGCCGCTCGGGGGCTTCGCCGCCTTCGGGATCGAGCGCCGCGATCAACTCGCGGCGGCCCTCGGCCAGCTCGGTTTCGCTCAGCGCCTTGAGCGCCGCGCGATCGAAACTGTAATACAAATGGCTGCAATGCCAACCTTCAGTCGGCTCGATCGTCGGATCGGGGAGTTCCTCGCCGGTAGAAGCAGGTCGGGACATGGCGTGTCGTAGGCTCCGGGAAAGAGTAAAAGAGAAATCATAACAGAAGCATGAGATAGGTACAGAGCCGCCCTGTCCCCAGGGCGATGTACGTTGCGCTGCTATTCCCCGTCGCGATACAAACTTGCGGCGCAAAGTGCATCGCCGTGGGGACACGGCGGCTCCGCCTTTCTTATCGGGACGGTGAACGGTGGCGCATACCGCATCGCCGTGGGGACACGGCGGCTCTGCGTTTCTTATCGGGACGGTGAACGACGGCGCAAACCGCATCGCCGTGGGGACACGGCGGCTCCGTCCTGCGGAACTTTAGTATTCATCCGGGGGCGTAAACCTTTGTCGTTCGATGTAATTGTACACATTGCTCAAATACGATTCGTTCCAAATCCACTTGATACTCCCCCCGCTGGCCCACCAAACTTGCCCGTCTACGAGCGGCCAGCGTTCGCTGAGCGTTTGGCTAAGACGGCGTTTGAGTAGTTTCCGCACGGCCTTTGCGTCAAATCGCGTTGTCAGCAAAGCATGCACGTGGTCGGGGGCGACCGCGACAACGTGATATTGCCACTGGCACTCGACACAAAGCTCAGGAAACACGCCTTCGACGAATTGTCGCTGTTGGTCCGTCAAGAATATCGCGGCAAACCGCATCCGCGATTGTTCTTCGCGCATCCAGGCGTCGTTCTGGCCGAGAATCGGATCGCCGGGACGATTGTGCGTCCGGTCGACCGTTCCCTTGGGGTCGCCGTGGAGTCGCGTGCCGTAAGTGCCGAACGTGATGTGATAGGCGAGCGGAAGTTCGGACATGATGTCGGCTCTGATTGAGTTTCACACTACGAAACGTTCATACAGAGAAATGTTCATGCAGAGCCGCCCTGTCCCCAGGGCGATGTACGTTGCGCCGCCATTCCCCGTCGCGATACAATTATGCGGCGCAAACCGCATCGCCGTGGGGACACGGCGGCTCCGTCTCCCTTCTACTTCGCGGGAAAATGCTGTGCGATCTTCTCGCGCAGAAAGACGACGCTGCGCGCGAGTTGCTCCATGCCGTCGACGCCGTCTTCGATGCTGATCCAGCCGTCGAAGCCGACGGCGGCGAGCGTCGAGAAAATCGCGTCGTAGTCGTTCATGCCCTGGCCGATCTCGCCGTGGCTGAGCCGCTTCGCGTAACCGAGGCTGTCTTCTTCCTTGCGCAAGTCCTCGATCGTGCCCTCTTTCAGAAAGCGATCGCTGGCGTGCATGGTCACCACGCGATGCTTGACCCGTTCCAGAAGTTCCAGCGGGTCTTCCCCGGCCAGAATCGTATTGCTGGGATCGTAATTCACGCCGAAATGAGGCGAGTCGATCATCTCGACCAATTCGCAGAACACGTCCATCTGCTGGGCGAATTCGGGATAGGTCCAGTAATTGTCCTTGTAATGGTTCTCGATAATCAGCGTCACGCCACGATCCTGCGCGTGCGGAATACATGCTTGAATCGACTCGGCAGCGTATCGCAATCCGTCTTCGCGAGACACTTCCGGCCGCCTTTGCCCGGACAACACTCGGCAAAACTGCCCGCCCAACTCGGCCGTCATGTCGATGCAGCCGCGCTGTTTGTCGATCTGCTCCCGCCGAAACGCCTCGTCAGGATGCGTAAAATCGGGCGACGCGCAGAGCATCGGAATCGTCATCCCCAGATCCTCAACCCTCCGCCGATACCCGCCCCAAGTGGCCGGGTCTTTCAGATCGAGAAAGTCAAAATAAAACTCCAGCCCCTCCACTTCCAACGTAGCCGCCAGATCGATCCACTCGGCCAGCGACATCGTGCCATCGACCACCAGTTGATCCATAAACGCCTTGGGAAACGCAGCAAGTTGGGGCATGAGGATTCCAGTTATGTAAAGCCGCGACCAGCGGTCGCGCCAGGATTTGGGAGTTCAGAGCCGCCCTGTCCCCAGGGCGATGTACATGGCGCCACGTGCATCGCCGTGGGGACACGGCGGCTCCGTCTCTTCTCTGAATCTTCGCTGCTAACAGCTAAAAGCTAACCACATCACTCCGGCAGCAACACCGCCTTGGCAATCCGCCCGCTGTGCATCGTCTCGAACGCTTCGTGCCAATCTTTCAGCGGCCAGGTGCCGCCGATGATCTTGCCGACGTCCAACATGCCGGTCGAGAGCAGCCGCAACACCCGTTCCCAGATCGGCCAGTTGTGGCTGAAGCAGCCTTGCAGGCGGACGTTTTTCTGCACCATCGGATCGAGCGAAAAGCCGATTGGATCGCGGCCCCAGCCGACCTTGCTGATCCAGCCGTTGGGGCGGACGACGTCGATGGCCGTTTTGAGCGTCGCCGAAACGCCGGCCGCGTCGATCACGCCGTCGACGCCGAGCCCGTCGCCCGCCGCTGCCCACTCTTCGACATTGCCGACCAATGTCTCGCAGCCATATTGTCGGGCGATCTGGAGCCGGGCCGCGTCGCGTTCCAATCCGGCCACCGCCACGATGGCCCCTTGCAGCTTGGCCATCGCCCCGCACAGCAGCCCGATCGGCCCCGGACCGAAAACGATGATCCGATCGCCCGGCCTGATCGAGCCGTGCATCGCCACGGCGTTATAAGCCACGCTGCACGGCTCGGTGAGGCAGGCTTTCTCGAACGGCAGATCGTCCGGCACGCGATGCAGACACCGCCCCGGCACGCGAACCAGCCGCGTCATCGCCCCGTCGACGCCGTAGCCGAATCCCTTGCGCGTCGGATCGAGATTGTAAAGTCCCTGCCGGCTCATCGGGTTGTTGGGGTCGATCACGGCCGCCGTTTCGCTGACCACGCGATCGCCTTCGTTCCACGTCGTCGCGCTGCTGCCGACTTCGACCAACACGCCGCCGAATTCGTGCCCGAGGATGACCGGATAGTTGACCGGCCAACTGTGATCGGCCGTCCACTGGTGCAAGTCGCTGCCGCAGACGCCGACCGCCGCCACCTCGACCAGGCAGTCATCCGGTCCGATCTCCGGCCGCGACACGTCGCGCAGCTCGACGCAATCAGCTTCGGGGGCGTAGTTTACAACAGCGGTTTGAGTCATGTGTTTGTTCTCCAAATAGTTACCTCTCCCGCTTGCGGGAGAGGTCGGGCTCTCAGGCCCGGGAGAGGGTGCCTCTCGCATCGGTAATCATCATCTCTACCGTCAACAAAAAACCCTCTCCCGCGGCTGAAACCGCGACCTCTCCCAAAGGGAGAGGTTAC
>JADFKK010000112.1 GCA_022564995.1 Planctomycetota bacterium | reverse complement strand
TATCCCGAGCTGTTCGCCGACGATCCCGAGTGGCACGAGCGGGCCGTCGATCTGGCCGAGCGGACGTTCGAGTTGAGTGACTTTCTGGTCAATCGATTGCAGGTGGTCGACGTCGGGGCCAAGTTCGACGGCCGCGTGGCATATCATTACGCCTGCCATCTGCGGATGCTGAAGCAGACCGACGAAGTCGAGACGCTGATCAATCACGTCGAGGGCGCTACCTGCGTTCCGCTTCACCGGCAGGAGCAATGTTGCGGCTTTGGCGGATCGTTCGCGGTGCGCTATCCGCAGATTTCCGGCGCCATGGTTGACGACAAGGTCGGCTGCATCCTGCAGACCGATGCCGACGCGCTCGTCTCGACCGACACCGGCTGCCTGATGAACATCGGCGGCCGTCTGCACCGCCAGGGACAGAAGATCGAAGTCATGCACTTCGCCGAATTGCTCGATCGACGCTGATAGTCGTCGTTCGCTCCGCGAACGATACGTTTCGATCGCGGAGCGATCAACGACTATCCGGATTGCCCTTTCACCCTCGCCACCGGCCCTTTACGATGCGCCGCGTCTTGGCGAGAAAGACATGAGCGACACGGCGAGCGACAGACAACGGCGAGGGCTTCTCTCCGGCGCCCGGGTGACGAGCTTGGGGACGCTTGCCTCGCGCCTCTTGGGCATGGTCCGCGACGTGGTCACCGCGGGTCTGCTGGGCATGTCGAGCGGCGGGATCATGGACGCCTTTGTGATCGCCTTCCGCGTGCCGAATCTGTTTCGCCGGCTGTTTGGCGAAGGCGCCCTGACGGCCAGCTATCTGCCCGTGCTCACCGCGCGGCTGGAAGAAGACCGTGCGGCGGCCTGGCGATTGGCCAGCGTCACGCTCACCTGGCTGATCGTCGTGCTCAGCGGGGTGGTCATCGTGGCCGAGGCGGTCTGCGGGGTGTTGTGGCTGCTTTACGCCGATCGACCCGGGATGCCGCTGCTGCTGGGGCTTTCGGCGGTGATGTTGCCGTACATGATCTTCATCTGCGCGGCGGCGCAGGTGGCGGCCACACTGCACGCGCTGTCCAATTTTCGCGCGCCGGCCGTGGTGCCGATCGTGCTCAATGTCTGCTGGATCGCCGCCGCCGTGCTGATCGCGCCGCAGTTTGACGATAAGGAATCGCAAGCCTATGTGCTGGCCGGCTGTGTGCTGGTGGCCGGGGTGTTGCAGGTGGCAGTGCAACTGCCGGCGCTGCGGCGACACGGGTTTCGTTACCATTACGATTTGGCGGCAACCCGCGACGATATGCGGCGGATCGTCAGCTCGATGGGACCGATGATGCTGGGGCTGGCCGTCACGCAGATCAACACGCTGGCCGACAGTTTGATCGCCTGGGCGCTGGCCGCCGCGCCGGATCGGGCGGGGCCGATTGCCTGGCTGCCCGGCGAGCTGGCGTATCCTCTGGAGCAGGGCGCCGCCGCGGCCATCTATTACGGCGAGCGGCTGTATCAATTCCCAGTTGGCGTTCTCGGCATGGCAGTAGCCACGGCGATTTTCCCGCTGCTCAGTCGGCACGCCGCCCGCGGAGATCGCGCCCGGCTCGGCGAAGACCTCACGCTGGGACTGCGGCTGGTGATTTATCTGGCCTTGCCGGCCACCGTCGGGCTGGTGCTGCTCAGCGAGCCGATCACCCGGCTGCTGTTCCAGCGCGGCGAGTGGACGTCCGAAGACACTCCGCGAACCGCGCGGATGATCGCCGGCTACGGCCTCGGCGTATGGGCCTACTGCGCGCTGCCGGTCGTGATCCGCGGTTACTACGCCATCGGCGACCGCGTCACCCCGGTCCGCGTCGGCCTGGCCATGGTGGCGCTCAACGTGACGTTAAACCTCACGCTCGTGTGGCCGCTCGGCGAGTTGGGCCTGGCCCTATCGACCGCCGCCTGCGCCTCGGTCCAACTGATCGTGCTCACCGCCCTGTTCTCCCGCCGCTCCAGCCCACTGGCCTGGAAGCCGCTCGGCCTGACGCTGCTGCGCACGCTTCCCGCCGCGGCGGTGATGGCCGCCGCCGGATACGCCACGCTCAACGCGATGTCACCCGGCGAGACGTTTTCGGCCCAACTGCTCCGAGTCACCGTCACGGTCGCCGTCTGCGTTGCCGTGTTTTTCCCCGTTACGCGGCTCCTCGGCGGGAGAGAATGGGCCATGTTGGTTGGCCGGGAAGGCCAAGAAACTGAACGACGAGTTCCGTAGGCCGCGGCGCATCTACGCATCCGGTGCGATGCCGTTTTTCGCGCGGAATTCGCGGACGAACTGCTCGAAGTCCTGTACGCGACCCTCATTCATGGCGTCAATGCCTTCCTGAAGGGCAGCGCGCTGCTTAACCCTCTGAACGATTTCATCTGGTAATTCGATGTGCATGGGATTTACTCCTTACCCCTGATCTTATCACGGCGAGCCCATGATCCCAGGCATGAATGCCTGGGCTAGTTAAAAGACCTCCGAGTCGAAACTCACAACTTGATCTTGGACAACCGGCGTTCCCCACGCCAATTACCCCCGTATCTCCGCTGGATTTTCCGCCGAGGAATCATTAGAATTCACGCTTTCGCCGGCGTGCCATAGCCCGGCGTTGGATCAATCGAGAACCGCGGACGTTACGGGATTCTACCATGCCGATTGTTACGTTTGTGAATGAGAAGAAGGAAATTCAGGTGCCGCAGGGGGCCATTCTGCGGACCGAGGCCATCAAGGCCGGGGTCAAGCTCTACGATGGGCTGAACGGCATCGGGGCGGGACTGAACGACCTGCTGAACTGTCACGGCTTCGGGATGTGCGGCACGTGCCGGGTGCAGGTCACCAAGGGGATGGAAAACACCAACCCGATGACGGTCCGCGAGAAAATCAAATTCCTCACGCCGATTCCCACGCCGCTGCCCGACCCGCTGCCCTGCATGGCCTACATCGGCAGCGAAGAGACCATGCGGCTGGCCTGCATGGTGCAAGTCAACGGCGACATCGAAGTGGAGACCCGGCCGCCGGTGAACGTGTTTGGGGAAAACTTTTTTAGTTGAGTGCTGACGTGAAACAAATCGTCGCCATCGTTAAACCGTTTCTGGTGGAAAAGCTGCTGGAGAGTCTGCGCCGCGCGCCGCTCGAGGCGTGCAGCGTGCAGGAGGTGAAGGGTTTCGGCCGACAGAAGAGTTATCTCGATCAGTACAGCGACAGCGAATACTCGCTGGCGTTCTTGCCCAAGGTCGAAGTGACGCTGTGGGTCGAAGATGCCCGCAGCGAGGAAATCGTCCGCAAGATCATCGAAGTCACCCGCACCGGGCGGATGGGCGACGGGAAGATATTTGTGCTGCCGGCGGTGTCGCACGATCAGATCAAATAGGGGTTTGGGAGTGAATGACTTCCTCGTTTAACGGCAAGCCGCAGGCGACGGTGTTTTGCGTTTTCTGAAACGCAGTCGCCTGCGGCTTGCCGTTAAACGATCATGTCGCCGAGTGGCGCCGTCCGGCTACGCCCCCTGCGTGATCCGATCAAACCTCCGTCGCGTCTCGCTGGTGTAGCGCCGCGCGTCGGCCAGCAGCGCCGCGGCGTCTGAGTATTTAAGCAGCCCGGCCAAGGTCGCCAATTCTTGTTCGTCTTCCGGCAATTCGTGCCGCCCGCTGGCGTTCATGATCCGCAGCCGCGCCTCGGCGCCGCGCAAGAATCGGTAACTTTCGGCAAGAAACGCATGATCGTCGTCGCTCAAGCAGCCGGCCTCATTCAACGCGGCCAGGGCGTCGAGCGTGTTGTAATGACAGACCTCCGGCTTCTGCTGACCGTACTTGAGTTGCAGGAGCTGCACGAGAAACTCAACGTCAACAATTCCGCCCGGACCGCGTTTTAGATTGCGCTTGCTGGCGGTATCTTCCAGCCGCTTGCGCATGTGGCGAATCTCGGCGGCCGTTTCGCTCTGCCACGGCTTGTGGAAGATCGCCCGGCGAATGGCCTTCATCGTGCGCTGCGATGCCTGCGGCGAGCCAACCACGACGCGGGCCTTGCACAATGCCTGCCGCTCCCAATCTTGCCCGTCGCCGGAGGTGAAATAACGCAGCAGCCCGTCGATCGACGTGGCCAGCGAGCCGCTTCGCCCGCTGGGCCGCAGCCGGGCGTCGACTTCGTACAGCCGGCCATACGGCCCGAGGTGATTGGCGACCTTGATGATTCGCTGCCCGAGTTCCCCGAAAAAATGTTGGTTGGTCGTTTTCTTCTCGACTTCGCCGCGCCGCCGCACGACGGTCGGGCCATCGTCTTCGTAGAGAAAGATCAGGTCCAGATCGCTGTGATAGTTCGGCTCGCGCCCGCCGAATTTTCCCATGCCGACGATGATCGGCTCACAAGGCTCGCCGGCCCGCGGACCTTCGCCGATGGTCGGCTGGCCGAGCTTCTCGATCAGCCGGTCGTATTGTCGCGAGACGACTTGCCTCAGGCAGGCCTGGGCGATGTCGGACAGGGCGGCGTTGGTGGCTTGAATGTCTTCTTTGCCGAGGATGTCGAGCACGCCGATCCGCAGATGTTGGGCGTTCTTGAAGCTGTGCAGGATCGGATCGATGTCTTCGGCCCCGCGACACAGTTCCGAAATCGTCTCGTCCAGCCACTGGCTCGTCGGCAGCTTGCCCAGCAGCAGGCTGTCGAGCAGTTCGTCGATCATGCCGGGGTTGCTGATCAGAATGTCGGCCAGATACGGCGCGGAGGCACACAGCTCGACGTAGAGATGCAGCGTGGGCGGATTGAAGCTGAACAGTTCCCAGAGCACGCCCTTGCCGCCGACTGAGTCGCTCACCTTCGAGAGGCTGAGCAGCGTGGCGTCGGGATCGGGCGTGGCGGAAATCGCTTCGAGCAAAGCCGTGGCAATCGAGGCCAGAAAATGCCGGCAGCGGCGCGTCGAGAGAAAGCGAATCCGCTCTTCGCCCAAATCCATCAGGTGGTGATACGCCGCCGGGATGTCTTTGAACGGATATCGCCCCAGCACCTCGCGAATGTCCTCGTCGCTCGGATCGGGGTCGAGCACCAGATCGACCTCCGGGGCCGCCTCTCCGTCGTCTTCAAAGGCGTCGTGCAGCAGATGGTCAAGAATCTTGCGGTTCAATTGTGTCCGCTGCTGATAATCCGCCTCGAAGGCGGCCAACGCGGTAGCATCCTCCGTATCGCTATAACCCAGGCGAATTGCCAGCTTGCGTTTCTCCGCCGGGTCGTCGGGAATGGCGTGCGTTTGCAGATCGAGCATGATCTGCAGCCGGTGTTCGATCTTCCGCAGAAAGCGATAGTTCTCTTCCAGGATGTTGCGTTCCTGGTCGGTCAGGCAGCGGGCCTGTTCAAGCTGCGCAATCGCTTCAAGCGTGTTGCCGGTCCGCAGATTCGGCAGATCGCCGCCGTTGAGCAATTGCAGAAACTGAATCACGAATTCGATGTCGCGAATGCCGCCGTGGCCCGTCTTCACGTCGTGCTCATTGATTCCTTTACGATGCGCGCGATGTTCGATCCGCCGCTTGAGCGCCTTGATGCCCGAGATGTCGGCCCGGCTGAGATAGTTGCGGTAGATCCAGGGCGTCATCTCGCTGAGGAATTCGGCCCCCAGGTTCAAATCGCCCGCCACGGGGCGGGCCTTCACATAAGCCTGCCGCTCCCAGGTCCGCCCCAGCACATCGTAATAATGCCGGGCGCTTTGCAGGCTGCTGACCAGCGGGCCGAGCTTACCCTCGGGCCGCAGCCGCAAATCGACGCGATAGGGGCTGCCCAATTCGGTCGGCACGGAGAGCAGCTTGACAAGCTGGCGGGTCAGCTCGGCGAAAAACTCGCTGTTGGCGATTTGTCGCTTGCCGTCGGTTTTGCCGTCTGTTTTTCCGTCTTCGTCGTAAAGCAGGATCAGGTCGATGTCGCTGGAGTAATTCAGTTCCGTGCCGCCAAGCTTGCCGAGAGCCAGCACGACGAACCGGGCCGGCTGTCCGTCGGGGCGTAGCGGTTGGCCGCGCTTGGCCTCGAGCTTTCGCCGCGCGGCCAGCAGCGCGGCCTCGATAATGGCGTCGGCCAGATAAGAAATCTGCCGGGTCACCGTCTCGAGCGATTGGCCATGCACGATGTCGCCGTAACTGATTCGCAGTGTCTCGCGGCGTTTGAATCGCCGCAGGGCGGCCAGCACCATTCGCTCATCGTCCAACACTTCGATCTCGCCGCACAACTCCTCGACCAGCATCTCGCGGGCCACCGGCCGGCCGTCGGTCATCCGCAACAGATCGTAGCCGGACGGATCGACGATCAGCAGGTCACTGAGATATTGGCTGGTCGAGAAGATTTGCAGTAACACCGGCAGGGCGGTTGGGTCGCGCTCGAACAACGTGCCCAGCGACAGTGGATTGCCGGCCGCGGCGACGAAGCGTTCCAAATTGTTCAGCGCCATGTCCGGATCGCTAACGGCCGGCAGCGCGAGGGCCAATTGTTCGCAGATGTTGCCCAGCAAGTCGAGCGTCACCCCGGCCGTGGCCATGCGGACCAGATTGCCGTGGGCTCGATCGATGTCGGTCAGCCCCAGCGAGCGCAGCCAATCGGCCGCCTCGTCCGGTTGATCGAGCAGTTGGTGAAGTTGCGCCGCGTCCATCGTAAGGATCATACCACGGACGGCGGTTAGCTGTTAGCGATCGTGATTCCCAAGCCCGCGGCTAATCCGGCAAGCGGGATCTACGTTTGCAATTCAAACACTTCCGGCCCGACGTGCTCGGTCACTACGCTGCCGAACAGCGTTTGACCGGAGGCGTCGTGGATGGCGATACTCAGCATCTCGCCGATCAGCCGGCGATTGCCGTCGAACACGACGATGCGGTCGCAATGAGTTCGACCGGTGAGTTGCAGCAATGGGCCGTCCTGGTTCTGCTTGAGAGACGTCTTGCTCGGCCCCTCGACCAATACCTCGAACGTGCGGCCGATCAGGGCGATGTGATCTTCGTCGCTGATCGCGTTTTGCACATCGAGCAGCTCGTTGTTGCGGCGCTTCTTGACTTCCTCGGGAACGTCGTCGGGATAAAGCTCGGCCCCCTTGGTGCTCGGCCGTTCGCTGTACTTGAAGATGAAGCTGTTCTTGAAGCGGCATTCTTCGACCAATTCGATCGTTTGCTGAAAATCCTCCTCCGTCTCACCACTAAAACCGACGATGAAGTCGCTGGAGATGGTCGCATCGACGAGCGTCTCGTTGATCCGGGCCATCATCTCGCGGTATTCTTCGACCGTGTAGCCGCGCTTCATCCGCTCCAACATGCGGTTCGATCCGCTTTGGGCCGGCACATGCAGATAGGGCGAAACCTTCGGCAGATCGCGGACCGCCTGCAGCAGGTCGTCGGTCATGTCCTTGGGATAGTTCGTCACGAACTTGATCCGCTCGATGCCGGCCACGTCGTGCAATCGCAGCAGCAAGTCGGACAGCCGTGTTGTCCCATGGTCGTCTCGATAGCGATAACTGTTGACCGTTTGGCCCAACAGCACGATTTCCTTGCAGCCTTCGTCGGCCAGCTTGCGGCATTCCATCTCGACGTGCTCCGGCGGCCGGCTTTGCTCGGGGCCGCGCACGCTGGGGACGATGCAGTAAGTGCAGAACTTGTCGCAGCCGATCATGATCCGCACGTAGGCCTGATACGGCGTGGGGCGCATCTCGACCGTCCGCAGCGGGTCGAAGCTTTCGTGCGAGCGTTTGATCTGCGCGAGCGGGGCGTCTTTGCGGCCCAGGCTGACTTCCATCTGCCGGCCGGCACCCCGCGAGACCTTTTCGATCAGCGCGGGGATTTGGTGCAATTGGCCCGGCCCGACAATCAGGTCGACGAACGGCGCCCGCTGAAAGATCAGCTTCTGGTCCTTCTGCGCCATGCAGCCCATCACGCCGATGATCTTGTCGGGGTGATCTCGCTTAACGTGCTTCAATCTTCCCAGGGCGCTGTAAACCTTGTCTTCGGCGTGCTGGCGAACGCTGCACGTGTTGAACAGAATCGTGTCGGCCTTTTTGTGGCTATCGACCAGTTCGTACCCCTGCCGGCGCAGATCGGCCACGACCAGCTCGCTATCGAGCATGTTCATCTGGCAGCCAACCGTTTCGATGTAGAGGTATTTGGGCATTTCAAATGTGGAATTCGGAAATCGGAATTCGGAAGTTGTAAAGCGGAACAGAGCCGCCCTGTCCCCAGGGCGATGTACGTTGCATTGACATTCATCGCCGTGGGGACACGGCGGCTCTCTCGTCTCTTCCTCTCTTTCACTTTACGCCGCTTCATCGCGCTGCGCTCGTTGCCGCATCTGTTCGGCTTGCCGCTCTTGTTGCTTCTTGTGGGCCTCTTCTTCCGTCTTACGCTTCTTTTCCTTTTGCGCCTGCTCTTCAAGCTGGGCGGTCAGGCGGTCGCGGTAGTCGATCATCATCTTGACCAGCGCGGTGATCGCAAAATATCCCACGATCGCGAGCAGCGCGATTTCCCATGTGCTGATGTTTTCCATCGAACGACCCTCGGCACTCCGTTTGAGAAAGGGGATTCCCTTTCTCATCTTACCGCGCTAGGGGGCTTGGCCGCGAGGGGGATTCCGTGCCGCTTCATCGTCCTCCAGCCAGGCGGCAATCTGCGCTCCGGCCGCTTCGATGACGGCTTCCAGGGCCCCCTTCTCCAGCATGGCCACATTCTGCTGATAAATGTCCTTTTCGTACGCCGCCTCGTCGGGCAAATACGACGTTCGCGATCCGCCGGCGAGGGTCATCACCACGATCGGCGTGCCGGAGAAATGTTCTCGCAAGGCCTGCTGAAGAAGATTGTACGGCTCGCCCTCGACCGCCACCCACAGGCCGTCTCCGACGCGCCACAACACGAGGCGATAGGCAAAATTGCCGCCGGGGTGAATCTGCGCGATCCGCGTCAACTGCCGGTTCATCCGTTCGACCATCGCTCGGGCGTCGGCGGTCGCAGATTCGTCGCCGGCATTGCGGGCCGTTTGTTCTGCGCTCTGCCAGCGTTCCAGTTCGGCCAGCGTCGCTTGGCGGCTCATTAGGTCGGTGCGATACGGCAGATCGACACTCCAACAGCGCCGCCGCCAGAGGTGCATCGCCGTCAGGGCCTCACCGGATGCCTCCGCATAGCTCCAGTAACCGAGCGTCGCCCCGGAGACCACCGGCCCGTCGTAAGACAGGCACGTTCGCGGCGGCGGGAGCGACTCAATGAGCGACATAGCCGCGTAGCCAAGCTGCCGGCCATTGCGGTCGGCGATGCTCGTATCGCCGACGTAACCCATCCACGGCCCCAAATCACCGCAGGCGCCGAGCAAGAAAACGCACGGCGCGCCGGTCGCCTCCTCGATCACCTCGCGCATCGCGCCCGGATAGTCGGGGCTGATTTGGTCGTTATCCCAAGCCAACGTCGTCGGGTGACAGGCGTAATTAACCAGCGTGGCCAGCGTTTCGCCTTGCTCGTCGCTAACGCGGATCACCAGCAGCGTGTCGTCGGCCGGCTCGGCCGGATTCACACCACACACCCAAGCGTCGCTCGCTTCGTCCCAATAATCCCGATTCGCGGCCAGAGCGCAGTGACCCGTTTCATAGGCGAGCGTGGCGGGCTGCACCGACGCGATGGCCTGCTGCACGATGCCGGCGGTTTTATCGGCCAACTCATCGAGATACGGCCCGATCAACTCCCCGCCCGGCAAATCGGCTCGATCTCGCTCCATCAGCCCTGCCGCGTGCGTGTGCGAAAAGACGACGAGCAGCTCCGCCTCGTCGATGCCGGCCGCATCGCAAACGTGTCGCGTCAACTCGTCCATCTCGCGATTGCGAAATAAACAATGATCGAGCGCCACAAGAATCTGCCAGTCGCTGTTGCTGTCGCTGTTGCCGCCGTCTTCGATCGGCTGAAACACGCAAGCCGTCGCCGTCAGCGGGCGATGCACCCCGGCGCTGCGATCGTGCTTCGCCGCGCCCCACATGCGATGATAAATCCCCACCGGCGGCGTCACGTCGCAGCGAGCGATCCCAAAGGAGCAAATCCCCTGCGGTGTTTCGACGCGGGTCATGGTGTCTTCGATCTTGGGTTGAAATGTGTCGCGAGGTCAAGAGTCGCCGAACTACTCTGCCTCCGCCGCTTGCGGCGAAGCCAACGCAACCGGCTCGGTCCATGCCTTCCTGGCGGTATGCAGCGCCGCCGACATCAACAACACCGTCAACACCAGCAGGGCCATCGCACGGATGATCGTCTTGCGCTGTACATCGCCCAGCGCCACGGCCGCCAGCGAGTGCATCAGCGCCAGCGCCGCGACCACCGATACGGCAAACAACCCCGTCGTCAGCGTGTCACCGCCCATGAATTGCTTCTGCATTGCCCCCGGCAAGTGAAACAGCACGTACAAGCCGGCCAGCAGTTGAGCGATGCTGGGCACCAGCGCGATCCGCCCACCCCACTTGGCGACCGTCTCGGCCCCGGTAGCGTCTTCGCTCTGCCGGGCCAACCGCAGCGCGAATCCCATCATCATCACCCCGGTCGTTGCCACGGACGCCAGCATGACGTGAACGACCATCCAAAGCACCTCGCTGCTGCCCATCAACCGCAGAAACGCCTTGCGCTCAAGCGTTGCCCCGTCCAGCAAGCCAGGGTCGACACTCAAGGCCGCCAGCACGCCAAACAGCGGCGGGAAGTGATACATCAGGTTCGACGCCGCCAGCACCGCCAGCAGATGGTGCAAGCCGCGCCGCACTCGTCCGCCTCCCCCGAGCCGCTCCCAGGTGACCACATAGGCCCACATGCACGCGACATAGAACACTAACTCGGCCAACCCCCACCACAGCTTCGGATGTAAGAACTTCTTATGTTGGTCGATGAGATCGAAAAACCGGTGATCCGGCCCCAACCACAACAGCCCGACCATCACCATCCCCAGCGCCGAGCCCCACAACAGCATCCAGTTCGATTGCCTGGCCAAATACTGCCCCACCGCTCTGGCCGCCGCATCTCCATGCCGCGTCTCGCGACAGCGCAGCCAAATACAGACCAGTGGCGCCGCAGAAGCCACGTTGACCGCCAGCAAATGCAGGGCAAAAACCGGGATGTAGATGAAATCGAGCATAGTGGCTGTGCTAATTCGTGAGGTTTTCAGGCCACGGCGAACGACAACTCAGGCGTAATACATCGACCGTTTTGATTCGACCGAGTGAAGGCGATTGTTATAGCACATCGAGGCCGTCAGCGCGCCGCCCGTCCTCGATTGACAATCTCCGCGAGCCACCGTTACGATGTCAGCACAGCCCTGGCGGTCTGTATGGTGGGAGGCGACTCCCGTAGCCGCCTCCTACAAATCGGGCGATTAGCTCAGTTGGCTAGAGCACCTCGTTTACACCGAGGGGGTCGGCGGTTCGAGCCCGTCATCGCCCACTATTTCAATTTGCGTAACACTTCAGACGGCTGAAGTGTTACCATAGTTCTATCGTACTCGTACTCGGAGCGCGCGTGCGATCGCGATCGCTCGATCAGGTCGATGAACTTGCGATTGGTGCTCAGAGTCACCGTTTCCAGGTCCGCGTTCTCAATCGGCACGAGGGCAGCCACCGGCCGCCCCTGGCTGGTCACAATCACCGTGCCGCTTTCAATGTCGGACGCATACTCGGCCAGAGTTGACGTGGCGTCTGCTTGTTCGATGATTTTCATAACTCGATCTCCGTGCCGCCGATACGCACGCGATTGCCGTCCTTGATACCAACCGCTAAAATCGTGACGAGTTTTTTCGGTTCCTCTTGCCATGTGGTTCATCCGACTAAAGCGTACCTGGAATCTGGTGCAGGAAAATACCAGTGCCGTCAAATACGCAAATTCCGGATGAACCTTCAATGTCATGGTACACACGAACCTCGCCGATGCGAAGTTCCCGGGGAGCCAGGGCCCGTGTGATTGACTTGACTACCCTCCTTGGGATGGCCTATTCTGACAGCTGAGAGTTCACCCAGGAAAAATGTGGAAGGATTCAACCATGGCCGACAAAAGCGATGTCGTCGTTGCTTACCAAATCGCCGGACTACCGTGTTAGCTTGGTTGATGCGAATCTCATTGATACCTCATCTGCATCTTGGGACCAGATTATTGCCCTTCGCGAGGACGCCGAGGCACAAGAGAAACTGCAGAGACTCCGTCGATTTCTCTCCACGAATTATGAGGGCAAAAGTTCGTCGTATGTCGAAGACGACCTTCATCTTCGCCTAGAAGACTACGATGCGACGGTAAAGAAGTTCGGTTTCGACACTAGGGCGACGATTCTGGAAGCAGTGTTCACATCCAAGTGGTTGAAAGCGACTGCTGCGGGTGCGGGGATAGCGGCGTTGTGCGGGCAACCTTTGGCAGCGATTGCCTCCGGATTCACCGGCGTGCTCTTTGAAGTTGGCAGCACGTCAGTCAAGCTTATGAAAGACAATTTCAAGTTCAATCAGGTCGTCGAACGTCACCCCTTGGGTTACATCATTGAGGCGAAAGAAAAACTGAGTGGCTCGGATGATTCAACGGCCGGGCGACAAATGCGACTGGATGCCTCCGAAGTCGCCGGGTAAACGCGACGATAGGACGACAACGAAACTTGGACGGCGTTTTTCACTCCCCTCTCGTCCTCGTCCTCGTACTCCTACTCGTACTCGAATGCCGGCGTGGACGGTTAAGAGCCGGCTTTCGAGTACGAGTACGAGGAGGAGGACGAGTACGAGTGTTGTGGAGACATTGTCCGTGGCTCGAACCGTTTTATCACGGGCGCAATAAAACGCCCCGGGCGTCCGCAGGGTGGGACCGGACGACGCGGGGCGCGCTTGGATGGGAATGTGAGGTTTTCTAGATAAGTTGACGTATGACCTCGCCGTCGGTGAGCATCATCGTGGGTTTGCCTTGCAGGTTGTAGTAAAAGGTTTTCTTGTCGATGCCCAACACGTGGAACACCGTGGCCATCAGGTCTTGCGGCGTGACGGGGTTTTCGGCGGGCACGTCGAGCTTGGGAGCCGAACGTCCGACGACTTGGCCCATCTTGAGGCCGCCGCCGGCCAGGGCCAGGGTGCTAAGCGGAGCCCAGTGATCGCGGCCGGCGTTTTTGTTGACCTTCGGCGTGCGGCCGAATTCGCCGCTGATCACCAGCATCACGTTGTCGCTCATGCCGCGGTCGTGCAGGTCTTCAATCAAGGCGGCCACGCCCTGGTCCATCTGCGGCGAACGGCTCTTCATGGCGTTGGCGATGTTGCCGTGCATGTCCCAGCCGCCGTAAGAGAGGGTCACGAAGCCGGCGCCCGCCTCGCATAGCCGGCGAGCCAAGAGCAACTGCTGGCCCAGACCCTTTCCATATTTCTCGACGGTCTTGGGGTCTTCGGCCTTGATGTCGAACGCCTTGGCGGCCGAGCCGAACAGCAGGTTGAACGCCTGCTGTTCAAACTTGTTCAGGCCGTCCATCAGCCCGCTCTGGTCGACCTGACGATTGATGCGGTCGAGGCCTCGCAGCAGGCTCTTGCGATCGTCGATGCGATCCTTCGGCACGACCATCGTCATGTTTTTCTTCGCCTGCCCGTTGGGATCGAACGGAGCGTAGGCCGGGCCAAGGAAGGCCGGGCCGTCCGAGCCGATGCCGCCGCTGCGAATGTAAGTCGGCATGCCGCTGATCGGATGATTCGATCCGCGCACGCGAGCGACGATCGACCCGAAGGACGGCCGGTTGGGCGGGCCGCCGTTGTCCGACTTCTTGTTATCGTAGCCGGTCATCACCCAATGCGTGCCGCCGCCGTGTCCGCTGTTTTTGTGATGAAACGAGCGGACCAGCGCCATCTTGTCGACGACCTTGGCCATCTTCGGATAGGTTCCGCCGATGGTCACGCCGGGTAGCGATGTCTTGACGTCGCCGGTAACGCTGCGATATTCGCTGGGGGCGGTCATCTTGGGATCGAACGTCTCGACGTGCGTTGGTCCGCCGCCGAGCCACAGCCAGATGATCGAAGTGTCTTTGCTGCGCTTGCCGGCGGCAGCCGCTTCGGCGCGGGCCTGTAACAACTGCGGCAGCCCAAGGGCCCCGGCTCCCAAGGCGCCGACTTTCAAAAACTCACGACGCGAGGCGCCGTCGCAGGTGCGATAGCGACCGGAAAACTTGAGATTCAACATGGCCATTCCTCCCCATAACATTGGAAACGAGAACCGGCAAATGAACGAAGCTCGTCTGCGGCGGCATCAACCGCTGGGCACGCCAACCGCTGGGCACGCGCACCATCGACGCGGCTCAATATACATCGACATCGGCTTATGTGTCAAGCAGGATGATTTCCCGCGAGAAAAACGGGGGATTTCCCATGAAACCTCGAGCGTGGCCGCGGGCGATCTGGCCATCCGCGGAAGCATCACTCGCCAAAAGGCGTTTCGTCGCGCTGGGCGTAGTCGAGGATCTTGTCGACGACGAACCAGACGTCGGCGCGAATTCGTTGATCGGGCACCATCTTGGCCGCGTCACGGTAAACCTGGGCGAGGAATTCCTGTTCGCCAGAGAGCCACATGCGGACCAAGGCGTCGCGGCGCTGCGAGCGGACGCTCTGCGCTGGGTTGACCTCGTCCAGATCGGCAAACAGGCCGTGCAAGCGTGACAGACGTTCTTGCCTGGTAGACACCGCGAACCTCCCACCAACGAGCGGCTACGCCAATAACGAGCTGACCAGCGATCGGCCGGCGAGGACTAACTGCCACTTCTCGGTCAAGGAGAGGGCAAACAGTCGTACCTCGGCGCAGTCGTAGGGCTTTTTTAGAATCATCAGCCGGTCGGTCCAGCCGATTTTGTTGATCATCTGTTCGACGGAGTAGTCCGAGAACGCGGTGCAGATGACAATCTGAATGTCGAGGTCGTTGTCGATGATTTTGGCGGTCGTTTCGATTCCATCCCATCCGGGCGGCATTCGCACGTCGACAAACGCCATCGCGTAGGGTCGGTATTCGTCTTGGGCGGCAAGCACTTTTTCAAAACCGTCTTGGCCTTGGAAGGCGAACTCCAAATCGTATTGTTCGTCAAGAATCGATGGCGGCGCGTCTCCGAACAGCGCCGTGGCCGCTTCTGAAAGCGCCCTGCTGCCGCCCTCGTCGCGTTGCAATATCTTGCGAAAGTCATCGTGAATCGACGGATCGTCGTCGATGATCAAGATGCGCGGCAGTTCGATGGAATCGTTAGTCATGATCGTTTCGCGTATCCTTAGGGGCGAGAAAGTCGTCCTGTAAAGCGGCAGCCGACCAAGTATACGACTTTTCCCGAATGAATCATTGACTGCACGCGCGCCACCTGCGCCGTCAACAGCGTTGGCTGCGCGGGATTTCCCAGCGCAATGACGAGTGACTCGAAATCCGGTTTTTGACTCAGTTGAAACGTCACGCCGCCGGCGGAGATCTCTCGGTAAGTGGCGGAAAAAAAATCACTTTTTGCCGGGGCGACACCGCCTGAATAGGGTGCGATCGACAGCATGTCGGTCGCCGGTTTTTTCGTTTCAGCTGCGGGCCGCTTGCCGACGGGCGCGGAGGGATTGTCTCCGGCAGGTCTGGCGGCATGGTCGCCATCATCGCTACCGTCAAAGGCGCGCCGTGTGTCGGCGTTCGCCTCGCCGTGGCAAACCCCGGTCAACACGAGCGACGTCTCACCCCCGGCGCCTTGCTGCGCCGCGGTCAGTGACCAGGTGACTCGACGGCGTTCGCCGCGTTTGGTGAGAATATGGCTGTCGAATTCGATCGGTTCCGAAGCGGTCTTGGCCTTTCTGAACAGCGCGCTGATTTTTTCATACTCTTCCGGCACGACCATTACGCTGCTCATCGAACGAGTCTTGACTTCGTCGAGAGTGAACTCGCTGACCCGCTGGCAAGCCGCGTTCATTCGCACGATTCGTTGTTGGTGGTCGAGCACCAGCATCAGCGACGGCGACGAGTCAAGCATCGCCGCGGCAAGGGCTTGTGCCTCGATGAGGCCGTCCTCGGCGTGGATTCGCGCCAACGCCGATGAAGCCATCGAGCTAATGATCGTGACGAAGTTCACGTCGCCGTCGCTCACGTCACGACGCCGAGTATCGTAAGCGCCGATACAACCTATCGCGGCGCTGCCGGCAAAAAGATGAACGCAAACGCCGCTCAATATGCCCTCGGCGCGCAGGCTCTCGTCGCAGAATCGTTCCTCGTCGGTGAGATCTGCGATGACCACGGGAGCGTCGACCGACATCGCGTAAGCATCGGCAGATGCCGCGTCGTCGAAACTAAGATGGCCCGTCGTTTCACTAACGCCGCGAATACTACGCTGAAGTTCGCGCCCACCCTCAACCAACTTGGAAATAGTCCGAATCGGCAGGTCCAACGCGCGGGCTACGGCGGCAGCGGCCTCTCGCACCACGGTCGACTGGTTCGCCGCAGTCGACATGATCTGGGAAAACGCCAGCATCTCGGCCTGATGCCGGGCCGCGGTGCCTTCCGCAAGTGTCGGCGAGGCCGGGTGATGCGGTGGTTCAACTTGTTTTGTCGTCGCCATGTCGCTGGTCTAGATCAAAAGATAGGTTCGGTGACGTGTTGCCCGGTGTCGCGTCAACCGACCGCCAAGATCGGTCGAATCGGAGCATTCAATCTACCCCCACGGGTGATCTCATTCGCGACTAGGCCCTGTCTCAAAACATCAGCCGCGACGCGCTAGCGTCCGGTTCCGTGGGTAAATGTGCCGAAAAAACCGTGGGCTAGCGCCCAGCGGCTGATGATAAACGCGAATCTAAAGTGTTTTGAGACAGAGCCTACGGAAAAATACGTTGCAGGAAGCCACAGGCAACCGGTAATCAACGGGCACGACGCGGTTTTCCTCAAAGGGGGGGTTGAGATTGTCGGCTGATAACGAATCGGTCAGTCGCATTGGTCCAGTCGTCCACCCGAAGCTGTGTGGTTGGCCCGGCCCACGGCTGTCAAGTCCCTTGATGCGGGCAGCGGTTGCTGCTCTGATTTTCGTAATCTGACGATGAGGAGGATCATCGATTGAGGAGCTTTGTGACCCATCTTGAAAGCGCGCTCGACGGCACCAAGCTGTCGGCCGACGAGCCGCGCACGCTGCACAGGGACCGGCCCCTGTGGGTTCGCTACGACTTGGACGCGGTTGCCCGCGCGGTCTCGCCCGCCGCGCTGCGCGATCGGCCGCCGACGATGTGGCGCTATCGAGAATTGCTGCCGCCAGCCGGCGACGCCGAAATCATCACGCTGGGCGAAGGCATGACGCCGCTGCTGCCGGCCGACCGACTGGCCAAGCGATTCGGACTGCGGCACGTCTTTATTAAGGACGAATCGCAATTGCCCACCGGCAGCTTCAAGAGCCGGGGGCTGGCGATGGCCATGACCATGGCCGTACGATTCGGCATCACGCGAATTGCCATTCCCACCGCCGGTAACGCGGGCGGAGCGGCGGCGGCGTACGCGGCTCGAGCGGGTATCGAAGCGTTTGTGTTCATGCCCGACGACACGCCGGAGATTAACCAATACGAATGCCTGGCCGCCGGCGCGCGGACGTTTTTGGTCAACGGGCTGATCACCGATTGTGGCCGCATCGTCCGCGAAGGCACCGCCGCAATGGGCTGGTTTGATCTGTCGACGCTCAAGGAGCCGTATCGCATTGAGGGCAAAAAGACGATGGGCCTGGAACTTGCCGAACAGCGGCAGTGGAAGTTGCCCGACGTGATTCTCTACCCGACCGGCGGCGGCACGGGCTTGATCGGCATGTGGAAGGCGTTCGACGAACTGGCGCAGCTTGGCTGGCTGAAAAGCGACAAGCTGCCGCGGATGGTTGCCGTGCAGTCGGACGGCTGCGCGCCGATCGTGCGCGCCTTCGACGCCGGCGAGCGGTTCGCCGAGCCGTTTGAAAACGCGGCCACCTTGGCAGCCGGCATTCGCGTGCCCGCGGCGATCGGCGACTTTATGATCCTCGACGCCGTGCGGGCCAGCGGCGGACGAGCCGTGGCGGTCCGTGAGGCGAAGATTCGCGAATGGATGCGGATGACCATTTCCTGCGAAGGAATCAGCATTTGTCCCGAAGCGGCGGCCTGCGTCGGGGCGCTCGAGCAGCTTGCCGAAGAGGGCTGGATCGGCGCGGACGAGGAAGTCGTGATCTATAACACGGGAGCCGCGCAGAAGTATCCCGCCGCCATGGCCGGCGAGCTACCGCGGATCGACAAAGACGCCCCGTTGGATTGGGACCGCATCGCCCGCGGCGGGTAAGCGCCCGATGGAAGAGGAATGTATGATGACAATCCTAGCCCGAAGCGTAAGCGAGGGAACGCCAGACGAGCGTTTTCTCTCCCTCCCTCTCGCTCGCTTACGCTTCGGGCTAGGATCGTGATTTTGTTCTACGGGCTGCTAACCTGCACCGGACCAATCGAGGATGACTTTTCCGGATTGGCCGCTGCGCATGATCTCGAAGCCTGGCTGGAAGTCGGTGTAGTCAAACCGGTGGGTGATGATCGGGCGGATGTCTAGGCCGCTTTGCAGCATGACGGTCATTTTGTACCAGGTCTCGTACATCTCGCGGCCGTAGATGCCTTTGATGGTGAGCATGTTGAACACGACCGCGTTCCAGTCGATCGCCATTTCCTGTTCGGGGATGCCGAGCATGGCGATCTTGCCGCCGTGACACATGTTGGCCAGCATCTCGCGGAAGGCCTCGGCATTGCCCGACATTTCCAGGCCGACGTCAAAACCCTCGGACATACCGAGTTGGTGCTGCGCATCGGCGATAGTCTGCTCGCGAACGTCGATCGCCAGCGTCGCGCCCATCTTGCGGGCAAGCTCCAGCCGATACGGATTCACGTCGGTGACCACCACGTAACGAGCGCCCGCGTGTCTCACCACCGCGGCGGCCATCGCGCCGATCGGCCCGGCGCCGGTGATCAGCACATCCTCGCCCAGCACGGGGAATGTTAGGGCCGTGTGAACCGCATTGCCGAACGGGTCGAAGATCGCCGCCACGTCGCGATCGATTTTCGGGTCGTGATGCCAAACATTGGTCATCGGCAGCACGAGATACTCGGCAAACGCCCCCGGCCGGTTGATGCCCACGCCCGAGGTATCGGCGCACAGTTGCCTTCGCCCGGCGAGACAGTTTCGGCAGCGACCACAGACGACGTGGCCCTCGCCGCTGACGACTTCGCCGGGATGGAAGTCGGCGACGTTCGAGCCGACCTCGACGATCTCGCCCACGAATTCGTGTCCGACGACCATCGGCACGGGGATCGTCTTCTGGGCCCATTCGTCCCAGTTATAGATATGGACGTCGGTGCCGCAGATGCCGGTGCGATCGACGCGGATCAAGACGTCATTCAGGCCAACCTCGGGCCGCGGAACATCCTGAAGCCACAGCCCGGGCTCGGATTTACTTTTAACGAGTGCCTTCATGCGATGGTCTCTTCTCCATAAAGCCGCGACCGTTGGTCGCGCCCACGCGAATCGTTCAAGATAAACCCAATCCAACAACCGTCAATCCACATCTTCATCGCCGCCCGCCTCGATAAACCGCTCCCGTGGCCGGGTGTTCAGCCAATATCGACTGGCTTCCATGCGTAGTTGATCCAAGCCCCGCAGCAGCTTACGCTCGCGCTGGCTGTTGAAACGATCGGACGGCCCGGTTTGCTCGACTTGGATCTCGCGATTGAGCCCCCAGCGACGGGCCACCGCTTCGGCAACGCCGATTTGGAAGCGATTCTGCGGATAGATCGGCGCGCCGAGCACGTCGAGTGACCAGCGGTCGACGTGCAGCATGGCCGTGTTTTCATCTTCGATTTCGGTGACGTAGGCCCTAAGCGAATCGTCGAGCCGCTCGACATCCTGGGGCGATATCAGCACCGTGATCCGCTCGGCCCGCGAGGCATACAGCCCCCATGCCGGCCAGTGATCGAAGCGGTCGACCCACTCCAGCACCGGCAGCGCGACGGCGAGCCAGATGGTTGCTTGAACTAACAGCGACGTGGCACCGGCGTCTCGCCGGTGTTCCAAAGTAGAGCCGGCGTCTCGCCGGTTCCCACAGGCGGGACGCCTGTGCCACGGGCATCTGCGCCACGGAAAGAGCAACATCGCCTGCGCGATGAAATACCCATTCCAAACAAGCACGCCCGGCTTGTGATCGAGACCGAGCGGCCCGAGGATCACTATCAGCAGCAGATGCATGACGATCGCCGCGACCAGCGCCGGACGGCGCGTTCGTCGAAAACAGAAGCCGACGCCAACCGCTAATTCGCCGATAGGAAAAATCATGGCGGCGTAGAATCTGACTTCCGGCGGCCAGTCCTGGGTCGATCGGCCGACGAGTCTGGCCAGCGCATCGAGAAACTGCTGGCCCAGGGTGAGTAGGAAGCTGTGATCGAACTTGGAAACCGCGGAGTAGAAGTAGATGCTGATGACCAACATGCGCAGCAAGAACACGGCCCGCCCTGGCTGCACGGTGGCCAGCACCAGAGCGAACAGCCCCATCTGATACGCCCAGGGCTGAAAGCGGTGTTGGTCGAGCACGATCAGGCCGGCCAGCAGCGCGACGAAAACGAGCAGCGCCGGCTTCCAGAGGCGGCTGCGTTGCCGTGCCAGCAATACTACGAGCAGGCTGAGAATTACCCCGCCAAAACAACCCCAGTCGATCCAGCCCGGCGCCGCGATGGCCCAGCCGAAAAGCGGTACTTGCGGGAAAACGGTCTGCGGCGTCCAGAGTTTCCAAGTCACGGCCAACAATGCCAATGTGGCCAACGCCACGGTCCGACGCAGCCACGCGGTTTTGCGAGCATCGCGGGTATCCGCATCGAGCAATGGATCGTCGGCGTCGCTCACGAATCTTCCTCACGGACCGCGTGATAACGGGTGGCTGGTGGCTGAGCCTTGGCGAAGCTCCAGCACGAGCGAAATCTGCCCCGTTGGGGCAAAACTTCGCAAGCGTCGCTTGCGCAAAACTGTTCACGGCAGAACCCAATGTTCCCGTTACCCAGCGAACCCTCAGTGTATCCGGCCTGTCTGCTAATGGGCATCCCGGCTCCCGCGCCCGGCGACCTTTCGCTACAATGCCCCGTCTGACTCGTGGCATAGGCGTCTCGCCTGTGTATCACCGGCGGGACGCCGGTGCCACGGAACTTGGCGGCCACGAAAATCGCCGACAGAGTCGCCTCCTACAGAACAACCCACCATGCACCCGCGCAAAATCCTCGTCACTTCCGCTCTGCCGTATGCCAATGGGCCGATCCACATCGGTCATTTGGTCGAGTACATCCAGACCGACATTTGGGTTCGCTTTCAGAAGCTCCGCGGGAATCGCTGCATCTACATGTGTGCCGACGACACCCACGGCACGGCGATTATGATTAGCTCGAAGAAGGCTGGCGTGTCGGAAGAGCAGTGGATCGAGCGGGTGCGCGAGGAGCATATCGCCGACTTCACGGCCTTCGACATCGAGTTCGACAATTACGGCAGCACCCACAGCGAAGAAAACCGCAAGCTGTGCGGCGTGTTTTGGTCGGCCCTGCGCGAGGCCCACCTGGTGAAGGGAAAGGACGTCGAGCAGCTTTACGATCCACAGGCCGAGACGTTTCTGGCCGATCGATTCGTGCGGGGAACCTGCCCGTTCTGTCATTTGGAAAACCAACACGGCGACAACTGCGACAACGGGCACACTTACACGCCGGCCGATCTGATCGACCCGGTGAGCACACTCAGCGGCGCGACGCCGGAAGTGCGGACGGCGCCGCACTTGTTTGTCGAGCTGGAACAGCTTCACGGGTTCTTGGACGAATGGACCCAATGCGGAAAGCACTTGCAGCGGGAAGTGGCCAATTATCTCAAGGGACATTTCCTGCACGAGCCGCTGCGCGACTGGGACATCTCGCGGCCGGCGCCGTATTTCGGCTTCGAGATTCCCGACTCGCCGGGCAATTATTGGTATGTCTGGTTCGACGCGCCGATCGGCTACATCGCCTCGACGCAGCAATGGTGCGAACGCAGCGGCGAGAAGCTCGATGACTGGTGGCGCAGTGACGAGACCGAAATTCACCATTTCATCGGCAAGGACATCACCTATTTTCACACACTGTTCTGGCCGGGAATGCTCAAGACGGCCGGTTACAATCTGCCGACCAAGGTGCATATCCACGGTTTTCTCACCGTCGGCGGCGAAAAGATGTCCAAAAGCAAGGGCACCTTCGTCAAGGCGGCGACGTATCTGGAGCACCTGGAGCCGTCTTACCTGCGATATTATTACGCCAGCAAGCTCGGCTCGCGGCTCGACGATTTGGACATGAACCTCCAGGAGTTCGTCGCCAAGGTGAACTCCGATCTGGTCGGCAAAGTCATCAATCTGGCCAGCCGCTCCGCGAAGTTCGTGGCCGAAAGCGGGCTGTCGGCCGAATATCCCGACGACGGCGGACTGTTCACGCAAGGCGCCGCGGCGGGTGATGAGATCGCAGGCGCCTACGAAAACTGCGACTACAATCGGGCGATGCGGCGGATTATGGAACTGGCCGATCGGGCCAATCCGTTTGTCGAAGAGCGGCAGCCGTGGAATCTGCGCAAAGACCCCCAGCGGGCCGGCGAGTTGCAAGACGTCTGCACGGTCGCCTTGAATCTGTTTCGGCAGCTAGCGATTTATCTTTCGCCCGTGCTGCCGCGGCTGGCCGCGCAGACCGGCGAGTTGCTCGGAAAGCCGATCGAAAGTTGGGATGAATCAAAGACGCCGCTGGTCGGTACGCCGGTGGCCAAATTCAAACACATGATGCAGCGTGTCGAGGCCAAAAACGTGCAGGCCATGATCGACGCCAGCAAGGAGAACGACATGAGTGATGCACCGGCCAATGAGGCAACAAATGAAGCAACAGACGCAGCGACATTCGAGGACAGCGACCAGCCGCTCAAAGACGAGCCGCTGACCGAAGAGATTACGTTCGACGAATTCATCAAGGTTGATCTGCGGATCGCCCGCATCGTCTCGGCCGAACGGGTCGAGGAAGCCCGCAAGCTGCTGCGGCTGACGCTGAGCCTCGGCGGCGACGAGCGGCGGCAAGTGCTGGCCGGCATCAAGAGTGCTTACGAGCCGGAAGCGCTGGTCGGCCGGCTGGTCGTGATGGCCGCCAATCTGGCTCCCCGCAAGATGAAGTTCGGCGTCAGCGAAGGCATGATCCTGGCCTCCGGACCGGGCGGGTCCGACGTGTTTCTGCTCAGCCCTGACGACGGCGCGCAGCCGGGGCAGCGGGTGCATTGAATCGGGGAGCGGGAAACTCAACACGGAGAAACGGAGGAACGGAGGAACACGGAGTAAGTTTGGGAATTGCAAATTGCAAATTGCTTCTCTTTCTTCCTTCCTCCTACACTCTTTCCTTAATCTCCGTGTCACTCCGTTTCTCCGTGTCTCCGTGTTGAATCCGCGCCCCGCCGCCTTCTCAAACCAAGCGCAAAAAAACAGCCCGACGCAGATAGGATTGCGACGGGCTGCTTTCGAGAAGAGATGGATTGGCGAGAGCTGTTTTACCACGGGCCGCGGACGTAGTAGACGCCGCGCTGGTACGTGCTCGACGGCCAGGCGGGTGTGGCCCACAGGCGCCCGCCGCGGGCGTTCATGCCGGGAAACGGCCGGGTGAACTGGTGGTCGATGCGGCTGACTCGTGTTCCACCGACGCCCCAACTGTAGTGCATCTGGTATTCGGCGGTCGGCGGAACTACGATGGCCAACGGGCGGCCGTATTCGTTGTGATAGTACGGGCCATGCCAAGTGTAGTTCTGGGCGGTCCGCCGGGCGGCAACACCGCGCAGGTTTAACTGCTGCGTGTTTCCCGACGCCTGGAAATCAAAGCGGCCAAAGCGATGGGCCGGCCTGGCGGCCTGGATCGCCGTGGGAAT
>JADFKK010000111.1 GCA_022564995.1 Planctomycetota bacterium | reverse complement strand
GCATCGTTCGAGAAATAAATGTCTCACGAAACGATGCGCGGCAAACGGCTGCTGTTAGGCCGCCGGTAATCCCTCACTGGGCGTCAAGCTTTTCGCGTGCGGTTGTATTTCCCCCGAGCTAACGCTTTTCAAAGTCGCACATGTTTTTAGTCCCGGAGGGACGGCATCAAATAGCCTGGGGCGCGAGCCCCAGGGATCATGTCGATGATCCAGCGGAAAGCCCCGGAGGGGCGACACCCAATGCGACGTCGTCCGATGTCGCCCCTCCGGGGCTTCTAGAAATTAATTCGACCACGATTTCCTGGGGCTCGCGCCCCAGGCTATTCGATGTCGCCGCTCCGCGGCTGATTAGCGCAACTTCACAACTTACGCTTCGGGGCTCGCCATGAAAAAATGCGACACTTACTTCTCGAATGATGCTGACCGATGACGCCGACGCGGCGCAAAAAAAGCTCGACGAGTTGGACATCGAACTGAAACGCTGGATGCAAGACCCCGAGCGTTTGGCGGCCGTGCTTCATCTGTTAGCACGCGTACATTCAGATGTTGAGGTTCGGATGCACGGGGACTGGCGTACTGAGTACTGGGTACTGGGTACTGATTAAACCATCAGGAGTATTCCCCTGTTGCACACGAATTCAGATCCCAAATCTCAGCGAGAACACGTGTCCTGGCCTTGCTGAAACCGGACTTTGCAAATAATCGCAAGTCGTTTGTCCTGCTGTACTTACGAGAATTATCTCCCGAACAGCGCAGGCGCCGCCGAAAGTCGTTGTTAGAATGAGGCGCTTACTTCCAATGGCCGGGAATACTGGGTTCACCACCTCTCACTTATAATCGAACTCCACAGCACCATGTTGCTGTTTTCCGAGGTCTCACGGATCGGTCGCTGCCGCTTGCCGCTCTTCTCAATTGCATTTCGCATCCTGCCCTTATAGTCCGGTCGCCGTATGTCTCGTCGCCGTCATTTACGTTCGTTGGCTTCCGCAGCGCCCGTGGTGCTGCCGTCGCTGTTGATGTGCGACTTCGGCCATTTGGCGGACGAATTGGATCGACTCGAAGAGGCGGGCGCCCGGGCGCTGCACCTGGACGTGATGGACGGCCACTTTGTGCCAAACATGACTTATGGCCTGACGCTGGTCGAGACGATTCGCCGGCTGAGCGATCTGCCGCTCGACGTGCATCTGATGATTTCCAACCCGAGTGAATATGTCGAGCGATACTATGAGGCCGGAGCCGACGTCATTACGATTCATGCTGAAGCGCTCGACGACCCGCGGTCGGTGCTGGAGCAGATCGCCGCTCTGGGAGCAGCCGCGGGATTAGCGATCAACCCGCCGACACCGGTCGAGCGCATCGAGGGCTGTCTCGACCTTTGCGATCTTGTGTTGGTGATGAGCGTTCAGGCTGGTTTCGGTGGCCAGGCGTTCGATCCGACGGCCCTGGACAAGCTCCGCTGGCTGCGCGACCGCAACAGCAGCGGCAACGTAGAGAACGTGGTGTTGGAGATCGACGGCGGCATCAACGAAGAGACGATTGGTCCCTGCGCCGAGGCCGGCGCTCAACTGTTTGTGGCCGGTTCGGCCATTTTTCGTAACGACGATTACCCCCGCAGCATCGCCACACTACGTGAGCGGGCGACGAGCTGCATAAGGACGTAACGACCACCATGACCCGCATTGCATTGGTTCGACCCGGTTCGACCGATTTCGAGCGTCAGGGCCGCATTACCGGCACTCTCGATATTCCTCTCGATGAAGAGGGACGCGAGCAAGCCGCCCGCATCGCCCAGGAGCTGCGCGATACGTCGGCCGAGGCGATCTATTGTTCGCCTTGCGAGGCCGCGCGGCAAACGGCCGCCGTCATCGGCGAAGTCAGCCGGTTGAAGCCGAAAACCATCGAGAAGCTTCGCAACCTCGATCAGGGGCTTTGGCAGGGAATGCTGATCGACGACGTCAAGCGAAAACACCCCAAGGTGTTTCGGCAATGGCAGGACCATCCCGAGAGCGTCTGCCCGCCGGAGGGTGAGATGATCTATGATGCGCTGGCGCGGATCGAACCGGTGCTGGCCAAGCTGCTTAAGAAACACAAGGAGGGCGTGATCGTCGTCGTGGCGCCCAAGCCGCTGGTGATGTTGTTACAATGTCAGCTCGACGAGGCCGAGTTGTCCGACCTGTGGAAAGCCGATCAACCCTGCGGCAGTTGGATCATGATCGACGTGCCCACGGCGGTTACGGCCGGCGGACGTTGAGAACAGCGAGTTTGCGTTTTACGAGGAGCGAGGAAGGGAACCACGGATATCACTTATGAACGACACGTTGGTTGCCGGATTCGCAAGAACTCCGGCCGCCGAAAGTCGATTGAGAATTGAGATCAGCCTCGCGTCTCATGGCCCCAAGGAGGATCACAGGAGCCGAGCCTTTTTTTTCCTTTGCGATCTTCGTGTTCTTCTGTTCATTTACCTTTTGTCGGCGAAATAGACCTCGATATCTAAGCTGAGTCACGTCGAACAACTTCAACGGCACAACGAGAATAGGAGTCTTGAACAGAAGGTCACAAAGATCGCAAAGAGAGACTGGAGGGCTGTCGCGACAATTTTCGGCCTTGATCGATCCGTGCCCTCTGTGTTATCCCTGGTTCGTCCTATCATGTAGTCGTCCATCTTATGTAGTCCTCCATCAATCATTATCCCTCCCAGTCCATCATGCCCACCAGCGAATCAAACACGAAACAGTCGCCGGCCACTGTTAAGCGGCCTAAACGCGGCGTGCCGGAAGGACTCTGGCAGCGCTGTCCGGGCTGTCAGGCCACGATCTTCCGCAAAGAGGCGGAACGTCGCATGGGCGTCTGCCCTGAGTGCGATTATCATTGGTATGTCAGCGCTCAGGAACGCATCGTCCAAGTCCTCGACGAGGGCACCTTCAACGAGTGGGATGCAGAAATGGCCCCGGCCGATCCGCTCGAATTCGAAGACAAGAAAAAGTATGCCGACCGGCTGATCGCGGAACAAAAGCGGACCGGGCTGCTCGACGCCGCAGTTACCGGCAGCGGCATGATCCGCGCCCGTCGCGTGGCCTTCGGCGTCACCGATTCGGCTTTCATCATGGGCAGCATGGGCGCGGTAGTCGGCGAGAAACTGACTCGACTGATCGAACGGGCAACGGAGCAGAGCTTGTCTTTGATTATCATCAGCGGATCGGGCGGCGGCGCGCGGATGCACGAGGGCATCCTCTCGCTGATGCAGATGGCCAAGGTGTCCGCGGCCTTGGGCCGCTTCCATGAGGCGGGCGGGCTGTTTATCTCGGTGCTAACCAATCCGACCATGGGCGGTGTGGCGGCCAGCTTTGCCTCGCTGGGCGACGTGGTGTTCGCCGAGCCCAAGGCGCTGATCGGGTTTGCCGGGCCAAGGACGATCAAGGCCACGATCCGCATCGAACTGCCCAAGGGCTTCCAGACCAGCGAGTTCTTGCTGGAACACGGTTTTGTCGACCGCATCGTCCCCCGCAGCGATCTGAAAAGTGAGATCGCAAAAATGATCGATTATTGCGGGAAATAGGAATGGGCCTTTTCGATCGTTTCAAGTCGATGATGCCAAGCAAAGCGGTCGACGTTTCGGCGCGCTTCGACCGCCGGCGAGAGGCCATCTCGGGGACGATGTCGTCCTTTTACATGGCCTTCGACCGAAAAACCCGGCAGAAAGTCGGACTGAAAATCCTCGACTTGAAAAAAACCGCGGCGTTCAACGCGCGTTTCAAGGGACTCGAAAAACCGAGCGAGGGCCAGATCGCCACGTCGCTCGACCATCCGCACATCGTGAAGACCTTCGAGCACGGCGTCACGAAAAGCGGCGAGGAGTTCGTGGTCTCTGAGTTTCTCGAAGGGCCGGGGCTCAATTCGCTGCTGATCTCGCGCAGCGAGGTGCTCAACGGCAATCGGCTGACGCTGATTCGCCAGGCCGCCGAGGCCGTGGCCGCCGTCCACGCGGCCGGCTTCATTCACCGCGACATCTGTCCCCGAAATTTCATCGTGCGGCCCAGCGGCGATTGGCTATGGCTGATCGATTTCGGCCTCAGCGTGCCCGCCACCGCGCCGTTCATGCAGCCGGGCAATCGCACCGGCACGCCCAGCTACATGGCCCCGGAGATCGTTCGCCGCCGCAAGACCGACCAGCGGCTCGACATCTTCGCCCTCGGCGTAACGGCCTTCGAGATGTGTACCTTCGAGCTTCCCTGGCCCTCGGCCGACGTCACCGGCAAAGCCGCGTTGGCCCACGATACCGTCGAACCGACCGACATTCGCGAGCTTCGGCCGCAGATCGACGCCACGCTGGCCGACGTCATCATGCGCTGTCTCGCGCCCGCCCCCGACGCCCGGCCTAAGTCGGCCGAAGCGTTGCTGCGAATGCTACGCGACGTGGAGCACGAAGACGTGAAGTAGGTTTCGCTCAATCCACGCTCAATCCACGCTCTGGCGAGCGTAGCTACAGGTAAGTTTTCATTTGCCGCTCGCTTTAGTTGGTGAGATTTCCGCAGTTCGGCCGTCCGCCAGAAGAAAATTTTTCGCAAAATGGGCTGAAAATCGTTGGTTTTGTGTCCCTCTGTAAAAAACTTTCGAGTAATTCCGATTATTTCGGTCAATTTGGTTGCAATGGGGGAAAGACCGATTACAGTGATAGGAGTTGTGCAGGAACTTACACTTTTCCGAACTGTAATTCACAGCCCTGAATCTGCCTGCCGATTCGCTGTACTTTATGTAGGAGAGACTCATGAAGCGAGCAACGTGTGTGATGGCTTTGGCGGCGGTGTTCTGCATCGCCGGAACCGCGCGGGCCAACATCGGTGATGGCCTGCAAAACTACTGGAACTTTGACAGCGATCTCAATGATTCGGCGGGAGGAAAACTGGGCAACGCCAGCACGGTTGACGACAACGGTACGTTCACCGGGCCGGGGGCCAGTTTAGGGGGCGGCCTTTTTGGAGGCGGCGGCCTTTTGCAGAACGGTAACAATGACTATGTGAACGTGCCAGCCAGCGCGGACATCAGTCACTTATCCGGCGATCTTTCGATTTCCGCTTGGTTCAAGGTCGACAACTTCAACCACAATTGGCAGGCGCTGATCTCCAATGGCGAGGGGAGCGCTTACCGCATCGCGCGAAGAAGTAGTGACCAACCGGGCCGCATGGCCTACGCCGGAGGCGTGGGTGACATTCCCGGTGAGGGCATAGGTCCGGTTGTCGACGACGGCGGGTGGCATCATGTGGTCGCCATCAGCGAGCATGGTGTGAGCACGCGGCTTTGGGTCGATGGCGGTTTGGTCGTGACGGGCGGCGCGCCGAACATCCAAGACAACGGCCATAATAACGAGCCGAACGTGCCGCATGCCTTGGCCATTGGTAACAATATCGACAGACTCAATCGCGGATGGGAAGGTGAAATCGACGATGTGGCCATCTGGGATCGCCCGCTGACGGATGACGAAATCGGGCTAATCTGGGCCGGCGGACAGGGTGCGAGCATCGACGTCCTGACCATCCCCGAGCCGTCGAGCTTGATCCTCGCGGCGCTGGGGCTGTTCTCGCTGGCCCTATGTCGCTGGCGACGTCGGCGCGCCTAAAGCGGCTGGATCCAGATAAAACCGTATAATTTTAGGGGCCACGCGCGGTGCGTGGCCCCTTTTTTATTGGTCTCTTCGATGCCCGGCGCGGCTCGACGCAACCCCGCGAAAATTGTGGACCAAAGCGTGTTCGCGGTAAGATGCCGCAAATCTGTCAATTTCCCTCGCTTGCGCGTCTGGCTGGTGCATAATCATCCTCGCTTACGCTTCGGGTTTTGATTTGCCAGCCTAGCGCTGACTCGGACGACGTTCACGGCGCTCCGCCATTCCGGGCGGGGTGGTATAATGGATGCTGCACGGCCGTTCTGTTGCACCGCCTTTCCAGTTTTCGTGATCATCGCGCCTGCCGCCTAGAATCCCGGTCATGTCCAAGCGAAACGCACCCCGAAAATTCGCACGCCCGGCGGCCGTCGATCAATCGACGCGCCACAAGCCGCGAAGAGCCATTTGGGCCACCGCCGGAGTGTTCATGGCGGTTGCCGCCGCCGCCATCTGGTGGTCGCAGCAGCCGGGCCGCGACGTCGCCGAGCCCGGCGACGACCCGACCGCGTTCGAGCCGCAACAGACGGCGAGGGGCGACACGGTGCTCGCGCCCGGCTTGGAGCGTCGCTACGTGGGTCCGCTGCGAGACGCCTATCGACGCATCGACCCCACCGCGGACGGCTGGCCCACGGAGGCGTTTAGCAGCCACGCCAGCGCCCAGTTGAATCGACTCGGCAAGCTGCTGGCCACGGGCGGGCCGCTCGATCCGAAGGCGGTCGGCGATTTGGCCGACCCACAGTTTGCCGGCACAACGCTGCGTCCCTCACCGCTTGAGCAGGTGTTTAGCGACAAGACGTTCACGGTGCGCCGCTTCGCGCCGGGCGATCGCGCAGCGGCCCCGCCGATTGGATTGGCCAGCGTATTGAACGGCCTCATCGAGCCGTTCGCCAACGCCACAGACCTGCACACGAAGTTCAAGCTGTTCAAGGTCCAGCGCAGCGACAGCCACGCCGACACGAAGGTTCTGTTCCAGGCCGATGGCACGACCGACGGCGGCCGTCTGCAGATCAACGCCACCTGGCGCTGCCGCTGGACGGCGATCGAATCGACCCGGCCCCGGCTCATCTCGATCGAGGTGCTTGCGCACGAAGAGGTCGTGCAGCACGGCACCCGCGGCCCGCTGTTGGTCGACTGTACCGAGTCGGTCCTGGGAGCGACCGATTCGTATCGCCGGCAACTGTTGCGCTCGACCGACCATTGGCGAGCCCGCTTGGCTCGCGACCACGGGCTGGACGTGGTGGCCAATCACGGCCTGGCCCTGGGCGACGTGAACGGCGACGGGCGGGATGACCTCTACCTTTGCCAGCAAGGTGGGCTGCCCAACCGGCTATACATTCAGCAGCCGGACGGGACGCTGAAGGACGCCACGGCCACGAGCGGCGCCGACTGGCTGGACCTCACGGCCAGCGCTCTGCTGGTCGACCTGGACAACGACGGCGACCGCGATCTGATCGTGGCCCAAGAGCTGCGCGTGTTGTTCATGTCGAACGACGGAACGGGGAAGTTTCGCCTTGAATTCGGGCTGGGCACGCGCGCCCAAACCTTTTCGATCGCGGCGGCCGATTACGACGCCGACGGCCGCCTCGACGTGTTTATCTGTGGGTATAACCCTTCGCACGACCGGGCACGCACCGGGGCGTTGGGCGAGCCGATGCCGTATCACGACGCCAACAACGGCGGAGCGAACATGCTGCTGCGGAGCCTGGGTAACTGGAACTATGTCGACGTGGCGGAGAAAGTCGGCCTGGGCCAAAACAACACCCGCTTCAGCTTTGCCGCCTCCTGGGAGGACTATGACAACGACGGCGATCTGGATCTGTACGTGGCCAACGACTATGGGCGGAACAACCTGTATCGTAATGATGGGGGCAAGTTCGTGGACGTGGCGGCGGCGCTCGACGTCGAAGACATGTCGTCCGGCATGAGCGCCAGTTGGGCCGACTATAACAACGATGGCTGGATGGACCTGTATGTGAGCAACATGTTCTCCTCGGCTGGCAACCGCATCACCTACCAGCGGCAATTCAAGCAGCACATCGATGAAGCAACCCGCAAGATGTTTCAGCGTCACGCCCGCGGCAATTCGCTGTTTGAGAACGACCGCCAAGGGGGCTTTCGGGACGTCAGCGTGGCGGCCGGCGTGACGATGGGCCGCTGGGCCTGGGGATCGAAGTGGATCGACCTGAATAACGATACGCTGGACGATCTGGTGGTGGCCAACGGCTTTATCTCGACGGCCGACACAGGTGATTTGTGAAGCGTCTACTGGCGGCAGGTCGTGTCGCAATCGCCCATCAAGGATTTTTCTCCCGCCGCGGTGCTGCGCTATCGCCAAGGCTGGAAAGCCCTGAACAAGCTATTGCACGAGGATCGTAGCTTCAGCGGCCACGAACGCAACTGTGCGTTTTTGAATTTGGGCGACGGACGCTTCGCCGACATCTCGGCCGCCATAGGATTTGACTTCGCCGATGACGGCCGCGCGGTAGCCTGCGTCGACTGGGATCGCGACGGTGACTTGGATCTATGGGTCACCAATCGCACGGCGCCGCGGCTGCGTTTCTTGCGCAACGACAACCCGCGGGGCAATCACTTCCTCTCCGTCAAGTTGCGCGGCAACGGCCGCACGACGAACGTCGACGCGATCGGGGCCCGGGTCGAATTGCACTTGGGCGGCGCAGAGCCCCTCAAGCTGATCAAGACGCTGCACGCCGGCGACGGATTCCTGGCCCAGTCGAGCAAGTGGCTGCACTTTGGCCTGGCCGATCGAACCGAGATCGATCGGCTGGTCGTCCGCTGGCCTGGCGGCAAATCGGAGACGTTTCGGAATTTCTCCGTCGATCGCCGCTATATCGTACACCAGCACGGTGCCGCCGTCGCGTGGGAGCTTCCCGTGGCGGCCGTCGCGCTCAAAGCGAGCCCACCGCAGCTGCCTAAATCGTCCGACCACGCCAGGATCGTACTGCCCGCGCCGCTGCCCGCGCCGGCCGCACAATACGTCGATCGCAACGGCAACAAACAGTCGTTGTTACCGGCCGGCCATGGGCCGCTGCTGGTCAATCTGTGGGCCAGTTGGTGTCGTCCGTGTGTGGCGGAGTTGCAGGAATGGGCCGATCACGAAGCGGAAATTCGCGACGCGGGCATCACGATCTTAGCGCTCAGCGTCGACGACCTCGATGATAAATCGGGGGACCGTGGCGCCGCCGAAGCGATACTAAAGCGGGCGAAATTCCCGTTCCAGACCGGCTGGGCCAGCGCGCCGCTGCTGCAACGTCTCAACACGTTTCAAGAGGCAATGCTCGACCGCTGGCAACCGCTGCCGATTCCCAGCAGTTTTCTGATTGACCGCCAGGGACGTGTGGTGGTGATCTACAAGGGAACGCTGGGCGTCAAGCAATTGCTCGACGACGCCAGCTTGCTCACGGCCACGCCCCAGCAGCGCCGGATGGCTGGCTTGCCGTTTGACGGCCGCTGGAGCACCGGCCCGCCGACGGCCAGTCCGCTACGCGTCTCGTCACAGTTCATCGACCGTGCCGACATCTCTTCCGCGATCGACTATCTGCGGCGCTATGGCGAGTCGGTTGATACCAAGCATAGCGACGGCGTCGCGTTAAGACAACTGGGCGATGTGTATTACGTACTGGCCTCGCTGCTAGGCGACCAAGGCCAAGCGGCCGAGGCGCTAGCCGCCTATGCCCTGGCAGCCTCTTACAGCAGCGATGATTTTCGTATCCGCAGCGGTTGGGGTGAACTCTTGGCCCAGCAGAGGAAATTCGTTGAGGCGGCGGAGCAATTTCGCCAAGCCCTGCGGATCACGCCGGGCGACGTCACAACGCTGCGCCGCCTGGCTGGCGTACACGTTGCGGCTCGCAACTTTAAGGAGGCCGCCCGCCTCTTGACCGCGATAACCCGGCGGCAGCCAAACAGCGCGGGTATTCGCTTTCAACTGGGCGAAGTCTATCGGGTGGACGGCGATATTCGACGGGCGGTCGAGCAGTATCGAGCGGCCGTCAAGCTTAATCCCAAGCTGTACGTGGCTGCCAATAATCTGGCCTGGATTCTTGCTACGCATCCCAACTCGCAAATTCGCAACGGCGAGGAGTCGGTCCGCTGGGCCAAGATCGTGTGCGAAGCCTCTGGTTATAAGCAGCCGCAGTTGTTGGACACGCTGGCTGCCGCCTACGCTGAAGCAGGCCAGTTTTCCGAGGCGGCGAAAATGCTCGAACGGGCGATCGCCTTGCCCGCCGCTAAGCAAGACACGGCGCTGGGCGAGAAGCTGCGCGGACGGCTGGAACTCTACCGACAAGAAAAGCCCTTCCGTAATTCGCCGCCAAAGCCGTAGACGATGCTTCATCGTTACCGGGTCAAAGCCGCCGGAGCGATTCGGGAGGATGCTCTTTAGATGCTCACGGGCCGGGGTTGAGGGTCGACAAATACTTTCCCGATGAACTCTTTTTCGGTTAAGATGAATAGGAAAGGCACGCCGATGGTTTCGGCTCGAAGGCAATACACTACGCAAGGTGGTTTGTTACCATGACATATAATCGGCTTTTCCCTGGCGCGATGAACAGACGAATCGTCGCAAGCTGTCTAGCTCTGCTCACCCTTGGGATCGGCATCGCGGTCGTGTCGGCCTGGCAATTCTGGGACGAGGAGCAGCAGCCCCAGCCCGAGCCGACGTCGATTCGTTACGAGGGGAGTCGAGTCAAGTGGGCGGCGGAGCACTCCACGGACCACACGCTGGCCCTGCTGTTTGGCGGCGCTAGCGACGAGGCCCGACAGCGGATGCAAAACCTCTCGATCAGTAATACGCGCCCGGTCGACTACGCCGGCCCGGAGTCGTGCCGCAAGTGTCACGAGGAGAATTACGAACTCTGGTCGTCGCATCCCCACCGCTGGATGAACGCTTTGGCCGACGAAGAGACGGTTAAGGGCGACTTTCCTTACGGACCGTCCAGCCAGATTGTCTATCGCGGCGGGACGGCCAGTTTCTACCGAGAGAACGGGGCCTACATAATGCGTCTTTCGCGGCAAGGAATCACGCGCGTCTTCAAAATCAACCGCACGATCGGTTCAAGGTTTCAACAGTATTACGTGGGCAAGATGCTGGCTGGTCCGGAGAAGGAGGATCACGCTTTGCGAACAACGGATCACGTGTTGCCTTTCGGATATGAGCTGACTCGCCGGCAGTGGGTGCCGTTGGTTCACGTCGACGGACACCAGGGGCCCGACTCCGAGCGGGACGATCCGTTCGAGATCCCGAGTCGAACGGCGTACGATTTCAAATGCGCGATCTGTCACGTCACGTATCCCGTAGGCAATCAGATCCTGTCGAAGGCCATCCGGTTTGCCGCATACGCGCCGCGCGATTCTTTTTTCGTCGCTTCTGACTACCTCGACGAGGTCTATCCGAAGTTGGCAAAAATCGGCGTGAAAGGCGGCATGTCGAAGAAACGCTTCACGAAGTTAAGGCAGCAATTCGTCAATCTTTTGGCAAGCGACAACGCGATTCATCTCGGCATCGGTTGCGAAACGTGCCATTACGGGGCCAAGGCCCACGTGCAGGACGAGAATCTCCTGCCGACGTTTTTCCCCTCGGGCGAGCATGTTTACGCCCAGGGCGACAGCCTGGAGGAGATCTGGGGAAAGACGGACGAGAACAAGAACTTCATTTGTTCCCGCTGTCATTCCGGCGACCGGCCCCGATACGCCGCGGGAATCTCCACCTGGAATTCGACCGATTTCACCGATGCCATGCGCGGGCACTGCTATAACGCCGAAAGAGCAAAATCTCAGGGCAAGAAGTTCCTGACATGTGTCACGTGCCACAACCCTCACCAAAAAATCGGCGACCGTTGGACCCCGACCCAAGCCGAGGACAACGCCAAGTGCGTGGCCTGCCATGACCAGTTTCGCAGTGCAGCAGGGCTCACCGCACACACGCATCATTCGGCCGGTGGCGAGGGCAGTCATTGCATGAACTGTCATATGCCGAGAATCAATGAGGGTCTGCGGGACATGGCGCGGACCCACACGATTTTCAGCCCCACCGACGTCAAGATGCTCGAGGCGAATCAACCCAACGCCTGCAACATGTGCCACGTGAAGGAATCGATCAACTGGACACTGAAGCACCTGACTGCCTGGTACGGGCTCAAGCGGCGCGGCGCGGACGATGGCGGTCCGAATGCGTACGGAGACGCAGCAATCGACAATAACTATCCCAGTCGGAGCGCGCCGGTGACGCTCGGCTGGTTGCAAAGCGAACACAACGGCACGCGCCTTGTGGCGGCCGACGTGCTCATCAAAGCCCGAGCAAAATGGGCGTTGCCCCAAGTGCTGCGGGTCTTGGACGACCCCTATTACCAGAACCGGCAGTTTACCGTCCAGCGCCTTGAGGATTACATGAAGATCTATCCCGGCAAGTATGGATACCAGCCGTATATGACGAGCGAAGAACGGCAAGCACCGCTCAAAGAAATGTCCCGCGCCGTCACGGCTGTTTCAGATGGATCTGAAAACCAGAAGCAGTGATGCGAAACCGAAGCAGCCGACTCCTACCTATTCAGCCAGCTTTTCCTTGACGAGAAACTCATGCAGCATGTCCGCCACAACGCGGTGCCCATGGGCGTTCCAATGTCCGTCGTGATTGCCTTCAACAAGCTCCTCTTTGGTAATGGCCTGGTCCCGGAATCGCGCGTCCAGATCGAGAAAGAGCGACTTGCCCTGGTGTTCTTCAAGGCGCTTCGTAAACGACGAATCAAGCGCCCGCGCTGACGAATTATCGGGAACCTGGAATAGACCGAATTTCATCACGACCAATCTGGCGCCCGCCGCTGCGCACTCTTTTTCCATCTCTTGGATGATGCGAACGGTCAAGCGAACGGCGGAGACTCGCGCCCGTTTGAGCTTGGTGCGGTCCGTAGGAGGCTTCGGAACGGGCACGTTGGCGAGCTGCAAATCGAGATCAAGAAACAGAGGCTTATTTAGTCCGTACTGGATCGACTGGGTGTTGTTCGTCAGATCGTTGCCAACATAAAACGCCAGAACAACAACGTCGGGCTGGTATTTCAAGCCCTCGCTCTGGAGATAGAGAAGCTGCTGGTCGGTTCCCCAACCAGACACGCCCGCGTTGATCACTTGCCATTTGGTCCCCTCGCGCTCGAACCTGTCCTCCAGCACTTCCGTGAAGATCTCCTCGTCAGCAACGCCGTACCCCCAGGCGAAGGAGTCGCCCAGAACCAGGATGCGCCGCCAGCCGGCGGGCTTGTCATATTCATACTCGCGATCGCGCAAGCCTTTGGAATTGATCGTGAGTTGGTGGCCGAACGTCGTGGCTTTCCAGTTGGGAATGTTGCGCCATCCCAATTCCGAGTCGTAGAGATACTTGTGGCCCGTGCGTTCGTGCCCCGGTTCGTAGAGGTAAATCGGACGCGCCTGAAGTCGCCAGGCGCCCGTTTCCGGGTCGAACACGAGCATCTCCTGCTCAATCAGATACCAGGCGAGGGCAGCCAGTGCGATAAGAAACGAAACGCCGAGGGCGGCGAGCCGAAAAGCCCAGAGCTTGCGTGCCGGCAGAGCAGATCGATCACTCTTCGACCGACGATTGAACATATCAGATCAACTCCAAGCTACGCTTGGACGCAGCTTTCGTGAGCTAGCCAGCTCAGCGGCAACGAGCAGCCCGATCAATATCATCCAGAACACCCGCGAGGGCCGCCGTCGTTGGCCGGACGACACCGAAGGCAGGTTCGGAAGCGCGGTCGGATGGTTGTTCTCTTGCATGATTGATTCGCGAAAAACCAGGGAATGGAGGCCCTCTCAGGCTATCATGCTCTGTTCCACTCTAGCATCCTTCGCACGATCATGCGAGCTATCGGGGAAGACTTTGCGCTTGAACGCGAGACCGTCGTGGGGCGGAGCACACGAAGAGGCGGGCGTTGCCAATCGCGATGCTGGCCCTGTTCTTCCGCCGCGCCACGTCGCTGGGCGTGTTCCTTGGGACGCTCTTTGCGGCCGCGATTACGCTCGGTTTGATGTATTTCCAGACCGAGTGGTTCTCCGTCTGGTTCTGGCCCGTAGGATTCGGGTTGGCGATTGGGTTGTCGGTCGTGTTTAGCCTGATCACACCGCGACGAAAACAGAAGCCGGGCGATGGTCCGTTGGATTTCAGGAGAGTGATGAAGGAATCAAGGGAGAATGAATGACAAGGCGTAATCGCCTGGGCCAGCTACCCTTCGACGAACATCACCCGCCCCTCTTCTTTCCTTTGCGACCTTCGCGGTCTTCTGTTCCAACACTTATGTTGAATAGGATGAAGAAGCACCGAAGCAGCAACGGATTTGAAAAAAGGGCACAAAGGCCGCGAAGGAGGAAGAGGAGTGAGCGATTGGGCGCTCGCCTTCGGTAAGGAAAGATTGTCGCAGCACTTACCGGCGGCTAGCGCCGTGCCGCTCACAGGCGACGGCCGTTTCGGTCGCGACCGGTTCATGGTCTTCTGTTTTCTCCGTCGCGACAGTCTCGGTCGACGCGACATCGACCAGTTCCGGATCGATCACGCGCATGGTTCGCCAGCGGCCTTGTCGGAAGCGGGCGAAATAGATGAGTCCCAGCGAGACGATCCAGCCGGTCAATACAACCCAGCACCACAAGAGTTCTTGTGCGAAAAACCAAACGCCTAGATACCCGACGATCACCGGCAGCGGCGAGGTGATGATGGCGGTGAGCAGGATGAACCGGGTGTCGCCGGCGCCTTTGATGGCGCTGACGAAGATGATGTTCATGGCGTCGAAGACGCAATAGACGGCCACGAAGCGCAGCAGCACGACGACCGTATCGCGCAGCGGGGCGAACTGAGCTGCGTCGATGCCCGCGGCGTGCCCGAACAGAAAGACGTCGGGGATGGTGATGTACAGCAGCGCCATGATGCCGGTGTACGTGGCGGCGAGGGTGAAGGCGGTCCAGGTGGCCCGCGCGGCCAGATCGGGCCGGTTGCGGCCGAGTTGTTGGCCGACGATGGTGCTCACCGCGATGCCGACACCGAACATCGGCACAAAGGCCACGCTGTTGACGTTGAAGGCCAAGGTGGTGGCGAGCATCGCGTCGGGGCCGAGTTGGCCGATCAGCAGAATGAACACGGTGAAGGCCGCCACGTCGATGACGAGTTGCAGCCCGTTCGGCCCGCCGTAGCGCAGCAGCCGACCCATCAACGGCCAATCGATTCGCCGTCCGGACAACATGCCGTAAGCTTCGCGATGCTCGGGACGCATCATCAACCACCAGTACCAGGCGACCTTGAACCATTGCGAGACGACGGTGGCCCAGGCCGCTCCGGCGATGCCCAACTCCGGGCAGCCGGCGTTTCCGAAGATCCACAGGTAGTCGAGCACGATATTGAGCAGCGCCGCCGTGCTGTCGACGATCATCACGGTGCGGGTTTTTCCGCGGCCGGTGAAGAACGACGACATGGCGGCGGAGATGACCATCGCCCCGGCGCCGAAGGTGAGGACTTGCAGATACGCGACCTCGTGGACGGCAACCGCCGGGTCGTGGCGGGCGAAGAAGAAAAACCACTCGGCCAGCGGCGCCAGCGCGATCAACAACGGCACCGAGACCAGGCCGATGAAGACCGCCTGCCAGACGGCCCGACCGACTTGTTTCGGGCGGCCGGCGCCGACGTATTGGGCCACGAACGTGTTGACGTAAGAGGCCACGCCCAGCGGAAAACAGATCAGGGCGAACAGCAACATGCCGGCCGGCAGGGCCGCGGCCATCTCGTTTTTGTCGTGCCACAACAGAAACATCCGGTCGATGAAGTTCATCACCGTCCAGGAGGCCGTCGAAATCACCAGCGGCATGGCGATCGCCAGCACGTAGCGCCCGCCGCAGGGGCGCGACCACCAGGAGCCGGAATCGGCCGGTTCGTCGGAAGGTTGGTGGTCGTCGGTCACGGCGGGCTCTGTTGGCATAGTCGTTGTTCGCTTTGCGAACGTAACGCATCATTCGCGGGGCGAACAACGAATATCGTACCAACAAAGGATACAGCCTGAGGCGAATGGTTCACTAGCCGCCTGTCTTACGGCGCGGTCGGTTCCGGCGGGGCTTCTTTGACGATGTTTTCGGCCACGACGCCTTGGGGGCCGTCGATCTGGACGGCTTTGGCCTTGGGGTCGGACGCATAGGCCGTGTTGCCGAATACGTGGGCCGGGGAGGTCGATTTGCGAACGACGATGGCCGCGCCCTGATAGTTGCGAACCGTGTTTCCGATGACCACCACCGCCGAGCCGCCGGCATTCACAGCGTTGCGATAGCCGTCGAATGTATTGCCGATGGCCGTCATCTCAGACTTAGCCCAAACCCAAATCGCCGAGCCCTGCTTTCCGCCCCGGCCGATGAAGCGATTGCCGGTCAGATGGACTTTGCCGTGGACCAACACACCGGCCACTCCGCCGCCGCGGACCGTGTTGTTGGCGAATAAGGCCGTCGATTCGCCCTTGATTGCCACCAGCGGCGGGACTCCGCCCGTGCGGACGAGGTCGTTGCCGTAAATCAAAGCCGTGGCCCCGTCCGGCAGCCCGATGGCCACCAGCTTGTTCTCGATGCACTTGTTGTTGTAGATCACCGCGACCGTTTCCTTCGATCGCACGCCGATGCCGGCCCGCTGATTTTCGCGGCATTCGTTCCCAACGATCAGCGGCCGGGCACCCTCGCGAGAGCCGATGCCCGCGGCCACGTTCTTGTAACACTTGTTGCCGTAGATGATCGGCGCTGCGCCGGTTCGCGATCCGATGCCCGCCATTTGGTTTTCCCAGCACTCATTCTCGGCGATGATCGGCCGGGCGCTCTCGCGCGATCCAATGCCGGCCATGACGTTCTTGTAACACTTGTTGTGGCGGATGATCGGCGTCGCCCCGGTCCGCGATCCGATGCCCGCCATCTTGTTTTCGTAGCACTCGTTGCCCTCAATGATCGGCGAGGCTTTCTCGCGCGATCCGATGCCCGCCATTTCGTTGCGGAAGCACTTGTTGCCGCGGATGATCGGAGCCGCCTTGAGCCGCGATCCGATGCCGGCCATCTTGTTCTCGTAACATTCGTTCGCTTCGATCAGCGCCCGGGCTCCGTCGCGCGATCCGATTCCCGCCATCGCGTTTTTGTAACACTTGTTTCCGCGGATCGTCGGCCGGGCGTCGTCGCGATTGCCGATGCCCGCCATGTCGTTTTCGTAACATTCGTTGCCCTCGACCAGCGGCTGCGTGTTCGCGCCGGTGCGGATGCCGATTCCGGCTCGGCGGTTTTTGTAACACTTGTTGCCGCGGACGATCGGCCGCGAGCCCTCGCTGATGCCGATGCCGGCCCGCACGTTGCCGTAACAGACGTTATCCGTCACCAATGGGCTGGCGTGATTGTGGCCGATGCCGGCGTAGAAATTCTCAAAACAGGTGTTGCCGCGGATTACGGCGGTCGAGCGTCGCATCGAGCCGATGCCGCCGCCCATGTTGCGATAGGCGACGTTGTGTTCGATCAGCGGGGAGCAGCGCTTTCCCTTGGCGCCGAGAATCGCGATGCCGGTGTAGCCGACGTGGTGGACGATGTTATTGCGGACGGTGCAAGTGACGCCGATCACGCTGATGCCGGCCACCCCGGGCTTGCCGATGTGTTCGTGGCTTTGCTCTTCGCCCTGGGTGGCGTGGTGTTTTTTCCACTTCGCCTCGTCGTAGGTGCCGACGCCGGTGACGGTAAAGCCGTCGATCGTGGAACCTTCGACCATGGCCACTCCGGGGATGTCGCCTTTTTTTCCGGAGCCGTCGATCACGGTGGCTTCGGCCCGCTTGAGCCCCAGCTTGCCGCGGGCATCGTCGCCGGCGCTGCGGAGCGCGACACCCGGCTTCATTTTGATGCGTTCTTTGTACGTGCCGGCACCAACCAGCACGACGTCGCCCGCGGTGGCCGCATCGACCGCGGCCTGGATGGTCCGGTGGTCCTGGGGCACGTCGATTGTTGCGGCGGCGCTGAAGGCGGTCTGAACAGCAATCAGCACGATCGCTAACAGTCCAAATCGAGTCATCGTCAACATGGCAGGGTCTCCGTGGATTGTGGAATACTAGGTAGGAGGCGTCTCCGACGGCGATCGGGTGGCTTGGTCGAGCAGCCCGCTGAAAAAGTCTGTAGGAGGCGACTCCTGTCGCCGACTTCCGCATGAAACGCCCGATAATCGGCGACGGGAGTCGCCTCCTGCACCAGACCTCGACTTTTTCAACAGGCTGCTGGGGCTTCGAGAGCTCAGCCACCAGCCACCAGCCACCAGCCACCGCGACGCACGGTCGCCGTCGGAGACGCCTCCTACAACTTTAACGTCCTTCGCTGTTGATCTTCAGCCGAAAATCGTTCGACGCCTCGCGTTCCAACAGGCCGCGAAGTTGGAACGTCTGCTGCTCGAGCCGGCCGGACAGATCGGTTTTCTCGTGAGGGTCGTCGTCCAAGTTGAACAGTTGGTAGGTTTTCTTCTTGCCGCCGGTGGCGAGCAGTTTCCAGGGGCCACGGCGCACGGCCGAGCGACCGCCCGTGTTCCAGTATAACGTCCGCGGCTTCGATTTCGAGTTGGCCTTCGCCGGGTCGACCAGCAGCGGCCAGATGTTTTGCCCTTCCAGCGGCAAATCGCTGGGCCGTTGGTAACCGGCCAGATGCGCGAACGTCGGATACCAATCGAGCGCCGAGACGACCGCATTCAACTTGCCCGGCTTCAATCGGCCGGGCCAGTTAGCGAGGGCCGGCACGCGGATGCCGCCTTCGTACAATCCGCCCTTCCAGCCCCGCAGCGGGCGGTTATCGCCGAGTGTGGGATGGCCGTTTTTGTAGCGGCCCTCATATTGAGAGTTCTTGCCCCAGCTTTTCTGCCCGCCGTTGTCGCTGGTGAAGACGATCAGGGTGTTGCTACGCTTCTTGGTGCGATCCAACGCCGCCACGATTCGCCCGATGGCGGCGTCCATGTGCGTCAGGCTGGCTGCGAACAACCGCCGTGACGGATCGTCGATGCGGCCCTTGTACCTTGCCGTCCACTCTTCCGGCTCGGCCAGCGGATGGTGCGGCACGCTAAACGGCACGTACAGAAACAGCGGCCCGTCGCCCTGCTGCTCGATGATCCGCACCGCCTCGGCGGCGATCAAGTCGGTGGCGTGTCCCTCCTCGTCGAAGAGCTTGTCTTGCCGATGCCAGGTGCGGTCACCCAGCTTATAGCGATGCGTGTAAGGGTCGATCTGTCCGTGCAGGTAACCGTAGGTCCGATCGAACCCATACTTTCGCGGGCCAACCTCCGGCCGCAGCCCCAGGTGCCATTTGCCGGTGATCGCGGTCGTGTATCCCCGCGACTTGAGCGCCCGGGCGAGCGTGATCGTCGAGGTCGGCAGCGCCAACTTGCTCGATCCGGCGATCGGCCCCATGATGCCGTAGCGGCTAGGGTTGATGCCGGTCAACAGCGCCGCCCTAGTTGGCGAGCAAGTCGGAAAGACGTAATTCGCCTCGAGACGAACCCCGGTCGCGGCCAAGCGGTCGAGATGCGGCGTAAGAATTTTCGGGTTGTGATATCCGATGTCATTCCAACCCTGATCGTCGGAGACGATGAGGATGAGGTTGGGTGCCTTGGGCGTTTCTGCTGCAAGGCTGGACGTCGCGAAGATGCTCGAACATATGAGCGTGAGCAATGTTGCGAGTCGGCCAGCAACGAACCCGTGGGCAAAGCCGTTCATGGTGATCCCTTTGTGTTGAACGTAAAATCCGCGGCACGTACCGTCGGTGCTTCCGCACGCTCCCACCACTGTGATATCCCGCATGGTCATAAATGGTTCGTTTAACGGCAAGCCGCAGGCGACTACGTTTTGAATGGGACGCTCGGCTCAGAAACGCAGTCGCCTGCGGCTTGCCGTTAAACGAACAAGGTGTCACTTTCATCCGCGAGCGGTGTGACCAGTTAGTCTACCCGCTGAAGCCATCACGCGACACCGATTACCGGCGCGGGTGTCCACTTCCCACGCCGCCGAAGCTGGCATATGCTCAGCAATTACTTCGCCCGTGGATCGCCCCGACGCCGAAAGGGCAGCGTATAATGATCTTTTGATCCACACGACTATCTGGCAGTTTCCGCACTCATGCAGCGACATCACCGCAATCAACCGCGACCCGCCGGCTTGTCCCGAGCTGTGCTGCTCTGCGCGCTGGTGCCCACGGGGATCGTCCTGGCGGCCAGCCTGTATCTTTTCCACGACTATTGGCACGGCGTGCCGGAAGATGCCGTGGCGAGTTACGTCGGTCGGGCGACGTGCATCGAATGTCATCAGCAACAGGGCGACGACTGGCACGGATCGCACCACGATCGGGCGATGGACCTGGCGACTGCCGAGACCGTGCTCGGAGATTTTAACGACCAGGAGTTCACCTACGCCGGCATACCATCGAAGATGTATCGCCGCGACGATAAGTTTTACATCACCACCGACAACGCCGCAGGCGAGCTACAAGAGTTCGAGATCAAATACGTCTTCGGCTTCACCCCCTTGCAGCAATACATGGTCGAGATGCCCGACGACGTCGAGCGGGCCGAGGGGGAAATCGGCCGTGTGCAGGTGTTGCCGCTGTGCTGGGATACCAACAAGAAAGAGTGGTTCCATATCTATCAGAGCGAAAACCCGCCGGTGGTGGCCGGAGGCCCTTTGCATTGGACCGGCGTGGCACAAAACTGGAATCTGATGTGTGCCGACTGTCATTCGACCAATCTGCAAAAGAATTTCAGCCTCGACGAATTGACCTACCGCACCACCTACAGCGAGATCGACGTAAGCTGCGAGGCCTGTCACGGGCCGGGCAGCATTCACGTCGATTTGGCGAACAGCAAGTCGCCGTTTTGGGACCGCAAGCTCGGTTATGGACTGACCGTCAACCTCAAGAGCGAGTTCGATCCGGTGATGAAGAGTAACAAGCTCGATCCCACGATGCAGCTTGAGACCTGCGCCCGCTGTCATTCGCGGCGGCACATCGTACATCCGAATTACCGCCCGGGCAATCGCTACGCCGATCACTACGGATTGACCTTGTTGAACGAGGGCGTTTACCACGCCGACGGCCAGATTCTCGACGAAGTGTACGTCTACGGATCATTCTTGCAGAGCCGCATGTTTCACGAAAAGGTAGCCTGCACCGACTGTCACGATCCGCACACGGCCGGCCGGCGCATTAGCGAGACGACCGGCAAGCCGCTCGCCGGTAACAGCCTTTGTACGCGCTGTCACACACCGGCGAAGTACGACAGCGCGGTGCATCATCGCCACGAAGAAAAAGAAGGTCTTACCCGAGACGGAACGCGCTGCGTTGATTGTCACATGCCCGAGCGGACGTACATGGTGGTCGATCCGCGGCGCGATCATTCGCTGCGCGTGCCGCGGCCGGACCTGACGGTGAAGCTCGGCACGCCGAACGCCTGCAATACGTGTCATGACAAAAAGGACGAGACGCCCGAGTGGGCCGCCGCGAAGGTCGTCGAGTGGTTTGGCCCGAAACGCGCTGGAAACGAGAGTTTTGCCGAGACGCTTACCCTCGGGCGATTGGGTAAGCCGGAGGCCGAGGCGATGTTGATCGAGTTGGTCAAGAAACGGCAGGCGCCCGCCATCGCCCGCGCCACGGCCGTCTCGCTGTTGCGCAATTATCCCGCATCGTCGCAGAGCCTTTCTGCCCTTGAGGGAGCATTGGACGATGACAGCCCGTTGATTCGAGCGGCAGCGGTCAACTCGCTAGGTCAGCTTGCCGAGACGCTTCCGCCTGCGTGGTCCACCGAATTCCTCGACGACTTTCTTTCGCCGCGTTTGAACGATCCACTGCGCGAGGTACGCACGGGAGCGGCCCGGGCGCTGGCCGGGCTTCCGCCTTCCACGTTTAGTGCCAAAGAAACGAAATCGCTGAAGCAGGCGTTGAAAGAGTATTTTGCCGCGCAGGACGCCATCGCCGAACGATACACCGCTCATATGAATCGTGGCACGCTCTACGAGCGGCTCGCTCAAGGTCGTCGGGCCGACCGCGACATGAAGGGCGCCCGCGATTTATTGAACAGGGCGATCAAAGCCTACGAAACCGCGATTCTGGTCGAGCCTAATATGGTCGGACCGAGGAGCAATCTGGCGCCGCACTACGATCGACTCGGTCGCACCGACGACGCCATAAAAATCCGCCAGAAGGAAAGTCAACTGCTTGCACGCGATATCGGGTTTTTGCCTAAGGATGCGACGCTGCGATACCGGCATGGGATGATGCAGTACGTTCTTGGGAAAATGGACGAAGCGGAACAATCGCTCGTCAAGGCCTGCGAGCTGGCCCCCGACGACCAACATTTCCTTATGTCACTGGCCCTGTTTTTCCATAAACTAGCACGCTGGGACGATGCGTTACAACGCGCCGAGCAGCTACTCAAGATGCAGCCACGCAATCCCACCTACCGGCAAATCCACGATAGGATTCGCAAGCGATTGCCCAGCGATTGAACGATCGAATCGACATGAACGAACTTAGCCATTTTGATGACGACGGGGCCAGCCGGATGGTCGACGTGGGGGCGAAGGAGGTGACCCACCGTGTCGCGCGGGCTTCCGGGTTGGTGCGGATGGCGGCCGAAACGCTCACGCTCATTCGCGATAAGAAGCTGGCCAAGGGCGATGTGTTGGAGGTGGCCCGGCTGGCCGGAATTATGGGGGCGAAACGCACGGCGGATTTGATTCCGCTGTGCCATCCGTTGGCGCTCGAAAGCGTATCGATTAGGTTTGAGTTTCCCGACGAGCGGACCGTGCGGATCGAAGCGACCGCCGAGATTACCGCCAAGACGGGCGTCGAGATGGAGGCGCTCGCGGCCGTGAGCGTCGCCGCGCTGACGATCTACGACATGTGCAAAGCGGTCGATCGAGGAATCGAGATCAACGCCATTCGCCTGGAAGAAAAATCCGGCGGACGCAGCGGACATTTTACGCGCGACGAATAGCACCGTAGGTTATGCTTTAGCATAATGCCGCGTCGGCGCTGACGTTGCGTAGCTTTTGTTATGCTGAAGCATAACCTACCGCATGCGGATATTACCAAGCTCCATGAATTCTAACCAACACGGGCTCTCTTCCGCATGACATCGCTCCTGAAAATCTCCGCCGGCACCATCTACGACCCGGCCCACGGCATCGACGGGGTGGTGGGCGATCTTTGGATCTCGGACGGAAAAATCGTCGCTCCGCCGAGTGATCCCGCCGCCAAGCCGGATCGGACCATCGACGCGGCCGGCATGGTGGTGATGCCGGGCGGCATCGACATGCACTGTCACATCGCCGGGCCGAAGGTCAACACGGCCCGTAAGATGCGGCCGGAAGAAAAGCGCAAGGCCGAAGTGATCCGTCGCACGGCCACCACCCACAGCGGCACCATGGGCAGCGTGCCCAGCACGTTCGCCACGGGGTACAAATACGCCGGCATGGGCTACACAACTGCCTTCGACGCGGCCATCCCGCCGCTGGCCGCCCGACATGCCCACGAGGAATTTGCCGACACGCCCTGCATCGACAAGGGCTTTTACGTTCTGATGGGCAACAATCACTATCTGATGCAGGCCATCGCCGACGGCGAGCCGGAGCGGCTGAAGAACTTCGTCGCCTGGCTGCTGGGCGCCGCCAGGGGATACGCGCCCAAGTTGGTCAACCCGGGCGGCGTCGAGGTCTGGAAACAGCAGCAGGCCGGCAACGTCAACGGCATCGACGAGACGGTCGAGCACTTCGGCGTTACGCCGCGGCAGATCATCGTGGCGGTGGCTCAGGCGGCCGACGATCTGAAGCTGCCGCACCCGGTTCACATTCACTGTAACAATCTCGGCATGCCGGGCAATTGGCAGACGACGCTGCAGACGATGCAGGCGCTCGAAGGGCGCCGCGGGCATCTGACGCACATTCAGTTTCACAGTTACGGCGGCGGCGAGGGCGACGAGAACACGTTCAACTCGAAGGTGGCCGAGCTGGCCGAATACGTCAACTCGCACGACAACATCACCATCGACGTCGGCCAGGTGCTGTTCGGCGAAACGACCAGCATGACCGGCGACGGGCCGCTGGGATATTTCCTGCACAATGTCTATGGCACCAAGTGGTTCAGCGGCGACACCGAGATGGAGTCGGGCTGCGGCATCGCCCCGATCAAATATCGCAACAAGTCGCTCGTCCACGCCCTGCAATGGGCCATCGGCATCGACTGGTATCTGATGATCGACGATCCCTGGCGGGTGGCGATGAGCACCGATCATCCCAACGGCGGATCGTTCCTGGCCTATCCACAAATCGTGCGGCTGTTGATGGATCGGCAATATCGCCA
>JADFKK010000417.1 GCA_022564995.1 Planctomycetota bacterium | reverse complement strand
CCCGCCGCCTCCACTCACGCCCGATGACTCATCGGGATGCGTCCAGAGCCGCTGGGATCCGGTTCCTAGCGGCTCTTCGCGTTTCTAGACCCCGCTGCCTGATCCGCCGTGAGTCGCCCTGATTTGCCCAGACTGTGCGGTGCGCGGTGCGCGCTGCGTTTGACGTTCGGAACAGGAATGCTGTTGATGGCCACGGCTCCCAGGGTGCCCGAGATATGCCGGCGGGACGCCGGTGCCACGAAACCCGGCTAACCGTAATTCAACCTCCCCGGCGTCTCGCGCGTAATCGCCACGTCGATCAACCGCGGCTCATCGCCGGCCAAGCTTTCGGCGGCTAGGGCGCTTAGCTCTTCCGGCTCGGTAACGCGACTGGCTCGCACGCCGAGCGATTCGGCGAGGGCCACGAAGTCAATCTCGGGCTGCAGGGTGTCGAGGCCGAGGAAATTGCCGGCTTGGGCTTGGGGCAGGCCCATGCTGGCGGCGCCGATCTTGAGAATCTGATACTGGGCGTTATTACAGATGACGAAGGTGACCGGGATGTTGTAATGGGCCGCCGACCACAGGCCCTGAATTCCGTACATCGCCGCCCCGTCGCCCAACATCGCCAGCACGGGCCGGTCGGGCCAGGCCATTTGCACGCCGATGGCCGTACCCAGCCCCCAGCCCAAGGCCCAGCCGCGGGTGCCGAAATAGCCTTTGGGATTCTTCAGCACGCCCAGCCGCTCGAACATCGTGTTGGTCGTGGTCACCGCCTCTTCGACCACGGCCACATTTTCCGGCAGCACGCGGGCCAAACTCTCCATCAACACCAAGGGCGTCATCGGCCGCTCGTCGCGCTCGGCCGCCGCCGCGTCGAGAAGTTTTTTTCGCATCGCCGCCTGCTGTTCGGCCAGCCGCTGGCGGCGCTGTGCGGCGAGTTGCTCGTGATGCGGGGTGGCCCGCTCGGTGAGCATCGTAGCCAACTCACTCAGCCCCGCTTTGATATCGCCCCACACGCCGACGCGGATCGGATAGTTTTTTCCGAGTTGATAAGCGTCGTGGTCGAAGTGAATCACATGCAGGTGTTCGGGAATCGGCCGCGACGGTTCGTGGTAAACATATTGCCGCAAGACGTCCATGCCGACGACCAGCAGCACGTCGTAGGGCTTCAATCGCTCGCGGACTTGCGGCGACCAAAGCGGCAAGCCGGGCACCGACAGCGGATGATCGGCGGGAAAGCCGAGGCGGCCGTGCGTGGTGCCCGACTCGCTAATGGCTGGGGCGCCGAGATGTTCGGCCACGGCGACCAACTCGTCGATGGCGTCAGACTCGGTGACGCGCGAGCCGACCAAGATCGCCGGATTTTCGGCCGCCGAGAGCAAATCGGCCGCCTGACATAATGCCTCGACCGGCGGACGCACGCGCGTGTTCAATCGCGGCGCGGGCGTCAGGTCTAGCTCCGCCCGCTCGAGTTGGATGTCGAGAGGAATCGACAAGAACACCGGCCCGGTCGGCGGAGTGAGCGCTTGCTGCATGGCGCGGCGGACGGCCGAGGGCAAGTCCTCGATCCGCTCGACTTCGGCCGCCCACTTGGTCCAGGGCCGCGCCACGCGGACCATGTCGCTGCCGAGAATCGGCTCCTCGAACCTCAGCCGCCGGTCTTGCTGTCCGACGGTTACCAGCAGCGGCGTGCCTTCGCGATGGGCGTTGTAAAGCATGCCCATCGCGTTGCCCAGGCCGCAACTGATGTGCAGGTTGACGACGCCCAAATCGCCGCGGGCCATCGCGTATCCGTCGGCCATGCCCATCACGGCCACTTCGTGCAGGCCGAGGATGTATTGAATCCGCTCGCTGTAATTCCCACCGGGCGCCATCGCATCGCACAGCGGCAGCTCCGTCGTGCCGGGATTGCCGAAGATGTAGCGCACCTCGGCGTCGACGAGCATCTGCAGGAAAGATTCGATCCCGGTCTTTTTCATGGCCGGCGGCGCCTCAATCGGGGGCTGAATCGCGAACACGTACTGGGCTCTGACTCAAAACGGAGCAGACATGCGTTTCCCATCAGCCGCAGGGCGCTAGCCCACGGTTGAGTACGGATTCCGGAAAGAACCGGGGGCTAGCGCCCCGCGGCTGATGTTTTGAGACAGAGCCTGGGGAACGCACAACTAATTTAGAGTGTACGCGAACCGCGTCGCGAATCAACGAGGCGGGCCATTAGGCGCACGAGAATGGCGACGTGTTCCGAGGAGCACGATCAGCGATTTCAGCGGCCTATTGATTCACTCTCGCCCGCCAGTTCCGCTATCGACTCATCCGTCGTGTCGACTTCGTAAATCGCCGTTTCAACCGGAATCCCGCTCGGCGGACCCCAGTATTTTGAACCCTTGCCGCCGCCCGTATAGTTCCCGTGGCAATCGCACGGATCTTGGCAGTCGGGCGGGTAATTGTGCCAGTCGCTGATGTAGAGTTCGCCGCAGCCTGAATCACAGAATTTTCGCGGATAACACTGACCCACAAGACCACAGCCGCCGCTTGCTGCCAGCAGCAAGGCGATCAGCGCGACAGAAACGGTTCGTTTGAGCATGTTTTGCTTTCCCCCTCGACCGTCCGCCCGAATGACGGCAGTGTGATGGTGTCTATGGCTACAACGTGCGGATACGAGCCGCTGGGCCGATCCGCTACCGACCTGCACCAGTGTCATCGACCCGGCAGCGTCGCCGGAATCGAGAAAACCGGCACACTCGTTAGGCTTCTCGCCGTCTGCTCAAGATGCACATTTTCCCTAGCTCGCCCCAACCGAGCGTCTTCACAGCCGGACGGAAGCAACCTATATTCGGACTCGGATGGAATCGAAACCCGAAGCGTGAGCGAGGAACGAGGCGGGTTATGGTTCATTCCTCGCTCACGCTTCGGGTTTTGATTCCCCGCTCTCAACGAGGTTTTCCCCATGCCCAAATCGCTGCCGCTCACCTCGGTCAATCACGTCGGTCTGATGACCGTTCACTTGGACGAGAGCATCGCCTTCTATCGCGACGTGCTGGGGTTCCGCCTCGTCGACCGGCCCAATTTCGACTTTCCCGGCTGCTGGCTGTTCAACTACGGGATCATGATTCACCTGATCCACAACGAAGCGACCGAGGGCAGCGACGAGCGGGAAATCGACACCCGCGGCAATCATCTGGCGATTCATTCGGACGATTTGGAAACCGTCGAAGCGCGGCTGAACGAATGGGGCATCACCTATCGCAAAAACGAGATCGTTGATCGCGGCATCAAGCAGATTTTCTTCCACGATCCCGACGGGCATCACGTCGAGATCGGCACCTATCCGCCGCTGCCGCCGTTTGTGGATTGAGCCGATCACTTCAACATGATGATGAAATCGGTCGTCGGCTTGGCCAGCGCTTTATGGACATCGGCGCCGGCGACGATGCTCACGGTGACGACTTTTCCGCCGGTCCGTTTTACGGTTCGCCGCGGGATGCCGAAGCCGCGCTCGATGTGGCCGCCGCCGGCCAGCAACACCATCCGTCTGATTTGGCGGTCTTGCTGAAATTTCGCGGCGCTGGCGGCCATGTAACCGTCCCACACCGTCATCACCTCGTAAGAGCGAATTTTCTGCTTCTGGCCGACTTCACTCTTGCCGTGGATCTTGGCCAGCCGATTCATCCAATAATCGCGATGCGGCTTGACGTGAAAATCGATGTCGCCAAGCTGTTTTTTCTCATCCTCGTTGAGCGCCGCATAGCCGAGCTTCGAGACGCGCTTCGTCAGTTCCTTGGGCGCGTTGAGCGCCGCCAGCGGCAAGTCGTTCTTGCGACAGAACTCGACAATCGGCCGGTATAGCGACCAACTGTAACCCCAGCGTTTCGCGTACTCGCTCGCTTCGAGGAATTTCGCCTCGTCGATGTCTCCCTTGAAATAGGCGTCGATGTGCGGCTGAGCCGGCCGCTGAAACATCTCCATCCCCACGCCCAGCCGGTCGTCGCGGGCCATCATCGCTCGAATCACTTGAAGCTGCAGGCGGTGGTGCATGCGGCTGTCGTGCTTCTCGCCGATGCACACCACGTCGGCAGCGGTCTCTTCCATCACAAGGTTCGGGACGGACGTCGGATGTGGTCCGCCAGCGATGATGAGCATCTCCGGGAAGCGGCGTTTCAGTTCGTTGATCGTGTGGTACGCCACCCGCTGGGTCAGAAAGGCAAAGCTAATGCCGTAGACGTTGGGCTTATGCTCTTCAATCAGCGCGACGTGATCCTCGACAGTGTGGAATTGATCCAGAAAAACAATGCCGTCATCATCCAGCGGCGTGTGTTCGCGCAGATAAGAGATGAGCTGCAACAGGCCGAGGTTGGGGTACGCCTTGTCGTAATCGTCCGTCAGCGCCGGCGGGTCAGCCAGCATGATCTTGAAGGGCGCCGCGGGCTTGGAAGTTGGATCCTGCGGGAACCCGATCGTCGTGCTCGGAATGACGTCCAATGCAATGGTCATGGCAAACTGCTTCCGTTGGTCGGCGCGTTGCAGTCCGTTGTAAGAGTAAACGATTAAGAACGGCATGAAGAATGATGTGGTCAAGATGCCGATTAGTGTGCCAAACATCGCGCCTAATTTTTCTGTGGATGATTGTTCTTTGGATTGGTTCATTGCTTCCTTCATCATGGCTTGGAATTCTGCACCTGGCCCTTTTGTTCTATTGTCTCCATTTCCATTATCCATTTGCATTTTTGTTTCTCCTTTCGGGGTTAGTATTCCCCATTGGTGCTGGTGGGGGCCGTCACTCCTATTCCAGCTTTACTCCCAATAGTTTTTCTCGAACGCCTGTGGCAATAGTAGTTTTTCGACCATCTGTGACAATAGTGGTTCGGTTCGGACAATAGTGGTTCGGTTCTGACAATAGTGGCCTAGCCCTTCACTACGGTCAGAGGAGTGAGTCGATAGAGAGGCCTAACTAGGTCAGCTTGGGCGGCCATTACCTCGTCAATCGGCTTATATGCACCCGGCATCTCGTCGTACTGGCCTTCTCGTACCTCGAACACGACATCTTCCATGGATTCGACTGCTTGATTATGGGTGATGGTGCGATTCGCTTCTCCCCTACCCATCACGCGGCCCCCGCCGTGGGAGCATGTATTGAATGATTCCCGTGGCGTTAGTCCGTCGCCGATGAAGCTCGCCGTTCCCATTGATCCAGGGATCGTGACAAGGCCCGTTGCCCTGACTGCGCCCTTCCGATGGATCATCAAGTTTTCCCCGAAGTGATACTCCATGGCCGCGAAGTTGTGGTGCGTCTCAACTTCAATATCAACAATGGTATGTTTACAGCCCAATGACTTGAAGGCAGCGTGGACAGCCGCGAGCATAGCCTGCCGGTTCGCTTCGGCGTATTTCATGCACCAACGCATATCGGCCAGGTATTGTTCATATTCCGGCACTGTGTCTGGCAGGAATGCTAGCTCCTTGTCGACGTCGACTTTGAATGATTGCATGTATGCCTGGGCAATTTTGTCGTAGTGATCTCCGACT
>JADFKK010000110.1 GCA_022564995.1 Planctomycetota bacterium | reverse complement strand
TCGATCTTGCAACCGGTCAATCGTTCGTGACGCCGCAGCATCGGTTCCAGCGTGCCGTTGTCATTCGGTTGCGCGAAAACATCGTAGGCGAGGATCAACGGCGACTCCAAATCATACTCCAATTGCAAATTGTACAGCGGGCGAAACACCTTCTCTTTATCGAGCGACAACGGCGCCTCGGGATCTCCGATGCTGATCTTGACGGTGCCCCAACTGCATCTCATAAAGAGCCACCACCAGCTTTTTGACCTCACGGGCAAGATGATCCGCAGCCAATTCCGATTCGATTTCCAGCCGCTTTTTCCAGCCACTTTTTCCAGCCACTGTGGCGACTGCTCATCCCACGGCAGCTCCTTCCAGCGGCCCGGGACATTGCAATGTACATCACGCTCAAGTACCATCCTTGGCGGCCTCCTGCATTGGGGTGGCAAAGTGAATCCAAACAAGACTTTGCCTAAATTCCCCAAATGACGGGAGGCCAATTTATCTACTCATGCTGCCCATCCATCCAAAATAACAGGACGGTCTCGGGAGGCCAGGGTTTCGTTGACCGAGGACGATCGTAGCCGCCATGTTATGCTGAAGCATAACCTACGTCACCGCCTCCGGCGCAAACCCTCGTCGCATCGTGTTTTCCGTCACCGTCCGCGGCACCACGAACTGGATCAGGTAATCGGGCCCGCCGGCTTTGCTGCCGATGCCGGAGAGCTTGAAGCCGCCGAAGGGCTGGCGGGCGACTTGCGCGCCGGTGATCTGCTGGTTGAGATAGACGTTGCCGGCCATCAACTCGCGGGCCGCACGTTTCAGGTGGGCCGGGTTGCGGGAAAAAATACCGGCGGTCAGGGCGTAGTCGGTGCCGTTGGCGATGCGAAGCGCCTCGTCGAGATCCTCAGCCTTAATCACCGCCAGCACGGGGCCGAAAATCTCCTCCTGGGCGAGGCGAGCGGTCGGTGGGACGTCGGCAAAGATATGCGGGCCGACGAAGTATCCCCGCTCCGCCAATTCGCCGACGTCGACCGCCAACGCCTCGCGGCCTTCCTGCCGGCCCAGCTTGATGTAGCGGCCGATGCGATCCAGCGAATCCTGATCGATCACCGGGCCGACGCTGGTCGCCGGGTCTTCGGGCAGCCCGACCTTTAAGCTGCGGGTGGCCTCGACGAGCCGGTCGAGAAACACGTCGTAGACAGATTCCAGCACGATGGCCCGCGAACAGGCCGAACACTTTTGACCTTGATAGCCGAAGGCGCTGTGAACGACGCCGAGCACCGCTTCGTCGAGGTCGGCATCGGCGTCGATGATCAGTGCGTTCTTGCCGCCCATTTCGGCGATGACGCGTTTGACGCCGGTGGTGCTCTTGGTGGAAATCTCCGCCGCCTTGGCGTTGATCGCCAGCCCGACGTCGCGCGAGCCGGTGAAGACGATCAGCGCCACGTCGGGATGCTCGACGAGCGCAGCGCCGGCCACCTCGCCGGGGCCTGGCAGATAGTTGAGCACGCCCGAGGGCAATTCGATCTGACCCATGATCTCCATCAGCTTGGCGGCCATCACGGGCGATTGCTCGGCCGGCTTCATGACGACCGTATTGCCGGTTACCAGGGCAGCAGCCGTCATGCCGGTGAGAATGGCCAGCGGGAAATTCCAAGGGGCGATGACCGCGACCACGCCGCGGGGCAGATACTCGAAGCGGTTTTCCTGACCCGGCACGTCGCAGCCGTGAGGCCGATTCATGGCCACCGCCTGCTCGGCGTAATATTCGCAGAAGTCGATCGCCTCGCAGACCTCGCCATCGGCCTCGCGCCACTCTTTGGCACATTCGTAGACAGCCCAAGCGGCCAGTTCAAAGCGGCGTTGACGCATTACCTCGGCGGCGCGGCGCAAGTAATCGGCCCGCGTCTCGACGTCGAGCGCGGCCCAAGCCGGCCCGGCTTCGCGAGCCGCGCGGGCCGCGGCGGCGGCGTGCTCGGCGGTTGCGGAGGCCGTCGTGCCGATCACCTGCGTTTTTTCAGCCGGGTTGTACGACGCCTCGTGCTGCTTTGTATCGACCGGCTTTCCGCCAATCACCAGCGGATAGTGACCGCCCAGTTGCGACTTCACCTCCGCCAGCGCCGCCGACATCGCCTGCCGGTTGGCCTCTTTCGAAAAATCGATCGGCGGTTCATTTTGAAAGCCGCTAACAATTTCCTCTTCGGGCGGCGTCGCGCGGGCCAACTCATCGATTGGATTCATCAGTAAAATCTCCGGCGCCACTTGCTCAGCGAAGCTGGCGCGTAAGAAAGAGTCGTTGGACGTGTTTTCCAAGAGCCGGCGAACCAAATAAGCCATGCCGGGTATCAACTCGCCGTAGGGCATGTAAATCCGCAGCCGGTGCCCCCGGTCGACCAGCACCTGCTTTTCCGCATCGCCCATGCCGTAGAGCATTTGCAGTTCGTAGCCGTGCTTGGGAATCTCGAAATGCTCGGCCACCGCAATCCCATGGGCCAGCGAGCGGATGTTGTGGCTGCCCAGGGCGGTTCGCAGATGTTTGTAATTCTGCATCACGAAGCGCGTAAGTCGCTCGAACGTGATGTCCGATTGCGGCTTCTGCTGAAACACGGGAATCGGCCAACCGGTGGCTTTGGCGTGTACCGTTTCGTAATCCCAGTAAGCGCCCTTCACCAGACGCACCCAAACCGGATGGCCTCGCCGCGCCGCCCAGTCGCGCAGCTCGACGAGGTCTTTTTCCGCATCGGTCAGATACGCCTGAATGACGATCCCCACGTCGCCACACTCGCGAAATTCGTCCTCCATCATCACTTGTTTGAAAACGTGCAACGTCAGATCCTTGACCTTGTACGATTCCATGTCGACGTTGATGAACGCGCGATGCCCTCGGGCAACACGGAGCAATTCTCGCAGCCGCGCGGAGGCCCGCTCCGTCGAGCCGCGATGGTCGATGGCGTCGAATTGACTATCGAGGGCCGACAGCTTGACCGAAATGTTCACCCGGGGCAGCGTGCCTGTCACACCTTGGTCGATTTGCGGCACGTCGGGCCAGGCGTTGACGGCCGGGGCGATGCCTTCGATCAATTCGACGTACGACTGCAAGAACCGCTCGGCCTCGACGTCGCTGATGACTGCCTCGCCGAGGATGTCGAGCGTGAAGGCCCGGCCCAGCTTGCGCTCGCGGCGGGCCGCGGCGATCACCTCCGCGATGTTCGAGCCGGCGATGAAACGCCGCGCGTGCGACGAGGCGTTGCGGCGGGCCGCGATGGCCAGCGCCCGGCCGGCAATCGAGCGCGGCTTGACGACCGCCATGCCGACGCGGACCGCCGAGGGCAGCGCCTCGCGGACCTCGTTGAAATACTCGTGCAGGTGCTCGATCACCGCCTCGCTGGTCGTCAGCATCGGCAGCACGTCGATGAAGCGGAACATCTGCACCTTGACCGACTCATCCTGCATGGCCCAGGCCATGATCCGATCGTCCCACCAGCGCCGCTCCAACACGCTCGGCTGCCGCTTCTGCAGATGATCGAACAAGAAGCGTCCGATCGATTGCGTCTGGCGCTCGATGGCTTCAAGATCCGTCCGTGGCAGGTCGTCGAGCATGGGTGGCTGGTGTCGCGGGATATCAGGATTGGCCGGCATTACGGAAAGAAAGGTATTGCCGCGGATCGATGCAACTCCCCTTTTAACTAGCCCAGGCATTTATGCCTGGGATTCGATGGCCGCGACCCCTTCTTTTCGTCGCCCTCAACTTTCCAGACCTAGGTCTGGAAAGTTGAGGGCTGGATAAACAATCGATTATTTTGCGTCTTCAATCCACAGGCATAAATGCCTGGGCTAATTAAAAGTCCCGCGGCAAAACCTACTCGTCCAATTACCCGGCAAACCCTGATGCCCCACAACACCCTACAGCAAATGCCTCGCCTTAATTTCCAAATAACTGTTGATCAGCGGGGCGGTCATGTCTTCCGGAAAAACATCGAGCGCCAGCACGCCGCGGCTGGTCAGATCGGTTAACACCTGATGTCTCCAGGTGAGAATATCAGCCGCGGCAGCCGCCCGATAGAGCGCCTCGCCGCGGGGATTCTCGACGTCGGCGGCCTTGAATATCTGCCGATCGCGGAGCAGCACGCCGACCGGCAAATGACGTCCGACCAGCGTGCCGAGATATTGTTCGATCTGATGTGAGTTCACCTCGTCGATGACGTTGGTGATCAACACCACCAGCGACCGTTTGCGGCAATGCGTGTTGAGATACAGGAAGGCTTCGTCGTAGCGCGATTCGACCACTTTGGGGAAGCGGTCAAACGATGCGTGCAGCAGGCGGTTCATTTGGCTCATGCCGCTGCGGTCGGGGACGAACTTTTCCACTCCGTCGGAAAAGCAAATCAGCCCCACCGAATCGCCCTGCCGCAATGCGACATAGCTGAGCATCAGCATGGCGTTGAGCGAATGATCGAGCAGGCTCAGCCCCGACGCTTCGTTGGTCATCATCCGCCCGCAATCGATTAGAAACACAATCCGCTGGCTTTGGTTCGTCTGAAAGTCGCGGGCTGTGAGCTTGTTACGCCGGGCGGTGGCCCGCCAATCGATCTGTTTGAAATTGTCGTCGGGCCGGTAATCGCGGAGCCGTTCGAATTCGTTGTCCTGGCCGATCTTGCGAGTCCGCCGCACGCCCATCAGGCTCAGCCGGTTGGTGCGGGCCAGCACGGCGTATTGGCTCAGTTGCTGCATGTCGGGATAGACGTTGAGCACATCGGAAACGTCGTAGGTGAGGAATCGCTGCCAGAGCCCGAAAATGCTTCGTACCCGCAAGTACAGGCAACTCAGCGTAAAGGCCCCGCGCTCGCTGGCCCGCAGGTTGTAGTGAACGGTGGTGCGGCTGCGGCCTTTGAGCCGCAGGGCGAATTCTCCCGGCTCGGGATTAAGGGCCGGGTCGACGTCGTCGCGAACCCACACGGCCTGACGACGACCCGAGCGATTGACCAGCGTGAGCGTGACGCGATGCGGCTTGCGCAGCGAGACGATTCGGCCGGTTTCGCGGTGCGGCTCGAAGCGGCGCTTACGCGGCAGCGTGAGCAAATCGAGCAGCGCCACGCCGACCAACACGCCGTCGAGAACCAGCACGGGCAGTTGTACCTGCGGAGTAAAGATCAGCACGACCGACGAGGCGGCCGGAAACAACGCCAGCAGCACTAACGGCCAGCGCGGATAGACACGCAAGAACCTCGCCAGCAACAGGAAGAATAATAGCGACAGTCCGATGGTCAACGGCACCCAGGAGCTGCTCATAACCGCGGCACCTCCAGGCTGCGAATCAAATCGCCCAGCACCTCGTCGACCAAGCGGCCCTCGACGTCGGCCTCGGCCGTGAGCATCACCCGATGGCGCAAGGCCGGCAGCACCAGTTCGACTACGTCATCCGGCACGGCGTAATCGCGTCCGCGGAAGGCCGCCAGCGTGCGAGCGCCTTGGATCAGCGACAGCCCGGCTCGCGGCGAGGCGCCTCGGTGAATTTGCGGCCAATCGCGCGTCAGCCGGACCAACTTGTTGATGTACTCGAGCAGCCGCTCTTCGATGCGAATCTGACCGCACTGGTCGATAAACTCGACGATCTCTTCCGGAGAGGTGACGGTTTCCAGCTCGTTTTCCAACCACTCGTTCACATCACGCTGCTCGCCGTGCCGGCGGAGAATGTCCGCCTCTTCCGCTTCCGACGGATATTGGGCGATGATTTTGAACATGAACCGGTCGAGCTGCGCCTCAGGCAGGTTGTAGGTGCCTTCCGATTCGATCGGGTTTTGGGTGGCCATCACCAAGAACGGCCGCTCCAACTTATGCGTTTCGTTTTCGACCGTAACGCGACACTCCTGCATGATCTCCAGCAGGGCCGCGTGCGTCTTGGCCGGCGAGCGGTTGATTTCGTCCGCCAACAGCAGTTGGGTGAACACAGGCCCCGGGCGGAAATGAAATTCTTGGGTCTTCATGTTGAAGATCGGAGCGCCGGTAATGTCCGAGGGCATCAGGTCGGCGGTGAACTGGATGCGGCCGAATTTGCAGCCCAGCACTTTGCCCAAGGCGCGCACCAGCAGCGTCTTGCCCAGGCCGGGCACGCTTTCGATCAGCACGTGTCCGTTAGAAAACAGCGCCACCAGGGCTCCCAGCACGAGATCTTCCTGACCGACGTAGATCTTGGCGATCTCTTCGCGGATGCGGTCGAATTTTTTTCGCATCGGTGTGGCGGCCCCGCCGGCGACAGCGGTCGGTTGATAGGCGGTTGGCGCCGGGGTGACGGGCGAAGCTGGTGCAACAGGCGAGGACGGCGCAACCGGCGAAATAGGCGAGGACGGCGAAACGGAAGCCACCACCGGATTGCCCGCCGCCGCCGGAGCCACCGCCGGGGATGCTGGGGCGGGGGCCGGGGCGGTCGTTTGCGCTCCGTAGCTGCCGACCGGATCGATCGCGGCGGGCGGCGAAGCAGCGTCGGCCGAGGCATTCGGTATCTCGGAGACCGCGCCGCAATGCGGACACTTCGCCTTGCGCCCGGCGGCATCGGCCTGCACTCGCAACATGCGTTGGCAACTAGGGCAGTGGTATTCAATCATGGAAGGTGATCCCTGGGAAAACGATGGGGTGTTCAGGAGTTGTAGCAGTTAGGATGAAGAATATAAATTGAAACGACTCGACCCGATTCAAAAAAGGCTGCCCGCGAATAACGCGAATCTACGCGAATGTACCATTTGGACACCGAACACGGTGTTGATGCTCTGCTGCGCTGGGTCAAATATCGTACTGCCAATCAACGTCACACGATTCGCGTAAATTCGCGCGCAGGGATTGTATTAGTTTGCATTGAATTTCTATTCACACCTGCTAGTTGGAGTCAAAATGGCGCTGTCCAGCTAATTGGACAGCGCCACTTTGATCCCAAAAGAGCATGAACAGAAGCATTTCCTCCGCGATTCCAGTCCCACGAATACAAGTCCATGACACAAGTCGAGCCCTTCCACTCCTTTGCGACCTTCGTGACCTTCTGTTCAAACCCTTGTGTTTGAGGCGACCGTCCTTTCGTCGAAGATGGGGTGAAAGTCAATGTTTGAACAGAAGAACGCGGAGGTCGCAAAGGACGGATGGAGGGCTGGGAAGGCATTCACCCCGTTCGTTATAACTCGTAGTGCATTCGTTTCTTAGCCGTGCTGTCACAGCCCAAAGTGGCGCTGTCCAACTAATAAACGCTGAAAAACGCTAATGTTCTATTTTGCGAGGCCAATTTTTTCGTGACTCGGCTTCCATTCGCTTCATTAGCGTCGATCAGCGTTCATTAGCGGTCTCACTTTTCATAACTGCCAGTTGTTGTGTCTGGGCGGTTCGTTACGAGATTGTTTTCGTCGTTTTGTCGGCGGTGGTCGGCGAGGCAGCAATCTCCGTCTTTTTATCTGGCCGCACCTTTCTGCGGTAATTCAAAATTCTTGTCCTGGCGAAATTCACGTCTCGGGTCATCATCAGCAGCTTGCCCAAGGCGGTGATGTGCTTGCCAAAATCGCCTTGCGTCGAAACCTTTGGTTCCAACGGTCGACCAAAAATCGGCCACCGCGACAGGCAGAACACGATTAACAATACGGCCATGTGTAACAAGGCGATTCGGGCGAAGCGCATCCAACGCGGATCGGCATCACCATGCTTGAGTGGGCCGCCCTCTCCGACCTGTAACCCTGCGACACCACTTTCGAGAAACACGACCTGCGATTCGGGCGGAAACTCGTCGATCAGCTTGCCGGCCAGCTTGCGATGTTCGTGATTCACCAGCGGCAGATTCAACAGAAACGAGCCGTTGGCCACCACGATCAACTGGCTGCCGTCCCAGCTCTCGAAACGCTGCCGGCTCACCAGCATGTCTCCGCTCGATTCGAGCAGCACTTCGTAGCCGGCGATTTCCTGCTCCGCCCAAGTCGGCTTCTCCAAACGGCCATTCAATTCGATGCCCACCTCGGCCGCGTCGACGCCCTCGCTCCACGGGCCGGCCAAAGTATTCACCTTGCGATGCTTGAGCGTGCCCTTGAAAACATACCAACCGCAATCCTCGTCGTCGGGAAACGCGCTACGCCGCATCGCAAAATCGGTCTTCGCCGAATCGAGCCGATCTTGGACTTCGTCAGCCTGATCGGCCGGGGCTTGAGACAGATTCCACTGCCAATAGAGCGGAGCCGCGTCGAAATCGCGACCCACATAAACCAGCACACGATCGGGCTTGTCTCGCAGCCAACCGATCAGCCACTCGCGCGGTTCGTCCTGGAGCACTCCATGGTCATCCGGCGTCCAGACGATGACATTCGTCTTGTCGCTCCATGCGTCTCCCAAACGCCGCCTCACCGAAACGTCGTGTCCGGCTTGCTCGACCATGTCGACCAACACAGCCGTGCCGTTCACGCTGGCACTCGCCTGGAACCCAGTGCGGCGGCCATACTCCTTGTCAATGCGTTCGCCACACCCGGCCAAGAGCACGACGGCAAGAAACATCAGACTGTAGGAGGCGACTCTGTCGGCGATTTTCTTGATGTTCGGCCAATGATCGCCGTCGGAGACGCCTCCTACAACACAGCCTGACTTCGTGTTTCGCGACTCGGTTGCGTCCTCGCTCGCGCGTTTTGAAGTTGCGCATTTTTTAGTCCCGAAGGGACGGCATCGAATAGCCTGGGGCGTCAGCCCCAGGGATAATGTCGGTCTCCCAGCGGAAAGCCCCGGAGGGGCGACACACAGCGCAACGTCATCCGATGTCGCCCCTCCGGGGCTTTCAGAACTTAATTCGACCACGATTTCCTGGGGCTCACGCCCCAGGCTATTTGATGTCGCCGCTCCGCGGCTAATTTGCGCAACTTCAAAACTCGCGTTTCGGGCTGGCATGAGCGTTTCGCATCGATTCCTATTCATACCGCCGCCCTTTGCGATAGGCGATCGAACTGTGACAGCTCGGACCAGCAGGCCTCGAAGCGCTCGCGGGGCAGTTGGTGGCGGCCGAAGAAGACCTCTTCAAAGGCCACGGTGGTCTGCTCCAGAATGGCCCGCAGCCCGTCGATCGAAGCGACTTCCCGCAAATACTGCCGGTTGGTTTTTCCCTTGGCCAGCGTGAGGTGCTGACTCTTATCGAGATGGACTAACTGATGGCTAAACAAATAGATGATCGCCTCGTCGTAATTGCCCCGCTCGTATTGGCGACGGGCCTCGGCCAGCAGATCGACAGCGGGCCGCTTGACCTGAAACGGCAGCGCCTCGAGCCGGTCGACTTGCCGCCGCCGGTCCTCGTCGACTTCATCCTCCAGCGGCATTTCGCTGCGCGATTCGTTGGCCAGAAAGCCCCATACCAACAGCCCGACAATCGCAGTCAGCAGCAACGCCAGGCCGAGCCAGGCGATCAGTTCGATCGCCGCGCCGCCGGACGAAGTGGTCGTGGTACGGCGGGCCTCTTTTTTCACGTCGATACGGCGGATTGCGTCCGAATCTTCGTCGTACCACGGATAAGCTCCGGAGTCCTCCAGGGCATCTTGCCCCGAGCTGACCGGGTCGTCGATGCGCAGAGCTAGAAAACGAATTGCCTCCTCGTTTAACGGCAAGCCGCAGGCGACGGTGTTTTCGATCACACAAAACGCAGTCGCCTGCGGCTTGCCGTTAAACGAAGAAGTAACTTCTCTACCTGCGCAGGGCGACACCAGCACGATACACAACAAGATGGGAAGCAAGGCGTTTTTCATGTCGGCTGCCTCACCATGCGGGCTGCTTCGGCGCGGAGTGCCAGTTCGACTTCCCAGCCTTCGCGCCGGATGCGCAAATCGAGATAGCTCAGAAACCGCACGACCGAGAAAAAATGAACCACGATCCAGATCGCCGCTTGGAGATAGATCGTGTAAATGGCGGCACCATACCACGCCTCCGATTGTAGCTCGGCCGCGCCTGAAAAACTCAGCAGCATAGTTCCTAACACAGACAAACCGATCCAGATCGCGATCAGCAGCGTCGCGGCGATCATCATCGCAGCCAGCCAGCGGCCGAATAAATCGCCGAAGCTGCCGCCGTGCAAAGCGCTGCTGCGCCGCATGGTCGTCATGCGGTTGGCGCCCCGCCGGGTGAGCGGATTCCGCTCCAGCAAAATGACCTCGTTCAAATAGGGCCAAATGCTAAACAGGACGAACCAGCCAATCACCATTCCGGTGAGCAAGCTGCGAACGATCACCTGAAATACCAGCATTTGCCCCAACGATCCGACGGCGTCTCGGGCAATCAGCTTCGCGCCGGGCTTTTTCATGAAGGTGACTTGTCCCAGGAAGATCGTGGTCAACATCGTGGCCAGCGGCATTTCGACGACGATCAACAGCGTTGAGACGAAAAGATACCAATACGGAAAGATGTCGCCCAGCTCGTCCGCGTAGTCGATGTTGGCATAATCGCCGATCCACCAGTGATTCAGGGCGGCAAAGGGAATCGTGCCCAGGAGCATGGTGAGAAACAGCGGGGTCGGATAGGTGCGCACCACGCGCAGCGCCAGATCGAGAATGTCGAAATAGTTCCGCTCGCGGATCACGATGCCGGTCTTATCGAGTTGCACGCAGGCCTCCTTTAGGAAAGCCCAACACGGCGAAGTAGAACATCAAAATTCCGCTGGAGATGACGGCCACCAGGGCTTTGGTCCAATACGGAGCGGACGAGGGCGAGAGGGTGCCTTCGATCAGCGCCGCCAAACAAAACAGCACGGTGAACACACACATCAGCGGCACCGACTCTCGGCCCGCTTTGCGCAGCGACGCCCCGCGACTCAACCCGCCGGTCTCGATCACCGAAAAACCGAGCTTAAATCCGGCCGCACCGGCAATCACCACCGCCATTAATTCAAACGGGGCATGGGCCGTGACGAATTGGCTGAACGTGCCCCACTGCGGCTGCGTGTACATGTAACCGAATACCGTACCGATCGTCGCGCCGTTGTAAGCGATGACAAAAATTCCCGGCACAATAAACAGTCCGAGTACAAAACACCGCAACCCGATGCCGCCGTTGTTGACAAGATACCAACCGATCTTACTCGCGCTGCCTCCGCTCGAGACGCTGTTCTCGTGCATCTTGGACATGCCATTCAACGTCTCCTGCCCAACAAAATCCTTGGCAAAATCCGGATAGGGCGAAGCGGGGTGGCCGGCCAGGAACATCGCGCCCAGAAACGTCCCCCAAAACAACACGAACGAGAACCACATGCACTTTTCCAGAAAAATCCGCTGCGGCACGACCAGAAAGGCCTCGGCAAGCCAGGTGCGAATCATGAAGCTGCGGCTGCGGTAGATCTGGTTGTGGCAGCGACCGACCAACTGGTGCAAATACTGGATTGTATTGGGCGGAAGCTGATAAGCATCGGCCAAGGCCAAATCGGCGCAGGCCGAGCGGTACAGCGCGGCAAATCTGGCAATGCGGACCGCGCCGATCTTACGCTTCCGTCGGCTTTCCATCTGCGAACACGTCTCGTCGAGATCTCGCCAGTTACGGCGTCGGGCGTCAAGTAGTTGAACAACTTTCATAATTGTAGAGTGGGCACTGCCCACCAATGAGAGAAATCTAAAATCCTAAGCACGAAATCCTAAACAAATTCAAAATCGGAAGGTTCGATTATTCTAAAGCAACTCCTTGCTTTCAAGGATAGAAAGCGTGTCTGGATTGATCGATTTCCGGGAAGCAGGGGACTGGGGGGCTGGAGACTGGGGGCTGAACAGGTCGGAAGCAAGGTCTCCCTAGTCCCCGGCCCTAGTCCCCCGGATCTAGTCCCCAGTCCCTAGTCCCCAGTCCCCGAACGCCTCACACGGCATCGTTCTTCAAGACCTGTAGTATCAGGATCTTTCGTATTTCGAGCATTCTCATTTGTTTAGGATTTCGTGCTTCGTGCTTCGTTTCCACGGTGGGCAGTGCCCACCCTACAGTCTACCGGTACGTTCTTCCTGTCGTCACGATGTTGATTTCTTCCGCGTTCATCGGCCCTGGCGGTGGTCCCGACGCGCCGACCATTTGCGGCGGCTGATCGGGGGTCGCTTGTCCCGGGCCGACTGAGGTGGATGGTTGCGTCTGGCCCTGATCGGTGTTGGCCAGGAAGGTGTGGTAATACACGGCACAGAGCAGCAGATCGTGACTCGTTCCGACCGGCAAGCCGAACTGTTGGCGGAGCGGTTCACCCAGGTGCCTGGCGATGTCGGCCCGGCGACCGGCCGTGAAATTTCGCCGCCGCGAGACGTAAGCAGAAAGTGCTCGCCGCTGGCTTCGCGGTATCTCCAAATTCGCCGGCAGGTAACCCGCCAGGCGAATCGCCTCCGGCTCGTTGATCTGCGTCACGCCATACAGCCAAGGGCGTTCTTCGATCACGACCATCGTGCCACAGACCAGATCGCCGAGTCGCTGGAAACGCCGGTTCATCGACGCGGCGACTAATCCGACGAGGTAAGTCCCCGGCATCGCGTCGGCAAATCTCATCAGGTTGCGCAGCACGGCCTGAACGGCGTTGATCGGTTCGCCTCGATCGGTCACCACGCGGATGCGCAGCAGCCGCTTGCCCGGCGTCTGTCCATTCCACATCGCCTCGAACAGCCCACCGTAAAAGAAGACGATGACGAATTGCAGCACGTAATAAAGAAATACGATGAGGTCACCCAACGCTGGAACTCCGCCAATAATCGAAACGATCATCGACACAACGAATAACGCGACACCTCGAATGGCCAGATCGATCAGCCAGGCCGGCAACCGACGAAACGGCCCCGCCACACGATACTGGAACGCAATGTTCTCAGGCGTGACAATCTCGATGTGCGTGTCGAGTTGATTTGTCTTGGCTGCCATCAAGCTGATTCCTCTAGGTGTAGGAGTCGCCTCCTACAAACTTGTTTAAGCATGTGGGCTGGCAATCAGCCGCGGGGCGCTAGCCCACGGTTTCTTGGAGACGATCTCTCCACGGAACCGGGGGCTAGCGCCCCGCGGCTGATGTTTTCAGGCAAAGCCTCGTCCCGGATTCGTCATGGTCGCACAAGGGCGAGCGAGCCGCCCAGGGCACCCCCATTATTCTTCATCGCCGCCCGACTCGCAAGCACGAAGCCGCTCACGCAATCCCCAGTCCCTAGCCTCCAGCCCCCAATCCCCTTATAACGTCCTTTTCGCGCCGTTGCACGATGACGGTCAACCGAAAACCTCACTGGCGGCCGAAAATCAACATGGTGGGCACAGGCGAGCCCCAAGCGTTAGCTCGGGGGTAATACGCCAACAAGCGAAAATGTCGACGCAATGGCGGAAATACCAGCGGCCTCACGACCGCCGCTCGCCAGGGATCGGCTAATCGGCAATATTTATTGAGTCGTTCCTATCCGGGAGAACAGCGAATGAGACTTCAGGGAAAAAACGCAGTAGTCACCGGCGGCGGAACCGGGATCGGGCTGGGGATTGCCCAGGCGCTGGCCGGCGAGGGATGTCGGGTGCTGATCGCCGGGCGCCGCGAGGAGGTGGTGCGCGAGGCGGCCCAGTCGTTCGACTGCGATCCGCCGCTGCTGGCCCACGCCCTCGACGTTTCCGACCGCGACAGCACCGCGGCGTTGTTTACCTACGCCGCAGCGCAGCTCGGGCAGATCGACATTTTGGTCAACAGCGCTGGTGTGAACATTCGCGAGCGCAGCATGGCCCTGACGACGCCCGAAAACTGGGACAAGCTGATCGCGATCAATGTCACGGGTGCGTTCAACTGCATGCAGGCGGTGCTGCCGGCCATGCGCGAGCGGCGCGACGGGCTGATCGTGAACATCTCGTCGATCGCCGGCAAGCGGGCCTCGACGCTCGGCGGGGTCGCCTACGCCGCCTCGAAATTCGCCATGACCGCCCTGGGAACCGCCGTGGCGCTCGAAGACGGCCACCTCGGCATTCGCGTCTCCAACGTCTACCCCGGCGAGGTCAACACCCCGATTCTCGACGGCCGGCCGGTCAAAGTCAGCGACGAACATCGCGCGCAGATATTGCAGCCGGAAGATTGCGCCGCCGCCGTGCTGATGATCGCTCTTCTGCCGCCGAGGGCGCACGTGGCCGAGTTGGTGATTAAGCCGACGACGCAGGATTACGCGTAAGGTTACCGGGTGCCATGGGCGGCTTGCCCGCCCTTGCCGCCATCCCAATTCGCAACAAGGGCAGGCAAGCTGCCCATGGCACCCTTGTTCCCCACTCACCCTACGCCGTCTCCGCCGTGAGCAGTTGTTCGGTGATGTAGCGGAGAATATCGCGGACCGAAATGACGCCGACCACCCGGCCGTCGTTGAGAATCGGCAGGTGACGATATCCGCCGGCGTCCATCCGCTGCAAGGCGAAGGCGATGGCGTTGTCGGCTTCGAGCATCACCGGCGAGGGTGTCATGAAGTCGGAGATCGGCCGGTCACCGTGCTTCGCGGCGTCTGGGCCCAAGCGGACCAGCGCGTCGCGCTCGCTGAAGATGCCGACCGGCTCGCCGTCTTCGACCACGATCACACAGCCCACGGAGTGGGCCACCAACAGCTTGAGCACCATCGAAACCGGCGCCCCAGGCTCGACCACGAGCGGCTCGCGTGGCTGGAGCACGTCGATACGATCTCGCAAAATACTCTTTTCGATGGGCGTTTTTGGGCGGGGAATGCTCAGCCGGGTGAGCGGCTGTTGACAGGCTTCGCACTCGTCGACGCCGTCGATGTTTTCATGGCCGCAGTCGGGGCAAGAAGTCATGACACGCTCCACGTTTCGCCTGAGTGAATCAGCGCCTGCAAATCACCTTCGCCCTGCTGCTCGCGGGCCTTGGCGATCTGATCGTTGAGCATCTGGTCGTAGCGCGGCCGATCGACGGCGCGAAACACGCCGATCGGCTCGGGGAATTCGGGATAACGCATCCGGCTGAGCAGATAGGCCAAGCTCGGCTCCGGTGCCTTCTCGTCGTGAAACAGCAGGTCGTCCTCGGTGATGCCCTTGCCCAGTTCGACCACCTCGGGCTCCATGCCGTTAAGACGAATTCCCTTCTCGCGGTTCTTGCCGAAGATCAGCGGCCTGCCGTGTTCCAACTCGATCACAGTGTCTGCCTTGGTATTGCGGTCCGTGGCGTAACTGAAGGCGCCGTCGTTAAACACGTTGCAATTTTGGTAGACCTCGATGAAGGCCGTGCCCCGATGATCGGCGGCCCGGCGCAACGTGGCGGCCAGATGTTTAATGTTCATGTCGATCGTGCGGGCGACGAACGTGCCTTCGCAGCCGATGGCGATCGACAGCGGATGCAGCGGATTGTCGATGGCGCCCATCGGCGTGCTCTTGGTCACCTTGCCCAGCGGCGAAGTGGGCGAATACTGGCCCTTGGTCAGTCCGTAAATCTGGTTGTTGAACATCACGATGTTGATGTCGAGATTGCGGCGAATGGCGTGCATCAGGTGATTTCCGCCGATGCTCAGCCCGTCGCCGTCGCCCGTGATGACCCACACCGTCAAGTCGGGCCGCGAAGCCTTCAGACCCGTGGCGAAGGCCGGCGCGCGGCCGTGGATCGAGTGAATCCCGTAGGTGTTCATGTAATACGGAAAGCGGCTGGAGCAGCCGATCCCCGAAACGAAGACCGTTTTCTCTCGTTCGACGCCGATTCCGGCCAGTACCTTTTTCATCTGGGCGAGAATCGAATAATCGCCGCAGCCAGGACACCAGCGAACATCCTGATCGCTGGCGAAATCAGCAGACGAAAGAACGGGCAATTCAGTTTGCATACTCATAGTTGGTCGGTTCGTGTAAAGCCGCGACCAGTGGTCGCGCCCAGAGTCAGCGGTTAGTAGTCAGGAGTTAGGAGTTAGGAGTTAGGAGTTAGGGATTAGGGATTAGGATCGCGATGTGAACGCTTGCGACTAGATCCTAGTCCCTCGCTCCTAGATCCTTCTTTGTCCCTCGCTCCTAGCTAAATCCTCCTCAAATCTGCTCTTCAATCGCCGCCACCAATTCCGAGACGGCGAACGGCTTACCTTTCACTTTGTTAAGCCCAATGGCGTCGACCAGGAACTCGTTGCGAATCAACATTCGCAACTGGCCCATGTTCAACTCGGGAATCAACACTTTCTCATAACGGCCCAACAATTCGCCGAGGTTGGCGGGAAACGGGTTGAGGTAACGCAGGTGAGCGTGGGCCACCGAGCCGCCGCTGTCGATCACTCGAAGCACTGCCGTCTTGCAAGCGCCCTTGGTGCCACCCCAACTTAATACCAGCAGCTCGCCTTGCTCGACGCCTTCGACTTCCTGCGGCGGAATGTCGTCGGCGATGCCCGCCACCTTGGCCGCACGCAGGTCGGTCATGTGCTGGTGATTATCCGGATCGTAGCACACGTCGCCGGTAAGATCCTGCTTCTCCAGACCGCCGATGCGGTGCATCAGCCCTGGCGTACCGGGAAGCGCCCACGGCCGGGCCATCCGCTCGTCGCGAGCATAGGGCTCAAACGTCTGGCCGTTGGTCGGCGGCTCGGGGTGCTGAACGAAGATTTTCTTAAGTTCGCTGACGTCCGGCAGGCGCCACGGCTCGGCCCCACTGGCAATGTAACCGTCGCTGAGCAGTATCACGGGCGTCATGTAGGTCACGGCGATGCGCCAAGCTTCCAGCATCGTGTCGAAGCAATCGGCCGGCCCGCTGGCCGCGATCACCGGCATGGGGCTTTCGCCGTTGCGCCCGAACATGGCTTGCAACAGGTCGGATTGTTCGGTCTTGGTGGGCAGGCCCGTGCTGGGGCCGCCGCGTTGGACGTTGATGATTACCAGCGGCAATTCGAGGATCACGGCCAGACCGAGCGCTTCGCCCTTGAGACAAATGCCCGGCCCGCTGGTGCCGGTCATCGCCATCGCACCCCCGAACGCGGCACCGATGCTCGCGCAGACCGCGGCGATTTCGTCTTCGGCCTGAAAGGTTCGCACGCCGAAGTTCTTGTGCTTGGTCACTTCGTGCAGGATGTCGCTGGCCGGCGTGATCGGATAGGAGCCATAAAACAGCTCGCAGCCGCTGAGTTGGGCCGCCGCGATCGCACCCCAGGCGAGGGCCTCATTGCCGGTTATGTTGCGGTAGGTTCCCGCCGGAAGCTTGGCCTGCGGCACGTGATACTGGCTGATGAACGCTTCGGTCGTTTCGCCGTAGTTGTAACCGGCGATGAGGGCGTTGCGGTTGGCGTCGGCCACCGAGGGCCGTTTGCCGAATTTCTCTTCAATGTATCGCTGCGTCTGGTCGAGCGAGCGGTCGTACAGCCAGTAGACCAACCCCATGGCGTAGAAATTGCGGCAGCGGTCGCGCTCCTTCATGCTGCTTAGACCACAGTCTTCGACCGCCAGCCGGGTGAGCTTGGTGATCTCGACCGGAAATACGGTATAGCCGTCGAGCGTGCCGTCGTCCAGCGGATTGGTCTGGAGCTTGGCCAGCGCCAGGCCCTTTTTGTTGAAGGCATCCTTATCGACGATCACCACGCCTCGATCGACCAGATCCGACAGATTGGTGACCAACGCCGCAGGATTCATCGCCACCAGCGCGTCGACCTCATCGCCGGGCGTGTGAATATCGCGCGAGGCGATGTGGATCTGAAAACCGCTGACTCCGGCCTTGGTGCCCCGGGGCGCGCGAATTTCGGCCGGGAAATCCGGAAACGTCGCCACGTCGTTGCCGAACAAGGCCGACGTATCGGTCAATTGCTTCCCGGCCAACTGCATTCCATCGCCGGAATCGCCACAAAACCGTATGGTTGCCTCGTCGATCGTTACGACCGGCTTTCGCACATCACTCGTCGCAGACATTTCAGCTTTCTGTTCCTTCTATAGAACCATCGCAGGTGGGAATGAGTCGACGGCTCGGCAGGCTGCTACGCCCCTTCACGCTCTTGCGTGACCGGACGCGGCGTCGGAGGTAGATTGTAAACAGCCTCGGGTGCATGTTCGACCAAATAGTGCAAGATTCCAGAAGTTTTTACCGTCCCCACGGGGCGGCCCTCGTCGTCGACGATCGGTAGCCGGCGATATCCGCCGCTCGACATGCTGCGGATCGCCTCGCCGACCGTGGTATCGGCGCGGATACTTACCGGGTTTGCGGTCATCACATCTTCCAGCGGCACGTCGAGATCGGCCTCACGGGCCATCAGATGCAGGGCGTCGCGCTCGGTAAAAATGCCGACCAGTATTTCGTCGCGGCAAACCAGCACGCTGCCCTCGCGTAGGTCTCTCATCTGCTCCATCACGGCGCGAACCGTAACGCCGGGCGCCACGATACGCGGCGGATACGGGTGAACCGCATCGACCGTCTCGCTGTTTAGATTGACTTCAAATGACATATTCACCCCTCTTCGCGCCGCCCGCATTGCATCACCGCGGAGGAATCGAGCCTCTGGAGTTCCGCCCAGGGTCGCTCGAATCCTCTGACCAATGATACGGCCCCAATCGCCGCAAGGCCAGCGCAATACGGCCCTTTTGCCGTAGGCTGTCTTTATCGGAATAACCGATACCCTTTTAACGCAAGCGTACCACCTTGGCTTGACCGCAACAAGGCCGCGCGTGTCAAGCCGCGACCCGCGGTCGCGCCGGTGAGAGAGTTCGTGGCAGCGGCGCCTCGCGGGTGATCCACAGGCGGGACGCCTGTGCCACGAATTACGCCTTCTCCTCATCCGACGGGCCGTAAAACTGCTCCAGATCGATGCCGCCTCGGTGTTCTTCTTCGATCATTTTCACGCGGCTCTCCAGGCGATTCATCCGACGTAAGAGTTGCGGCACCATCTGAACTGACTCGTCGGGCGGTTTCGGCCGCGGGACGGGCGGATAGCCAAGCTGGCGATGCAAGGCGGAAAACAGCAGCAGCGGATCCTTCTGCCGGCTGGCCCTGGCGATTCGCCCCTCACGATCCCCGAACAACATCGGCTTCCCCTCCTCCGGTGAGATGCCCCGCTGCTGCTGCTCCTGGCGGTAAGTCTCGCTCCGCACGTACAACAAATCGGCGAACTCAACGATGCCGATCTGTCGCCGCACCGTGTTGATCCACGTCCGCCAGCCGTCGTCGAAGATCGGGTCGGCGGCGACCGCATCGAGGCCCCGCTCGTAGCTCAGGCGGTTGCGGCAGAGCACCTCGAATTCGTACAGAAACAGGCTCGCGGCCGTGGCCCCTTTCGCTCGATAGGCGGCCTCGCGCTGGAGCACATCGAGCGCCACGACAAGATCGAAGCGACCCTCGTCGTTTTCGGCCTCAGACATGACGTACGTCTGAAACGGCGTAAAATAATGTGCCAGCCGGGCCATTGCCGTGCTCAGCATGCCCGAGTGACGAAGCTCGCTGGCCAAAAAGTCGATCGCCATCGGCAGCTTGGTCGTCGAGAGAATCTCCTCACGCAGCAGCACCAGCGTGTCCTGCATCGGATGCTGCTCCTTGAGCCGCTCGCGCAGCACCCCGAAGAAATGGGCCTGTTCGACGTATTCTTCCCGATCGAGCATAATTGCGTAGCCGTTAGCCTCATAAAGCCGCGACCGCTGGCCGCACCCCGCCCTGCAAGTTCCCGCCCGGCCGTCTATAATACACCTTTGTCGTCGGGGAAATAAGCGGATAACCGCAGCCGGCGTCGAACGATTCTACGAGGGTCCAACTTCATGTCCGCCGAGTTCTCTACCATTGAAAGCGCGCTACAGGCCATTGCCGACGGCCAGCTGGTCATCGTGGTCGACGCCGAGGACCGCGAGAACGAGGGTGACTTTGTCTGTGCCGCCGAACGGGTCACGCCGGAAATCGTCAATTTTATGATCACCCACGGGCGGGGCCAGCTTTGCATGCCGATCTTGCCCGAGGTCGCGGCCCGGCTGGGGCTCGACGCGATGGTCGAACAGAGCACGGCGCCGCTGGGCACCAACTTCACCGTGCCGGTCGATCACCGGCGGTGCAAGACGGGAATCACCGCTCAGGAGCGGGCGATGACGATCTCGGCCATTGTCGACCCCGACAGCGACCCGAGCGACTTGGTCCGCCCCGGTCATCTGTTTCCGTTAATTGCCAAAGAGGGCGGCGTGCTGCGGCGCGCGGGGCATACCGAGGCGGCCGTCGATCTGGCTCGCATGGCCGGCTGCCGGCCGGCGGGTGTGCTGTGTGAGATTCTCGACGAAACGGGCGATCGGGCTGGGCGCGACGATCTGTTCGCATTGGCCCGGCAGAACGGCCTGGAGATCATTTCCATCGAGGAGTTGATTCGGCATCGTCGCCGCAGGGAAAAGCTGGTGTTTCGCCAGGCCGAGGCCCAACTGCCGACCCGTTACGGACCCGGCACGATCATCGCCTACGGCGTTCAGTACGAGAGCCAACAGCCGTTGGCCTTGGTGATTGGCGACCTAGCCCGCGTGCCTTTTCCGCTGGTGCGGCTGCACTCTTCATGCTTCACGGGCGATCTGCTGAGCTCTCTGCGATGCGATTGCGGAGACCAGTTACGTCTGGCCCTGGAGATGATCGGCCAGGAAGGGGCCGGCGTGCTCGTCTATTTGCCCCAGGAGGGCCGGGGCATCGGGCTGGTCGAGAAGATCAAGGCCTATAACCTGCAAGACCAGGGGCTCGACACGGTCGAGGCCAATCTGGCCCTGGGCTTCAAGGCCGACACCCGCGATTACGGCGTCGGCATCCAGATTCTCAAGGATCTGGGGCTCTCGAAGGTGCGGCTGCTGACCAACAACCCAAAAAAAACCGACGCCTTCATCTACGGCGGCTTCGATCTGGAGGTGGTCGACCAAATCCCCATCACCCCGCAGCAAAACGAGCACAACCGCGACTATCTGGCCACCAAGCGCGACAAACTCGGCCACGACCTGCCGGAACAGTAGGCTCCTTCTGCCGAAAGGGGTCTGGCTGGGGCGCTCAACCAAAAGGGAAAGCCGTTCCCGCGCATCAAATCTCGCTCGGCAAGCGGGATCTAATTTGACAGCGCCACTTAGGGCTGCGACAGCACAGTGAGGGTCTGAAATGGTTGCGAGCTACAACGAACTGCAAAAATAATTTCTTGACCCTCTCCGTTTTCCTTTGCAACCTGAGCGTTCTTCTGTTCAAACACTGGGGTCCACCTCAGAGGTTGGCTTAGAGAAGAAGGTAGAAGGTAGGCAGAATAATGGAGGGCAGAATAATAAGTGGAAACAATGATGGGTTGTAGAATAAAGTCCGCACGCGCGTATTATTCTGCCCTCCATCATTCTGCCTGCTGTGATGTTGAAATGTTCAGGGTTCAAAAGAAAACCATTCGATGGTCCACAATCGTTGACGGCGCAAGCACTTGATCGTGCTAGCTTCGCATTAAGTGGCGATGTCCGTCTAGTAACGCGCGTCAAATCCCGCTCGGCAAGCGGGATCTACGGCGCCCCCGCGCGAACAGGGACATCAGCCCTAGAGCGGACAACAACAGCGTCGACGGCTCCGGCACGGCGGCGCCGACTCCGATTGCGGCTTCCGGCGATGGGCCTGGGCCCGGCCCGGTCCACTCCGACAGCAGCACCGTCAGATCGCCAAAGCCAACGGTAGTGCTAAGCGGGTCGACCAGATTTCCTTGGAGTCGCCCGCCGTTCTGGTTCCAATTGGCTAAGAGCACCGTCAGATCCTCGAAGTCGACGAACAAATTGTTCGTCAGGTCGGACAGTGCCGACACGGTCAACGTGGCTTGGGTCGTGACGCTGTCTGGTCCGAAGGCCGTGTCGCCCACGTCGGTGCTCAGGTCGATCGTGTGATGACCGACGCCCAGGCCGGTGGTGTCCATTACCAGCAGGGTCGCCAAGCCGTTGAATGCGGCCTCGTCGGCGTCGTCGGCTTCGACATCACGCTGGCGAAGTTGAGGGCTAAAGGAAGTCGTCTCGTCCAACAGAAACGTGGCACCGCTGAAAATGGTGGTGCCGAAGAGGGTTCCGGCCGCATCGACCTCGATGTCGCTGATAACAGGCCCCAACTCCAAGCCAGCTTGCCAATCCGGCCCGCCTCCGTTGACGGCGGCGCGGATCGTCATGTTGACGCGATTGACCGGATCAGCGTCGGTGACCACCACCGCCAGTCGTTGCCCGGCCACATCGGGCACAAGATGCGGATCGGGAAAGCTAGCGACGGGAGCCGCGCGGGCCGTGGCGCAAATCGCCAGCACGATAATCGATAGATAGATTGAAAACAGCCTCATCTAGTTTCTCCTTCCACCTATCTCTAACCCCGCAACAGCCGGCATGGTTTCGGCGGTAATGTTTTGGCGGCGGTCATATTCCCATTGTACGCGCTTTTTCCACCCAGCCCATGAGAAAGGCCGTAGGTTCCTTTTGCCGGAAGGAACCTGGTGGGTATACATCGTAACCCGTTGCGGAAGCGAGAACGAAACTCACTTGCAGCAATCATCACCTACGCTTTTTGAAGTCGCGTAAATCAGCCGCGGAGCGGCGACATCGAATAGCCTGGGGCGTGAGCCCCAGGAAATCGTGGTCGAATCAAGTTCTAAAAGCCCCGGAGGGGCGACATCGGATGACGTCGCACTGTGTGTCGCCCCCCGCTGGATCATCGACATGATCCCTGGGGCTTGCGCCCCAGGCTATTCGATGCCGTCCCTCCGGGACTAAAAAAATTCGCGACTTCAAAACTTACGCTTTGGGTTACTATTCCAAACAGTCAATCCTAATCCAGAGTCTTGAAAACGCACGTACATCAAATCCCGCTCGGCAAGCGGGATCTACAAAAAAAGGACGCCCCGGTATTCCGGGGCGCCCTTGAATTTATCCAAATCTGCCTTCGCAGCGGCCGCTTAGGCTCTGCGGCGGCGACGGATGAAACCGAGGCCCATCATGCCCAAAGCGGCGAGCACGAATGTCGTCGGCTCGGGAATCACAATTTGACCTTCGATAATTTGGGCTTGGATGATGGCCGGGTTAGCAGGACGGGGAGGATCTTTCTGGTCGACCGTATCTGTGTCCACGACGCGCAACAAAAATGTTCCTGCGGCGTCGTCGCTTAGCGTAATCATTCCGATCACATGCACACCCGGCACCGAGTCGTCGCTCAACGGATCAGGGTCGACCCAGTCGGTGATCATCACTGTCGGTGTGAGCGTATGGCCAACATCGCCTGCGCGAAGCGGATTGGGGGTTGGTGCAGGGGCTCGGCGCTGACCGGCGCCGGTGACACCTGGGGCACTGACATGCGAGACAAACGGCAATTCGTTCGTCCCGACAAACAACCCATCATCGGGAATAGCGTAGAACGCCGCGTTAGGCGGTAGGTGCGCGCCGCCAGCAGAAACATTCCGCAGAAGAGAGTTTGTAGCGAGAAGGATGGTGCCCTCGGTGAGTTCCACGTCCAACTGGCTTCCGACCCATTTCACGTTGGTGTCCACAATAAGCTGCCACGCAGTAAACCCATCGGGGACGCGGTCCGCCATGCCCGACTCAAATGTCCCCGAATCGGCTGTGACCTCACGCACCTCAATGCTGAGGTCGGCGCGCGCCGTTCCTATCGTCATGGCGAGAACCAAGACAAAGCTGAATACAAACGATAAATGTTTCATTGCATAAACTCCTTGATTGCGGTGCAGTCCTGTTGTTGTTTTTTCAGACAGGCGTTGGTGTTACTGAAGAGTTCTGTTGTAAAGATTGCATTGGCTACCCAATTGCTACAACCCGCCGGAACGGAAACGGACGGCAACGCCCATTTAAGGCTGATCCTAATACGCGGATTTTGCGAAGTCAAGCAACTTGTCCAAAAATAGTCGAGATTCGCAAACTTTATCCCCCGCGGGGCCGCCATCGTAAGAATTGCAGATCTAATGGGGGGTAACCTCATCAAGGAAATGTCCCGAGGACGAGCGTCAGGGCGTGCAAAACCGGACCGCTGGGCGGGCAAATCGCTTGAATTGGCTGATCACCTCACGAGCATTTCCTCCGTCTACTTCGTTCAAAGTGCTGAAACTGAGTCATCCATCGTGCCGGTTCTTATCGATCGGCTCGTCGCGCGTGCGAACGTCCATGCCGTGCCCGCCAGGCCAACACGTCCAGTTCTCCGCCGCCCAGGGCCACGTCTACGGCCGTCGCACGGAGGCGCCGACGTGCCGCAGTCCGTTCGGTCCGGCGACGCGGTTGCGCCAGCGAAACCTCGCCCTCAGCCGTGC